>DATKDF010000172.1:0-2615 GCA_035512795.1 Vicinamibacterales bacterium
GCCGGGTGCCAGGTGGCCGCCACAGCCGTCAGCAGCACGAGTCCGGCCACCGTGCCGACAAGCAGGGGGCCGGCTCCGGTCAGGCCGGGGATCGTCGACTGTGCATACAGAGCCAGGGCCCAGGCGACAAGTGCGCCTGCCGCCGCGCCGACGGCGGCCATGCGTCCTGACGATCCCAGGACCAGTTGATACACGTCGCGCCGGGTGGCCCCGAGGGCCACACGGATCCCGAGTTCGCGCGCCCGGTCGGTCACGACCGACGCCATCACTCCGTAGACGCCTGCGAACGCGACGGCGAACGCCACAAGGGCCATCGATCCGATCAGCCGCGCGCCCAGCAGATACGGGCCGAACGCCTCCGCATACTCATCGTCAACGAACTCCAGGCGCATCGCGAACCGTGGGTCGATGCCGCGAGCCGCAGCGAGCACCGTGCCCGCGCGTTCGCGCGAATCGAGACGCGCGATGACACTCAGGTAGCCCCAACTGCCGCCGTCGTCGATGTCGGACGCCGCGAGTGGCACGACCGGAGCCGGAGGCGGCCGCCGGTGAACAAAGAGCAGGCGTTCGCGGCCCGTGATCGCTTCGGTCACGTCCCGCATGTCGCCCATGACGCCGACAACCTCGAAGGCGCCGCGCCGCGAGAATGAGAACGTCCGCCCCATCGGGTCGATTCCTGGCCAGTACGTGCGCGCGAAGCTTTCGCTGATCACCGCAGCCGTCGGTGGGTCGGTTTCCTGCAGGAACCTCCCCTTCCTGAGCGGCAGGTTCAGAACCGAGAAGTACGCCGGCTCGACGCCCTGGAAGGAGATCGGACGCCCGATCGGATCGAGTTCGCCTCCGTCGACGGCGACGTGGACCTCGGAGTGGTTCTCGCCGAATCCTGGCGGTGCCGTCGCCACGGCGACGCTCTCGACGCCATCGAGCGCGGACAGTCGTTCGACGAGGCTGCTCAGCACAACCGTACGGTCGTTGTGCGCCTGATTCGAGAACGACGCCGTAATTGCGGCGACGTTCCGGCTGTCGAAGCCCTTCTCCCCGCCGAGGAGGGCCACGTACGTTCGTACGAACAGGCCGCCGCCGACCAGCAGGACGACGGCCGCGGCCACCTGCACGGACGTCAGCACGCGCCGCGCAAGGTGACGCCCGGAGGACGAGGAACGGCTTTCCTCGACCAGTACCTCGGCAGGCGATTGGCGCACGGCCCGTGCGGCAGCGGGCATCGCGGCCAGCAGCCAGGTCACGGCGGCCAGGGCGATCATGAATACGAGGCTCCGTGGGTCGACGTCGATGGCGTTGGCCGAGTAGGTGAGAAGCCGCGGCGGCAGGACGGACAGCAGAGACTGTAGTCCAACGACCGTGAGGCCCAGCGCGGCGGCGGCCGCGCCGCCCATCAGCAGGGCGCCTTCGATGAGGACCACCGACGCCATGCGGAGTGGCGACGCGCCGAGCGCATGCTGCAGCGCGAATGTCTTCGATCGCTGCGCTGCGGCAGACGTCTCGATGGCCGCGACGTTGGCACACGCGACGAGCAGGAGCACGAACGCGACGCCCAGCAGCAGCCAGGACAGGGCCCGTTCCTCGGGGTGCGGTGTCACGACCCCCGCGTCGGTCAACAGAAAGTCGGGCGGTGCGGCGAGGCCAAGGCCGCGGCCGATGGCCATGCTTCGAGCCTGCACGGCGGCGCGGGCCGCTTCGCGTGGAACGCCCGGCGCGAGCCGCACGATCGTCTCGAACCTGGTGCGGTCGCCGGTCAAAGGGCCGCGGAGCGACAGCGCTCTCCAGATCCGTGGCCCGCCATCGGGGAATCGGAACGTCGCAGGCATCACGCCTACTACGATCAGCGGCAGATGCGACGTCTCGAGACGCCGGCCGACGGCTGCTTCCGGTCGGCCGAAGTGCTCCCGGGCGAAGCCTTCGGACACTACGACGTGGAACGCGCCGTCGATCGCGGCATCGTCAGGCACGAACGGGCGTCCCCAGGCCGGTGAGACCGACAGCGTCGACATCATTCCCGGCGTCACGTCGACCAGGCCCACGCCCTGCGAGGTGCCGTCGCGGACGATGAAGATCGAGCGTCGCGCCCACGCTTCGACGCCGGCGAAGAGATCCGACTGGGCCTGCCAGCGTTCAATCGCGGCCGGACTCAAGAACTCGGACGTGCGGCCTCGGTCGGTTCGGTGCTGAATCTGGGCGAGCTCCTCGGCCGCGGGGTAGTTCGCCTTGTTGAACGCGAGCGCGTCGACGAGCGTGAAGACGATCGTGTTCGCGGAGAGTACGACCGCAAGAAGGCCCATCGTGAGCGCGGCTCGCCACGGGCGCGCCCTGAGGGCACGCCAGGCCATCCTGAAGTCCACACCCGGATTCCATCGTCCGCCCGACGATCCCGGCGACAGCCGTTCGAACAACCGGCCGATGCGGGCCACGACTTCACGGATCGAGAACCGGACCATGCCCGCCACCTCCCGCATCCACACCGCAACCGCGGCCCGTCGTCCACCCGCGCGACTCGCCTCGGCGCGCAGGTCGTCGAAGACGACGGCCATTTCGTCGCCGAAGCGCGCGCGGCGCGCGCGCGGCAGCAGACGCAGGAGCGCGCGGTAGATCGCGCTCAT
>DATKDF010000173.1:0-22570 GCA_035512795.1 Vicinamibacterales bacterium
CCGCGGCGGGCAACTACGCGGAGCTGGCGGCCGTGCCGGGCAAGGTCGTCTACCGGCGGCTGCCGCGCACGGGCGCGGCCGGTCCGGGCGCGATGAGCCCAATCGTGGCCTACGACCTGGCCGCACGCGAGGAGCAGACGATCCTCGAGGACGCCGACGCGTTCATCCCGACCGCCGACGGCAAGAAGCTCTTCGTCCTCCGCGACCGCAAGTACGGCGTCATCGAGCCGAAGCCGGGGCAGAAGTTCGACAAGCCCATGGCGACGGCCGACATCGAGGTGCCCGTGGATCCCCGCGCCGAGTGGCGCCAGATCTTCCGCGACGCCTACCGGTTCCAACGCGACTTCTTCTACGACCGCGACATGCACGGCATCGACTGGAACGAGATGCGCGACCACTACGGCGCGCTCCTCGTCGACGCGGTCACACGCTGGGACGTGAACTTCGTCATCGGCGAGTTCATCGGCGAGCTGAACGCGTCGCACACCTACCGGAGTGGCGGCGACCTCGAGGAGCCCGAGAGCCGGTCGGTCGGCATGCTCGGGGTGGACTGGGAACTGGAGAACGGCGCCTATCGCATCAAGCGGATCGTCGCGGGCGGGCCGTGGGACGCCGACATCCGGTCGCCGCTCGCCGAACCAGGCGTCGGCGTCAGGGCCGGCGAGTACGTGCTCGCGGTTAATGGCGTGTCGCTCGATCCCGAGGCGGATCCCTGGGCGAGCTTCCAGGGCCTCGGCGGCAAGACTGTCGTGCTCTCGATCAACGGCAGCCCGTCGATGGAGGGTGCCCGCCAGGTGGTCGTGACGTGCCTGTCAAGCGAGACGGAACTCCGGTTCCGTGCGTGGATCGAGGAACGGCGGCAGGCCGTCGACCAGGCGACGGGTGGACGCGTCGGCTACATCTACGTGCAGAGCACCGGCGTCGATGCGCAGAACGAGCTGATGCGGCAGTTTCTGGCGCAGTGGACGAAGGACGGCCTCGTCATCGACGAGCGCTTCAACAGCGGCGGCCAGATTCCGGATCGGTTCATCGAACTCCTGAACCGGCCGATGTTCGCCTTCTGGGGGGTCCGTGACGGCGCCACCTGGCAGTGGCCGCCGGTGGCGCATCGCGGGCCGATGGTCATGCTGATTAACGGCTGGAGCGGGTCGGGCGGCGACGCCTTCCCGTTCTACTTCCGCGAGGCGAAGCTCGGCCCGCTCGTGGGGACGCGCACCTGGGGCGGGCTGATTGGCATCAGCGGTGCGCCGCCGCTCGTCGACGGCGGGTCGGTGACCGTGCCGACCTTCCGGATGTACGACCCGCGAGGGGAGTGGTTCCCCGAAGGCCACGGGGTCGAGCCGGACATCGAGGTGGTCGAGGATCCGACGGCGCTGGCGCGCGGCCGCGACACGCAGCTCGAGCGTGCGATCCAGGAAGTGATGACGCGCGTGCAGGCGATGCCGCCGGCGCCGGCGCGGCCGGCGCCGGAGCGCCGCGGCGGCGGCCGGTAGCGGCCGCCGCCGACTCGTGCCGGAGCCCGCGACCAGCGATGGCCATCGTGCGTTCAGGACGACCGCCGCGATCGGGACGCGACGTCTGAAGTTGGCATCTATAATCGCAGCAGCCCGGGCCGTCGGGTGAGGGAGAGGCAGGACGATGCGACGAAGGCTGCTGGCGACGATGCTGATGATGGGCGTAAGCACGGGGCTGTCGGCGCAGGGCCGCGGCGGCCAGGCGGACACGCCCCCGCCGATAACGCTGCCGCCCGACACCCCGCGCATCACCGCGCTCAAGCAGGCGGCCATGGCCGAGGTCGAGCGCCGGGCGACCTTCACCCAGCAGATGGTCGATCAGATCTTCAGCTACGGGGAACTGGGTTTCCAGGAATTCGAGACGCACAAGTACCTCGTCGCCATCCTCCGCGAGCACGGCTTCACGGTCGAGGAAGGTGTGGCGGGGATTCCGACCGCGTTTGTCGCGACCTGGACGCACGGGACGGGCGGGCCGACGATCTCGCTCGGCTCGGACATCGACGGCATTCCGAAGTCGTCGCAGAAGCCCGGCGTCGCCTATCACGACGAACTCGTGCCCGGCGCACCCGGCCACGGCGAGGGGCACAACTCCGGCCAGGCCGTCAACATCACGGCCGCCCTCGTCATCAAGGACCTGATGGCGCGCGAGAATATCCCGGGCACGATCCATATCTGGCCGGGGACGGCCGAGGAACTGGTCGCCACCAAGGCGTACTTCGTCCGCGAGGGCCTCTTCAAGGGCGTCGACGTGGTGCTGTTCTCGCACGTGGGCACCAACCTCGGCGTCTCCTGGGGCGACCAGGGCGGGACGGGCCTCGTGTCGGTCGAGTACACCTTCACGGGTGAGTCGGCCCATTCGGCCGGCAGTCCCTGGCGTGGCCGGAGCGCGCTCGACGCGGTGGAGCTGATGAACGTCGGCTGGAACTTCCAGCGCGAGCACCTCCCACTCTCGCAGCGCTCGCACTACGTCATCACCGGCGGCGGCGACCAGCCGAACGTCGTGCCGCAGCGCGCGTCGGTCTGGTACTACTTCCGCCAGACGACCTATCCGGGCATCCGGGAGATGTGGGCGCTGGGCGATCGGATCGCGCGCGGTGCGGCGATGATGACCGGCACGACGCTCGAGCCGACACGGATGCTGGGGGCGGCCTGGCCGCGCCATTTCAGCCGGCCGGTGGCCGAGGCCACCTACGCCAACATCCAGATGGTCGGCCTGCCGCAGTGGAGCGAAGCCGACCAGACGTTTGCCCGCGCGGTCCAGCGTGAGGTCGGATCGCGCGAGCAGGGGCTCGAGACCACGATCAGCGGGCTCGGCCGCCCGGTCAGCCCCGCGCAGAACACGGGTGGCGGGTCGGACGACATCGGCGACATCTCGTGGAACGTGCCGACGATCACGCTCCGCTTCCCGTCGAACGTCCCGGGCCTGCCCGGCCACAACTGGTCGAGCGGCATCTCGATGGCGACGCCGGTCGCCCACACGGGCGCGACGGCCGGTGCCAAGGTGCAGGCGCTCACGATGATCGACCTGCTGCTCAAACCCGAGCTCGTCAAGATGGGCTGGGACTACTTCACCGGCGTCCAGACCCGTGAGCAGAAGTACGAGCCGCTCATCCGGCCCGAGGACCGTCCGGCGATCGACCTGAACAGGCGCATCATGGACGAGTTCCGCGAGCGGATGCGGCCCTTCTACTTCGATCCGACGCGCTACAAGACCTACCTCGAGCAGCTCGGCGTCACGTATCCGACGGTCCGGCGTCAATGATTCCGGCCATCCGGGGCACGCACGACATCCTGCCCGGCGAAGTCGAGAAATGGCGCCACGTCGAGCGGACGGCGCAGGCGCTCTGCGAGCGCTACGGCTACGTCGAGGTCCGGACGCCGATCATCGAGCGCGAGGACCTGTTCGCCAAGGGCACGGGCGAGACGACCGACATCGTCCAGAAAGAGATGTACGCGTTCACCGACAAGGGCGGCGAACGGGTGACGCTCCGGCCCGAGGCGACGCCGAGCATGGTGCGCGCCTACGTCGAGCACAACCTGGAGCAGGTGCTGCCGGCCGCCAAACTCTATTCCATCGGCCCGATGTTCCGGTACGAGCGCCCGCAGAAGGGGCGCTACCGGCAGTTTCATCAGCTCGACGTCGAGGTCTTCGGCATGCACGACCCGGCGGTCGATGCCGAGGTCATCGACCTGGCCTGGACGCTCGTCGCCGCGCTCGGGATTGCCGGCGCCGAGCTGGTCATCAACTCCGTGGGCTGCGCCGACTGCCGCCCGCGATTCCAGGAGGCGCTCCTCGCGGCGCTCGGCGACAACCTCGCGCGGCTCTGTCAGGACTGCCAGCGGCGGGCCGCGACCAATCCACTCCGGATCTACGACTGCAAGGTGCCGGCCGACCAGCCCCTCATCGACGCGTTGCCGCACTCGGTGGAGTACCTCTGCGAGCCGTGCGCGACCCACTTTGCCGGCGTCCAGGCGCAGCTCGATGCCTGGGGCGTGCCCTGGCGCATCTCGCATCGCCTCGTGCGCGGTCTCGACTACTACACGCGGACGACGTTCGAGGTGCTGGGGCAGGCGCTGGGCGCGCAGAATGCGATCCTCGGCGGAGGCCGGTACGACGGCCTCGTCCAGACGCTCGGCGGTCCCGACCGCACGGGGATCGGCTTTGCCGCTGGCCTCGAGCGGCTGGTGCTGGCGCTCCCGGACGGGGCGGCGGCCGCCTCACCGCCCCGGGCGTTTCTCGTGGCCATTGGCGGCGATGGCCGGGCCGAGGCGTTGCGGTTGCTCCACCAACTCCGGCGGGCGGGCCTCCCGGCGCAGATGGAGTTCGAGGCGCGCGGCGTCAAGGCTCAGATGAAGCGCGCCGATCGGCTGGGCACGCGTGTCACGATCATCGTCGGTGGCGACGAACTCGCGCGCCACGAGGTGACCGTCCGGGACATGCGGACGGGCGGGCAGGTGGCCGTGCCGCGGGCCGACGCCGTGGTCGAGGTGGCGCGACGGTTGCAGGACGAAGGCGGGGCATCGGGTGACTGACAGAGCGTTCACATACCGCACGCACACCTGTGGGGAGCTGCGGCTGTCGGACATCGGCCAGACCGTTGTGCTCATGGGCTGGGTGCACCGCGTGCGGGATCTCGGGGGCGTGAGCTTCATCGATCTGCGCGACCGGCATGGTCTGACGCAGGTCGTCGTCCGGACCGGATCGCCGGTGGCGGAGGTGGCGGCCCGCGTGCGGCCCGAGTATGTCGTAGCCGTCGCCGGTGCCGTGGCGGCGCGCGAGGGCGCGGCTGTCAACGACAAGCTGCCGACCGGGCACATCGAGGTCGTGGCCGACGGCCTCGACGTCCTGAACACGGCGCGAACGCCGCCGTTTGCGATCAACGACGACTCGCCCGTGTCGGAGGACACCCGGCTGCGCTACCGCTACCTGGATCTGCGCCGGCCGGCGCTCCAGCAGAATCTCGTGCTGCGGCATCGGGTGGCGCTGGCCGCGCGACGGTATTTCGATGCCGAGGGCTTCATCGAAATCGAGACGCCCATTCTCACGCGGTCGACGCCGGAAGGCGCACGCGATTACCTCGTGCCGAGTCGTGTGCACCCCGGCGAGTTCTTCGCGCTGCCGCAGTCGCCGCAGATCTTCAAGCAGATCCTGATGATTGCCGGCATGGACCGCTACGTGCAGATCGTCCGCTGCTTCCGCGACGAGGACCTGCGCTCCGATCGGCAGCCCGAGTTCACGCAGATTGACGTCGAGATGTCGTTTGCGACCGAGGAACTGGTCTACGGCGTCGTCGAAGGCGCCGTGGCCGCGATGTTCGCCGAGGCCGGCCACGAGGTCGCGCGACCGTTTCCGCGCCTCAGCTACACCGACGCGCTGCTGCGGTACGGATCCGACAAGCCCGACCTGCGGCCGGGCATGGCGATCGCCGACCTCGGGGATCGGGCTGCGGGGTCGGCGTTTGCCGTCTTCGCCGAGGCCATCGCCGGCGGGGGAGCGGTGCGTGGGTTGGTCGTGCCGGGTGGCGCGTCGTACTCGCGCAAGGACCTGGACGGGCTGGCCGAACAGGCGCGGACGCATGGTGCCGGCGGGCTCATCTGGGTGCGGGTGACCGGGGGCACGCTGCAGAGCCCGGCGCTCAAGGCTGCCGGCGAATCGACGCTCCGCGCCATGTTCGACCGGGCCGGCGGCGCCGACGGCGCACTGCTGCTCATCGCGGCCGGCGCGACGACCGTCGTCGAACGCACGCTCGGCCACATTCGGCTGGCGGTCGCAAAGCGGGAGGGCCTGCTCCGCGACGACGACTTCCGGTTTGCGTGGGTGACCGGGTTTCCGCTCTTCGCCTGGAGCGAGGACGAAGGCCGCTGGGAGGCGATGCACCATCCGTTCACCGCGCCGGCCACGGCCGATCTCGCACGGCTCGAGTCCGATCCGGGGAGCGTCTCGGCGCGGGCCTACGACCTGGCGTTGAACGGGTCGGAGATTGCCGGCGGCAGCATCCGTATCCACCAGGCCGACGTCCAGCGAACGGTCTTCCGGCTCCTCGGCATCTCGGACGAGCAGGCGAAAGCTCGGTTCGGGTTCTTCCTCGACGCGCTCGAATATGGCACGCCGCCGCACGGCGGCATCGCCTTCGGCCTCGATCGGATCATCGCGGTCCTTTGCGGCGCGGCGTCGATTCGCGAAGTCATCGCGTTTCCGAAGACGGCGCAGGCCGTCGACCTGATGGCCGGCGCGCCGTCGACGGTCGATGCCCGTCAGCTCGAGGACCTGCACATCCGCATTCGCGAGTGATGCAGCTCGGCATCGACCTCGGCGGCACGAAGATCGCGGCCATTGTGCTCGACCGGGACGGCCGCGCCGTCTGGGAGTCGCGCGCGCTTACGCCGCGCGACGACTACGACGGCACCCTCCGGGCGATTGCGACCCT
Source organism: Vicinamibacterales bacterium (assembly GCA_035512795.1). Taxonomy (GTDB): domain Bacteria; phylum Acidobacteriota; class Vicinamibacteria; order Vicinamibacterales; family SCN-69-37; genus DATKDF01. The sequence goes on from DATKDF010000173.1 coordinate 6,443, forward strand.
CGTCGCCGCGGGCGAAGCCGCGGCCGGACGGCCGTGTACGGTGGGCGTCGGCACCCCGGGCGCCGTCTCACCGGCCACCGGTGTGATCAAGAACGCCAACTCGACGTGGCTCAACGGCCGGTCCTTCGACGCCGATCTCGGGCAGAGGCTCGGTCGGTCCGTTCGGACCGCCAACGACGCCAATTGCCTGGCGATGTCCGAGGCGGCCGATGGCGCGGCGGCGGGGGCCCGCGTCGTGTTCGGCGCCATTGTCGGGACCGGCGTCGGCGGAGGCATCGTTGTCGACGGGCGCCCGCTCGTGGGGCCGAATGCGATTGCGGGTGAGTGGGGTCACAACCCGCTGCCCTGGCCGGCCGACGAGGAGCGGCCGGGCCCGGCCTGCTACTGCGGCCGCAAGGGCTGCCTCGAGACGTTTCTGTCAGGGCCTGGACTCCACGCCGACTATGTCAGGCGGTGCGGCGTCGCTCGCGGCCATGGGAGCGAGATGGTGGCCGCCCTCGTGTCGGCCGGTGATGCGTGCGCGGCCGGGACGATGGTGGTGTGGTTTGACCGCCTGGCCCGCGCGCTGGCGAGTGTCATCAACGTGCTCGACCCCGACGTGATTGTCCTCGGCGGTGGGCTGTCGCAGATCGGCGGGCTCTACACGGAGGTTCCCCGGCTCTGGACGCGGTGGGTCTTCTCGGACATCGTCGCCACACGCCTCGTGCCGGCGCGCTTCGGAGACGCCAGCGGTGTACGGGGGGCGGCGCGGCTCTGGCCCGCCGAATCGTGCTAGGCTCAGACCGTTAATGCCCGCGTCTTCGATGCGCCGGATTGCCATGCCCGACGAGGGCATCGAGACCCTGTTCGGCGCCTACGACGAAAATCTGAAGTACCTGGAAGCGGCCTTTGGCGTGTCGGTCAAGACGCGCGGCCACGATGTCGTCGTCGAGGGCGCCGCCGACGACGTGGCCCGCGCCGAGCAGGCGCTCGAGCAACTGGCCGCGCTGCTTCGGGACGGCTACCGGTTCGCGCGTGGGGACGTCCAGACGGCCGCGCAGTTGTTGTCGACCAACCCGGCGGTCGCGCTCCGCGACTTCTTCCGGAAGGGGAGCGCGTTGCCGGCCGGGCGTCGTCAGGTGGCACCCAAGAGCCTGACCCAGCGCCGGTATCTCGAAGCGATCGACAAGTACGACATCGTGTTCGGCGTCGGGCCGGCCGGCACGGGCAAGACCTATCTGGCGATGGCGCAGGCCGTCGCGTACCTGCTCGGCAAGAAAGTGTCGCGCATCATCCTGGCGCGACCGGCGGTCGAGGCCGGTGAGAAGCTCGGATTCCTGCCGGGTGACCTGCAGGAGAAGGTGAATCCCTACCTGCGCCCGCTCTACGACGCGCTCTACGACATGCTCGATGCCGACCGGGTCGAACGTCTGCTCGAGCGCGGCGTCATCGAGGTGGCGCCCATCGCGTTCATGCGTGGCCGCACGCTGAACGACGCCTTCGTCATCCTGGACGAGGCGCAGAACACCACCTCCGAGCAGATGAAGATGTTCCTGACCCGGCTGGGGTTCGGATCGAAGGCGGTCGTCACCGGCGACGTGACGCAGATCGACCTGCCCGCCGGCCGCCGCTCAGGTCTGGTCGAGGTGCTGGAGGTCATTGCCGGCATCGAGGGGATTGCAACGATTCATTTCGACGAGCGTGACGTCGTTCGCCATGCACTGGTCCAGCAGATCGTCAAGGCGTACGACGCCTATGGCGCCCGTCCGGGCGCCTGACCCGTCTCTGATGAGTGCCGCACGCCCGAAGGGCCGCACGAGGCCCACCCTGAACGTTGTCGTCACCGACAGTCGTGGCCGGCCCGAGGCCGCGCCCGGTCTCGGGCGGTGGCTCAGACGGGCCGCGCCGCGGTCGGCACACGGTACGGTGGCCATCGCACTCGTCAGCGATGCGGCCATGCGGCGACTGAACCGCCAGTACCGCGGGGTGGACCGGCCGACCGACGTGCTGGCGTTCGACGGCGAACCGGCGGCCTCCTCCGGGCGCCTGCGCGGGGGCGGCACGAGCCGCCGGCACCTCGGGGACATCGTGATTGCCCGCGGCGTGGCGGCCCGGCAGGCCCGGACCTTCGGGCACGGTCCGGCCGTCGAGTGGCGCATTCTGGCCCTGCACGGACTCCTGCACCTTTTGGGCTACGATCACGAGGGGGATCAGGGCCAGATGCAGCGGCTCGAAGAGCGTCTGCGGCGACGGGCCGGCCTGCCGGTCGGCCTCTCGGCACGCGGATCGGCGACGGTGAGGTGATCGGATGATCCCGTTCGCCCTGCTGGTCGTGTCGAGTGCGCTGCTCTTTCTGTCGCTCGTCGAGACCGCCTTCGGCATGTTGATGCGCCTGCCCGAGCGGCTCGAGGCCGAGCGCGAGAATGAGGGCGCGGGGCTGGCGACCTATCTCGAGGATCCGCTCAAGTTCTTCGTGCCCGTGCGTTTGCTGCGGGGGCTGCTGCTCGTCACGGCCGTCGTGCTGATGGCGCAGCTCTACGGTGACGGCGTGACGGCCGGCCTGCTGTTGCTCGCGAGCGGGCTCGCGCTGCCGATCGTCGTCGGCCAGGTGCTACCGGCGCTCATCGTGCGGCGGCGCCCGGAGCGCTATCTGGAGCTGTTCCTGCCGTCGTTCACAGCCGTGGCCAACCTGCTGGCGCCGTTCACGGCACGGGTGATCGGCTGGCTGGGACCGGTCGAGCGCGGCCGGCGGGAAGAGGCGGGCAACGGCGGTGCCGAGGAATCGACGCCCGCCACCGCCGACGAGGAAGCGGCGGCCGACGAGAGCGCGCTGCTACGGTCGGTCGTCGACTTCGGCGACACGCTCGTCCGTGAGGTGATGACGCCCCGGCCCGACCTGGTCGCGATTCCCGCGACGGCGACCGTCGACGATCTGCGCCGGCTCATCCGCGAACAGGAGTACTCACGCCTGCCGGTCTACACCGACAGCCTCGACAACATCGTCGGCCTGATCGTTGTCAAGGATCTGATTCACATGGATCAGGCGCCCGACGGATCGCGCCCGGTGATCGAGATCATGCGGCCGGCCGCGTTCGTGCCCGAGACGAAGCGGGTGGCCGATCTGCTCCGCGAGTTTCAGCAGGAGCGGTTTCAGCTCGCGATCGTCGTCGACGAGTACGGCGGCACGGCTGGTCTTGTGACCATCGAGGACGTCGTCGAGGAGCTGGTGGGCGAGATTCGGGACGAGTACGACAGCGAAGCCGAGCCGGTCGTCCGCGAAGACGACGACACCTACGTGTTCAGCGCGAAGGTCGATACGGGCACGATGGCCGAGCGGCTCGGCGTGAGCATCGACGAGGACGGTTTCGAGACGGTCGGCGGCTACGTGCTCGCCCGGGTGGGCCGGGTGCCGGCGGCTGGCGAGCGGTTCGCGTTCGATGGCCTCGACGTCGAGGTGGTCGAGGCCGAGGGCCGCCGGATTCACAAGGTCCGCGTGCGCCGTCTGCCCGACGTCTCCGCGGGCATCGGCGCGTGAGAGCCGGGTTTGCAGCGCTCGTGGGCCGGCCGAATGCCGGCAAGTCCACCATCCTGAACGCCTTCGTCGGCCAGAAAGTGGCCATCGTCTCCGACAAGCCGCAGACGACACGCCATCGCATTCAGGGTGTCCGTAACGCACCGGCCGGGCAGATCGTCTTCCTCGACACACCGGGCATCCACAAGCCCCAGCACCGGATGAACCAGCGGATGGTCGACAGCGCCATCGGTGCCCTCCGCGACGTCGACGCTGTCGTCCTCGTGGTCGACGCCACCGAGCGGCCCGGGACCGGCGACCGGTACGTGCTCGAGCGGCTGCGTGAGGCGAAGACGACGGCCGTGCTGGCGCTCAACAAGATCGATCGCGTCCAGCCGAAGGCCGCGCTGCTGCCGGTGATGCAGGAGTACGCGCGCGCGCTGCCGTTTGCGGCCGTCGTGCCCGTCTCGGCCCTGACCGGCGAAGGCCTGACGGCGCTCGAGCAGGAGATCCTGGCCGCGCTACCCGAGGGTGAGCCGCTCTTTCCCGACGACTACCTCACCGACCAGACCCAGCGCACGCTCGCCGCCGAACTGATTCGTGAGAAGCTCCTCCACCACACCCGGGAGGAGCTGCCCTACTCGACCGCCGTCGTCATCGACGCGTTCGAGGAGCCGGCTGCACCCGGCGGGCTCACGCGCATCTACGCGTCGATCCTGGTCGACCACGACTCACAGAAGCCCATCGTCGTCGGCAAGGGCGGTGCCATGATCAAGCGCATCGGCACCGAAGCGCGCGAGGACCTCGAGCGGATGCTCGACGGGCGCGTGCACCTCGACCTGCACGTCAAGGTCCGCCGGGACTGGCGCGACGACGAACGCCTGCTCGACGAGATGGGACTGGGCCGACGGGGATAGGGCAGAGTGTCGCCCCATCTGTTACCATGGCGTGTTTCGGCGCGCTCGAACCGGGCGCGCCTGCGCTCATGAACTGATTTCCGCCGTCCGAGGTGCGCCGATGCCGACGCAGCGCAGAGTCGATCTGGTCATCGAGTCGGTCCGCCGCTTGCAGCGGATGGGGGCCACGCCCAATCTGCTGAACCTGCTTCAGAAGCAGCACCCCGCCGACCTGGCCCAGCTGTTCGCCGAGTTGCCCGAGCGCGACCGCGCGGCCGCGTTCAACGTCCTCGTCGAGAAGGCCCCCCGGCTGGCCATGGAAGCCCTGAGCGAGATGGGGCCCGAATCCGGCTCGCACCTGCTGGCCCTGCGATCGGCCGAGGAGATCGCCCGCCTCTCCCAGGAAGTGGCGTCGGACGACGCGGCCGCGCTCATCGACAATCTCGGTGACGACCTGCGGCTGGCCGTTCTCGACCTGATTCGCCCGAAGCCCGGCGTGGGCGTGAGCGAACTGCTCGAGTACGAAGAGCAGACGGCCGGCCGGTTGATGAACCCGAACGTCTTCGCGGTCGGCGAGGACCTCACGGCGGCCGAAGCCATCACGGCGATCCAGGCGGCTCGCGATGTCGAGATGGTGTTCTACCTCTACATCGTCGACGAGCGGCGTCACCTGGTCGGGGTCGTGTCGCTGCGCCGGCTGCTGCTCGTCGCGCCCGAGACGCCGCTCAGGCGGCTGATGACCACCGACGTCTACAGTGCGCGCGTCGACGTGGACCAGGAGGAAGTGGCGCGAATGGTCGCGTCGTACAACCTGCTGGCGATTCCCGTCGTCGACGAGGAGAACAAGCTCGTCGGTGTCGTGACGGTCGACGACGTGATCGATGTCATCAAGGACGAAGCCACCGAGGACGTCTACCGCCTCGCCGGCGTGTCGAAGGACGATGGCGTGCTGACGCCGCCGTTCGAATCGCTGCGCCGCCGGCTGCCGTGGTTGCTCGTCAACCTCGTGACGGCGTTTGCCGCGGCGATGGTCGTCGGTCTGTTCCAGAACACCATTCAGGAAGTCGTGGCGCTGGCGGTCTTCATGCCGATCGTGGCCGGCATGGGCGGCAATGCGGCCACGCAGACGCTCGCCGTCGTCGTTCGCGGCATCGCGCTCGGCGAACTGACCTGGGTCAACGCACGGCAGGCCCTGTTCAAGGAGGGCCTCGTCGGTCTCGGCAACGGCCTCGGGGCGGGCCTGGTCGGGGCGATCGGGGTCGTCATCTTCACCGCGGACCACAACTGGGTGCTGGGTCTCATCCTGATGGCGGCCATGGTCATCAACATGGTCGTGGCGGCGACGGCCGGCACACTGATCCCGCTCGGGCTGCGGGCGGCCAAGATCGACCCGGCGCTCGCCTCGTCGGTCTTCATCACGACCTTCACCGACGTCTTCGGTTTTTTGTCGTTCCTCGGGCTCGGAACCATCTTTCTGCGATTCCTGTACCAAGCCTGATCTCCGGTATAATCGCGCGGTTGTGAGTGGGCGCCCGGCCTCGGCCGGGTGCTTCCCTCGAAGAACATGCGGGCGCACACCGGCGAAGCGCTGATTTTGCGGACCTACCGCTATGGGGAGGCCGACCGAATTGTCGTCTTCCTCACCGAGGATCGGGGCAAGCGCCGGGGCGTGGCCAGAAACGCGTCCAACTCCCGCCGGCGGTTCGGGGCCGGACTCGAGCCATTGACCGAGGGCCGGGTGGCCTATGTGGAGCGTGAGGGGCGCGAGCTGGTCCGGCTGGACCGGATCGAGCCACGCCGGTCGCCGTTTGCACCGGCCGGCGGCCGGACCGACGCCGAAGCCGTGCAGGCGCTGGCGGCGGCCGCCTATTTCGCCGAGCTGCTCGACGAATGGGCGCCTGATGGGTCGCCGAACGAGCGGCTCTACCGGTTGGGGGCGGCCGTGGCCGACGCGCTCGGGACCCCGGCGCCGGTCGATGCGCTGTCGCGCTACTTCGAGTACTGGCTGCTCAGGCTCGAAGGGGTCTACCCGAGCCTCGATGCCTGCGCCCGGTGCGGACGGGCGGCGCTCGGACACGGGGGTTCGCTCGGCGTGGCCGAGCGCGGGTTTGTCTGTGAGGATTGCGGCCGGGGCAGTGTGCGCGTCTCGGCCGATGCCTTCGGGTTTCTTCGTGCCGCGCGGACCTTGGCCCCCGGCGCGGTCGGCACCTGCGCGGTGGCTGGCGAGTCGCTCGCCGAACTGGAGCGGGCCCATCACCTGCTGATGACACTGCACCTCGAACGGGAGCTGCGGTCGGCACGCATCGTCAAGGAGCTGAGATCGACGTCGTGAATCTCCAGGAACTGATTTTCAAGCTTTCGGAATACTGGGCCGCTCAGGGCTGCCTCATCCAGCAGCCGCTCGACATCGAGATCGGCGCCGGGACGATGCACCCCGAGACGTTTCTGCGGGTGCTCGGGCCGCAGCCGTGGAATGTGGCCTACGTCCAGCCGTCCCGCCGCCCGGCAGACGGCCGGTTCGGCGAGAACCCGAACCGGCTCTTCAAGCATCATCAGTTCCAGGTGATCCTCAAGCCGGCGCCCGATGACATCCAGGACCTGTACCTGCAGAGCCTCGAGGCGTGCGGCATCGACCTGCGATCGCACGACGTCCGGTTCGAGGAAGACAACTGGGAGTCGCCCACACTCGGCGCGTGGGGCATCGGGTGGCAGGTGCTCTACGACGGGCTCGAGATCACGCAGTTCACCTACTTCCAGCAGGCAGGTGGCCAGGATCTGTCGCCGATCTCGGTCGAGCTCACCTACGGGCTCGAACGGTTCGGGATGGCGCTCCAGGGGGTCGACAACGTGTACGACCTGCAGTGGGCCTCCGGTGTCACGTACGGCACGGTGCGGCTTCGGGACGAAATCGAGCAATCGCGGTACGCGTTCGGGCAGGTCGGTGTGCCGCGCGAGCAGTTCGCGGCGTTCCATCGCGACCTGTTCGAGCAGTGCGCCGGGTTTGCGCGCACGCTCATCGATGCGGGCCTGGTCCTGCCCGCGCTCGACTACTGCCTGAAGTGTTCGCACGTCTTCAACGTGCTCGATGCGAGCGGCAGCATTGGTGTGACCGAGCGGACGGCCTACATCCTGCGCGTGCGACAGCTAGCCGTGGCGATCGCCCAGGGGTGGGCGCCGCAGGCCGTCGAAGGAGCCAGTCATGGATCGTGAGCTCCTGCTCGAAGTCGGCGTCGAGGAGATGCCGGCGTCCTGGTTATCGCCGCTGACGGTCGATCTGGCGGCGCGCCTCACGGCACGGCTGACCGAGGCCGGCCTCGAGCCGCGCCTGCCGGTCGAGGCCCACGCGACGCCGCGTCGCCTGGCGGCCGCCGTGTCCGGGCTGCCCGATCGCCAGGAAGATCGCGACGAGACCGTGCAGGGGCCGCCGGTCTCGGCGGCGTTCGATGCCGACGGACACCCGACCAACGCCGGACTGGGATTCGCCAGGAAGCTCGGCGTGGACTTCGATGCGCTCGTGCAGGTGGACTCGCCGCGCGGCCGGTACCTGAGCTACACGCGTCAGATCCGCGGTCGGGCCACCGTCGACGTGCTCTCCGAGATCGTCGCGCTCGTGCTGAAGGACCTGACGTTTCCCAGGCAGATGCGGTGGGATGCGCAGCTCGAGGGTGACAGCGCCGAGTTCACGTTCGGCCGGCCGATTCGCTGGCTGCTGTTCCTCTATGGCGGCCGCGTCGTGCCGTTCACGATTGCCCGGCGCGCCCAGGCGTCAAGTCCGCGCGTCCAGGACGTGTCGTCCGGCGCGGTCACCTACGGGCACCGCTTCCTGGCCACGAGCGGCCGGGCCGGTCGCGCGATCAAGGTGCGATCGTTCGACGAGTACCAGCGCAAGCTGGCCGAGAATTTCGTCGTGCTCTCGCGTCTGGAGCGGCACGATCGCATCCTGCGCGAGCTCGAAGCCCAGGCGCGCAAGCTTGGCGGGCGCGCCCTGCTGCAGCACCACGCCCAGGCCGAGGCCCTCGTCGCCGAGGCGCCCGACCTGGTCGAGTTCCCCGGTGTCGTGGCCGGCACGTTCGACGACGCCTTTCTCGCGCTGCCCGACGAAGTGCTGACGACCACGCTCATCCATCATCAGCACTGTTTTCCGGTGACCGATACGAACGGCCGGTTGATGGCGGCGTTTCTGGCCATCACCAACACCGAGACCGTCAACGACCGCGCCATCGCCGTCAATGCGGAGCGGGTCGTCACGGCACGCCTGCGCGATGCGCGGTTCTTCTGGGACGCCGACCGGGCCGTCGGACTCGAGGGGCGGCTCGACCGCCTCGAGACCGTGCTCTTTCACAAGGACCTGGGATCGTTCCGGCAGAAGGCCCAGCGGCTCGACCGGTTCGCCGGCTGGATCGCCGCCGAAGCGTTCGGCCGGCCGGACGCGGCGGCTGCGGCCTCGCGGGCCGGCCTCCTTGCCAAGGCCGACCTGGCCACCGACATGGTGCGCGAGTTCACCGAGTTGCAGGGCACGATGGGCGGCATCTACGCGCGCGACGCGGGCGAACCGGAGGCGGTCTGGAAGGCGATTTATCACCACTACCTGCCGGTCGTCGTCGAGAAGGCGGGGGCGCCGAAGGCTGATGATCTCGGTGAGGCGCGGATCAGCTGGGCCGCCCTCGCGCTGGCCGACAAGCTCGACACCGTGGTCGGGCTGTTCCTGGCCGGTGCGCGGCCGACCGGGTCGCGCGACCCGTTCGGCTTGCGGCGTCAGGCGCATGGCGCGATACGGATCCTGCTTGATGCGGAGGCACTCGCGGGTGTCCCGGTTCGGCTGACCCTGGGACAGCTGGTCGACGAGGCCGTGACTGGCTACGGCCGACCCGCCGATGCCGCCGCCCTGGCCGACGTGCTGGCGTTCCTCGGCGAGCGGCTCGAACACGCGCTCGAGCAGCGGGGCGCAGCGGCGCAGAACATCCGCGCGGTGGTGCGGCCGCGCGAGGCGGGCGCACGCCGGCCGGCCGACCTCGAGCAGAACGTCCGGGCGCTGGCCGAGTTTGCCGAGACGGCGTCGTTCCGCCAGCTCGGCGAGGCCTTCAAGCGCGTGCGGAACATCGCGCGCGACCACGCGCGCCCCGCGGCCCCGCTGGCCTCGATCGGCGCCGTCCTGACCGAGCCGGCCGAGCGCGCCTTGCTCGACGCCATCGCGCAGCAGCGGACGGCTATTGATGCGGTGTCGAACGGCGCGGGAGACTTCCGGGCCGCGTATGCCTCGGCGGCGGCGATTCAGCCGGTCGTGGCCCGCTTTTTCAACGAAGTGTTCGTGATGACCGATGACGTCGCCGTTCGGGAGGCTCGCCTGGGGCTGATGCAGCACCTGGAACACCTCATCCTGCAGTTGGGCGACATCTCCGAGATTGTCGCCGTGGAGTCGTGACCGAAATGGTGAAGAAGAAGAAGACGCAGACGCGCGCACGGCGCGCGACGAAGGCAGCGAAGTACGTCTATTTCTTCGGCGGCGGCAAGGCTGAAGGGCATCGGGGGCTGCGCGACCTGCTGGGCGGCAAGGGCGCGAATCTGGCCGAGATGACCAACGCCGGACTCCCGGTTCCGCCCGGCTTCACGATTTCGACCGACGCCTGCCGGCTCTACTACACGACCGGACGGAAGGTGGCTCCGGCGGTCGACGACCAGATGATTCAACAGCTCCGGCGGCTCGAGAAGCTGACCGGTGCGTCGTTCGGGTCGACGGCCAATCCGCTGCTCGTGTCGGTCCGCTCGGGCGCGAAGTTCTCGATGCCCGGCATGATGGACACCATCCTGAACCTCGGCCTGAACGACGTGACGGTCGAGGCGCTCAAGACCCGGACGGGGAACGGCCGGTTCGCGTGCGACAGCTACCGCCGCTTCATTCAGATGTTCGGCAACGTCGTGTTCGAGATTCCCAAGGACCTGTTCGAACACGAACTGGCCGCCGTCAAGAAGGCGCACGGCGTCGCCGAGGATCCGGACCTCGACGAGGACGCGCTCCGCGAGGTGATCGCACGGTACAAGGGCGTCGTGAAGGCGAGCAAGCACCGCGCATTTCCGCAGGATCCGATCGAGCAGCTGCGGCTGTCGCGCGACGCCGTCTTCCGGTCGTGGCAGAACCCGCGCGCGCGCGAGTACCGGCGCATCTACGAGATTCCCGACGACATCGGCACGGCCGTCAACGTCCAGCTCATGGTGTTCGGCAACACCGGCGAGCGGTCGGCGACCGGCGTCGGCTTCACCCGCAGTCCGGCGACCGGCGCCCGGGAGTTCTATGGCGAGTTCCTCGTCAACGCGCAGGGGGAAGACGTCGTCGCGGGCATCCGCACGCCGAAGCCCATCGCCGAGCTCGAGCAGGTCATGCCGAAGGCCTTCCGGCAGCTCCGGCAGATCACGACACGGCTCGAGAAGCACTATCACGACGTCCAGGACTTCGAGTTCACGATCCAGGACGAGACGCTCTACATGCTGCAGACGCGGAGTGGCAAGCGCACGGGCTACGCGGCGGTCGTCATCGCGACTGATCTGGTGGCCGAGAGGCTCGTCAAGCCGGCGCAGGCCGTGCTGATGGTCGAGCCCGAGGCGCTGTCGCAGCTCCTCGCACCGATCTTCGACCCGAAGGACTGGAAGCGGCTGCCCCTGGCGACCCGGGGGCTGCCGGCCTCACCCGGCGCGGCATCCGGGCAGGTCGTCTTCACGGCCGATGAGGCCGTCGAGTGGTCGCGCAAGGGCAAGCCCGTCATGCTCGTGCGCAAGGAGACCGTGCCCGACGACATCCATGGCATGTTCGTCGCGCAGGGCATCCTCACCGCCACCGGGGGCATGACGTCGCACGCGGCCGTCGTCGGACGCCAGATGGGCAAGCCCTCGGTCGTCGGCGCCGGCGCGCTCCGCATCGACGAGCACGACAAGACCGTCTCGGTCGGCGGTCTGACGCTCAAGGAGGGCGACTGGCTGTCGTTCGACGGGCTCACCGGCGAGGTGAAGGCCGGGCAGGTGGCCACCAGGCCGAGCGAAATCCTCCAGGTGGTTCATGGCGAACTCGCGCCGGACCAGTCGGACATCTACCGCCGGTTCAACCAGTTGCTCAACTGGTCCGACAAGGTGCGCACGATGGGCATCCGGGCCAACGCCGATCAGCCCGATCAGGCGGAGCTCGCGTACGGGTTCGGCGCGCGGGGCATCGGCCTGTGCCGCACCGAGCACATGTTCTTCGGCGAGGGTCGGCTTCCGATCGTGCAGCGGATGATCCTGGCCGACAACGAGGCCGACCGGCGCCAGGCGCTGGCCGAGCTGCTGCCCATGCAGCGCGAGGACTTCTACGGCGTCTTCAAGGCGATGCGGGGAACGCCGGTGACGATCCGGACGATCGACCCGCCGCTGCACGAGTTCCTGCCGAAGCGCGAGGACCTGATGGTCGACATCGCGCGGATGGAGGCCACGGGCCGGAGTGGCGCCACCCTCGATGAGAAGAAGCGGCTGCTCGAGCGGGTCGAGGAGCTGCACGAGTTCAACCCGATGCTCGGCCACCGCGGCGTGCGGCTCGGCATCACGTACCCGGAAATCACCGAGATGCAGACGCGGGCCATTCTCGAGGCGGCCTGCCAGCTCGCGAAGGAAGGCATCAGGACGGTGCCCGAGATCATGATCCCTCTCGTCGGCGACGTCCGCGAACTGCGCGACCAGAAGGCGATCGTCACGCGCGTGGCCTCCGAGGTCATCAAGGAGTACGGCGTCAAAGTGAAGTACCTGGTCGGCACGATGATCGAGGTGCCGCGCGGTGCGTTGACGGCCGATGAGATCGCCACCGAGGCGGACTTCTTCTCGTTCGGCACGAACGACCTGACGCAGCTCACCTATGGCTTCTCGCGCGACGACATCGGCAAGTTCCTGGGCAGCTACCAGGAACGGCACATCCTCGAGCGCGATCCGTTCGCCTCGCTCGACACGGTCGGCGTCGGCCAGCTCGTGGCCATGGGGACGGCCAAGGGCCGGGCGGCGCGGCCGGGGCTGAAGGTGGGCGTCTGCGGGGAGCACGGCGGCGATCCGTCGTCGATCGCGTTCTTCGCGACGGTGGGCCTCGACTACGTGAGCTGCTCGCCGTTCCGGGTGCCGGTGGCGCGGCTGGCGTCGGCGCAGGCGGCGCTGCAGCAGCGCGCGCTCGACTGACGGGGACGCTGGCGGTGACGCGCGTCCAGCGGCTCCCGCCCGATCTGGCCAACCAGATCGCCGCCGGCGAGGTCGTCGAACGGCCTGCCTCGGTCGTCAAGGAACTGGTCGAGAACGCGATTGACGCCGGCGCGACCCGCGTCGGCATCACCGTCGAGTTCGGCGGCAAGTCGGTCGTGGCGATCGAGGACGACGGCGAGGGGATGACGCGCGAGGACGCCGAACTGGCCGTCGAGCGGCACGCGACCTCGAAGATTCATACCGCCGGCGATCTGGCGGCCATCCGGACCCTGGGCTTTCGCGGCGAGGCGCTGCCGTCGATCGCCTCGGTGTCGCGGTTCCGGCTCAGGACCCGTGCCCGGGGTCAGGTGTCGGGCACCGAGATCCGGATCGACGGCGGCCGCGCCCCGGTCGTGCGCGAGGTCGGCGCGCCCGAGGGCACGCTGGTCGAGGTGGCCGACCTGTTCTTCAACCTGCCGGCGCGCCGCAAGTTCCTCAAGGCCGACACGGCCGAGTCGGCGCAGATCACACGGCTCGTCACGCAGCTCGCTCTGGGGTACTGGGAAATCGGCTTCACGCTGCGATCGGGTACGCGCCTCGTCCTCGAGACGCCGCCCGCCGGCTTGCTCGAGGAGCGCTTCTTTCAGATCTACGGCGACCGGCCGGACCTGGTCCCCGTGGCCAAGGAGGCCGCGGGCGTGACGGTCCGCGGTGTCGTCGCTGCGCTCGGCGAGCAGGGGCCCGCGCGGGGACCGCAGCATGTCTTCGTCAACCGGCGCATCGTGAAGGACCGGACGATCATGCACGCGATTCAGCAGGCGTACAGCATCGCCACGATCAAGGAGCGCAGCCCCGAAGTCCATCTGTTCATCGCGATGGCGCCCGATCGGGTGGACGTCAACGTGCATCCGTCGAAGGCCGAGGTGCGGTTTGTCGATCAGGGACTCGTGCACGAAGTGCTGCGCCGGGCCGTCATCGACGCCCTCGGCACGACCGGGGCGCCCGAGCTGGTGCTGCAGGGGCCGGTCGCTGGCGCACCTGAGCCCGGCGCCGTGGCGTTGCCGTGGTCGTTTGGCGCGGCGGTTCCCGGGAGCGCGCCGCCTGGCGACACCGGCGCGTTGACCGCTGCGGACGCCGCGATGGCCCGTGCCATCGAGGGCAGCACGCCGGCGGCCTGGACCGACCCGCGCGTGGGCACGGCGGCTGGCCGTGAGGGTGTCCAGTCGCTCATCCGCCCGATGACACCGCTCGGCCAGTTCCGGAACACCTTCATCATCGCGGTCGATGACGAGGGCATCGCGATCGTCGACCAGCATGTCGCCCATGAGCGCATCCTGTTCGAGCAGATTTCTGAACGGCTCACGGGCAGTCCGCTCGAGTCACAGCGGCTGCTGACGCCGGTCGTGCTCGAGCTCAGCCCGGGCGCACGGCAGACGATGCTGTCACACGGGCCGGCGCTCGACCGGTTCGGCTTCGAGGTCGAGGACTTCGGCGGCAGCAGCCTCCGCGTGCTCGCCGTGCCGGCGTTACTCGACTGGCGCGACTCGGAAGCCGCGCTGCGTGCGGTCGCCGTCGACCTCGACGGCCTGACGCCAGGCGCAGGCGTCGACGAGGCGCTGCGGCGCCTGGCGGCGACCATGGCGTGTCACGCTGCCGTCAAGGCGAACGATCCCCTCACGCGCGAGAAGATGCAGTACCTGCTCGACGAGCTGCGCCGGACCGCGCACTCGTCGGTCTGCCCCCACGGCCGGCCCGTCGTCCTGCGGCTCACGCGCCGTGAGGTCGAACGAAACTTCGAACGGGTCTGATCGTCACGTCCGGTCCGGCTTCCGCAGCGTCCGGGCGCGTTCGAGCGCGTCCTTGATCCTGGTTTCGATGCCACGATCGGTCGGCTCGTAGTAGCGGCGTCCGGCGAGCCGTTCGGGCAGCGAGGACATGCGGGCGACGCCTTCGGCTTCGTCGTGGGCGTACCGGTAGCCCTCGCACTAGCCGAGGTCCTTCATCAGGCGCGTGGGGGCGTTCCGCAGGTGGAGCGGCACCGGTTCGGCCAGGTCGGTGGTCGCGTCGCGCGCCGCGGCCAGGTAGGCGCGGTAGACGGCGTTGCTCTTGGGGGCCGCCGCCAGGTAGATGACGGCCTGGGCGAGCGCCGTGTTGGCTTCCGGCATGCCGAGGAAATGGGCCGCATCGCGCGCGGCCAGCGTGACCTCGAGGGCCCGCGGGTCGGCGTTGCCGACGTCTTCCGAGGCAAACCGCACCAGCCGGCGGGCGACGTAGAGCGGGTCTTCGCCGGCCTCGAGCATGCGTGCCAGCCAGTAGACGGCCGCGTCGGCGTCGCTGTTGCGCATCGACTTGTGGAGCGCCGAGATGATGTTGAAGTGCTCCTCGCCCTGCTTGTCGTAGAGCAGCGCCCGCCGCTCGACCAGCCCGGCAATGGCCGCTTCGGTCAGCCGGGCCATGCCGTCGCGGCCGAGCGCGGCGACGGCCTGCTCGAGGGCGTTCAGTGCCACGCGGGCGTCGCCATTGGCGTGGATGGCGAGCGCCCGGAGCGCGCCGGCGTCGGCAGCCACCCCGCGCGCGCCCAGTCCGCGTTCCGTGTCGGTCAGCGCGCGCTCCAGCAGCCGCACCACGTCGTCGATTGCCAGCGGCTCGAGCACGTAGACGCGCGAGCGCGACAGGAGCGCCGAATTGACCTCGAACGACGGATTCTCGGTCGTCGCGCCGACGAGCACGATGGTACCGGCCTCGACGTGCGGCAGAAAGGCGTCCTGCTGTGCCTTGTTGAAGCCGTGGATCTCGTCGATGAAGAGCAGGGTGCGCCGGCCGGTCGTCTGCCGGCGGTGGTCGGCCGACGCGATGACATCGCGGATCTCCCTGATGCCCGAGGTCACTGCGCTGAACGCCACGAACTCGGCGCCGGCCACCTGCGACAGCAGCCGTGCGATGGTCGTCTTGCCCGAGCCGGGCGGCCCCCAGAAAATCATCGAGTGCAGCACGTCCCGGTCGAGCGCCTCGCGGAGCGGCCGTCCGGGGCCCAAGAGCTTCTCCTGGCCGACCAGTTCAGCGAGCGTGCGTGGCCGCATTCGTTCCGCCAGCGGTGTCCCGGGGGCCAGCCCTTCGGGGTCGGGGAAGAGCGGAGACGTCATGACCGGGGGCCACGCGCGCGCTGGCGGCGCGCCTCGTCGAGCACGAGCGCCGCCGCCACGGCGACGTTCAACGAGTCCACGCCGGCACGCATCGGGATCGACACCACGCCGTCGGCGGCGGCGACCAGGTCGGCTGGCAGGCCCGTGCCTTCGTGACCCAGCAGGACGAGGGATGGCGGGGTCAGGTCGGCGTCGGCCACCGGGACACCGCCGGCGCTCGTCGTGGCGAGCACGCACACGCCGGCCTGACGAGCCGCTGCCAGGGCCGCCGCGAGCGTCCCTCGCGCAACCGGCAGCCGGAAGGCGCTGCCCATCGACCCGCGCAGGACCTTCCAGCCGGACGGATCGGCTGTGGCCCCGAGCGCGGCCACTCCGGTAGCGCCCAGGGCATCGGCGCTCCGGATGGTCGAGCCGA
>DATKDF010000174.1:0-3184 GCA_035512795.1 Vicinamibacterales bacterium
CCCACGGACCAGGCGGCGTGACCGATCACGCGTGCGGCCGGCCAGCCGGCCGCACGCAGGTCGCGCACGCCGGTGTCGCCGTCGCGTTTGCTCAGTTTCTGTGTCGGCGTTCGCATGATGAGCGCGTGGTGGGCGAACGTCGCCGGCGACGGTCGCCCCAGCGCGCGTGCGATGAGAATCTGCCGGCCGGTCGAGTCGAGCAGATCCCGTCCGCGGACGACGAGGTCGATGTCCTGCATGAAGTCGTCGACGCTGGCGACGAACTGATACGTCCAGTTGCCCAGCCGATCGCGAATCGCGACGTCGCCGCACTGGCGGGCCGGCACGTGGGTGTGCCGGCCCGCCAGCCGGTCGTCGAACGTCACCGCCTCGTCCTCGAGCCGGATACGCCACGCGATATCCGGCCCGAGGACGAGGCCGCGGTCGCGGCACGTGCCCGGATAGGGGGGCTCGCCGGCCGTCCCGGCCGGCGAGCCCGTTCGGAGGTCCCGCCGCGTGCAGGAGCAGCCGTAGAGCCGTCCGGCGTCGGCCAGACGCCGGGCGGCGTCGGCGTAGATAGCGTCGCGGTCGCTCTGACGGCCGTCACACCGTCCCGCGCGGAATGCCGGCGGCGGAAACACGTCGGGCACAAACCCCAGCCAGTCGAGGTCTTCGAGGAGCGCCCGCTCGTACTCCGGCTTGGACCGCTGCCGGTCGTGATCCTCGACGCGGAGCACCACCTGCGCCCCCGTGTGCCGGGCCAGGCCCCAGACGTGAATGGCATTGGCGACGTGTCCGAGGTGCAGAAACCCCGTCGGCGCCGGCGCGAACCGGGTGCGGCCGAAAAGACCCCCGGCGTCTTTTTGAGTACTCAAAAAGACGCCGGGGGTCTTTTGGGTCATTTCCGCAAGATCCGTTCCAGGTTGACCGGTTTGCCTGTGCGCAGACGCGCCCAGAGGTCGCCGACCTGCCGGAATCGTCCAGGTGTCGTCCGGATCGTGAAGTCGCGCGGGTCGAGGCCCTCGGCCACCTCGTCCCAGGTGAGGGGCGTCGACACACCGGCGTAGTCGCTCGCGCGCGCCGAGTAGGCCGTGGCCAGCGTCTTCCCCAGGATGTTCTGCAGGTAATCCACGTAGACGGTACCGGCCGGCCGTCGCTTGACCATCCGCTCGATCGTGGCCACCTTCGGATGCGCCTCGGAGACGAGTGCCGCGATGATGTGCGCCAGCAGTTGTCCGGCGTCGTAGCCGGTGCCGGGCGGCAGCGGGATGTAGATGTGCAGGCCGCGCGATCCGGACGTCTTCGGCACGGCGGGGATCTTCAGCCGATCCAGCTCGTCTTTCACCCAGCGGGCCACGTCCAGCACGCGCGCAAACGACGCGGCCGGGCCGGGGTCGAGGTCGATGGCCGTGTAGTCCTGCGCAAGCGGTTCGGCCGCGCGCGAGAACCACGGATCCTGCGAGATGGCCGCCAGCTGCGTCATGTACAGGAGCGTCGTCAGTGATCCGCCAATGAGCCGTTCGCGGCCGCCCTCGGCCTCGTCAATCGGGTCGATCCCCTCGTCGAGCAACTCGCGCCTGACACCAGGGGGCGTGGGGTCCGGATGCCGTTGCTGATAGAACGCGTGCTTGTCGACGCCGTTCGGAAACCGCTTCATGACGAGCGGCCGATCGTCGACTGCCGGCAGGATGCAGGGCGAGACTTCCACGTAGTAGCGGAGCAGGTCACCCTTGGTGATGCCGAGCGACGGCCAGAACACCTTGCCGAGATTGGTGACCCGCAGCCGATCGCCGTTCGGCAGATGGAGATCGCCGTCCCGGCGTGCGTCTTCGAGTGTGTGCAACTCGTCGAGGACGCCGGCCAGCGTGCGGCCCGGCGTCGACGGGGGAGGCGTGGCCGCCGGGGCCGGCTTCTCCCGCACAACCGCGCGCGCGGTCTTGTCATCACGCAGGCCGAGGTAGACCGGATGGCGCAACATGCCGTCGCTCGTCCACTCCGTGAACCGCACTTCGGCGACGAGCGACGGGTCCACCCAGTGCGCCTTGCGGAGCGATGCCGGTACGTGCGGGATGGGCGGCGCCCGGCGTGTGCGCGCGGCGAGGAGTCGTGCGACGCGCTCGAGTTCCTTGTCGTCGAAGCCCGTGCCGACACTGCCGGCATGGCGCAGTCCACCGCCATCCTCGTGCACCGCGAGCAGCAGCGATCCGAAATGCCGGCGCGTGCCCTGCGGGTCGGTCCACCCGATGACGACGAGTTCCTGTTGCGCGGTCAACTTCAACTTGCGCCACGCTGGCGTTCGCCGACCGCTGTGATACGGGCTGTGTCCGTCCTTGACGATGAGCCCTTCCCAGCGTTCGTCGGTCGCTTGCTTGAGCATCGACCGGCCATCGTCGGCGGCAATGTCACTCAGCCGGATGACCGAGGCCAGCTTCTTCGGCGGCCGGATCACCTCCTGCAGCCGCAGGCGCCGCGCGGCCAGCGGCTGACTGCGCAGGTCTTCGTCGCCATCGCGGAGCAGGTCGAACAGGATGAGCGCCGCGGGCTGCTCGCGTTCGGCGCGTTCGATGTCGGTGGCGGCCGTCAGGTGGATGCGGCCCTGGATGTCCCCGAAGCCGAGCGGCCGGCCCTGCCGGTCGATTGCCACGATCTCGGCGTCGGCCAGGATCGGATCGTCGAGCCGGGCGGCCAGGGTCCGGAGGGCGTCGACGATCTCCGGGAACTGCGCCTGCTTGTCGTGACCGTTGCGCGAGTAGAGCGCGACGTGCGCCGGCTGGCCGCGCCGGGCCGGCGGACGCAGGTCGACCAGCGCGCGGATGCCGTCGTACTTAGGCTCGAAGACGAGCCCGCGACCGACCACCGGCGGCTCGGTGAGCGACGCCAGCATCGGCTTGACCCTGGCCGGGTCGTCACGCCAGCGGGGCATTGGTCGGGAATTGTACGGCCTTCCGGTCGGCCCCGACCGGCACGAGGGGTACGACGGGTACGTCAGGTACGTCAGGTACGACTGGGACAAGGAACGGACTGACGCTCGCCATCGTTCGGTTCAAGGCCGCGGGGCTCGGTGAGCAGAATGGCGTTGAACCCCGGCCGGCGCCGGCGCCCGGCACCCTGGACCCTGTCGTCCCCGCCGTTACCCGCCCGTGCATTTCCGTGCAGTTACACTTTCGTCCAGTACCAGCCGATAATGAGCCTTTGACTGGAGCCA
>DATKDF010000175.1:0-13802 GCA_035512795.1 Vicinamibacterales bacterium
CGCTCACCGCCCCGCTCTTCGATCTCTTCGGCCGGGCCTTCTCGGGGCGCGATCTGATCCTCCTCGGCGGGGGACTGGTCGTGCTGGCCGTGGCGGTGATGATGCTCGCCGCCGAGTCGATCAGCACGTTCGTCGAGCGACACCCGACGATCAAGATTCTGGCACTGTCGTTCCTCCTGCTCATCGGCCTGTCGCTCGTGGCCGATGGGCTCGGCACGCACATCCCGAAGGGCTACGTCTATTTCGCGATGGGGTTCTCCATGTTCGTCGAAGCGATCAATATCCGTATTCGGCGCAAGACCGAGCCGGTACAGTTGCGCAAGCGGTACGAGAAGGCCGCCCGATGAGGCCGCGGTCCCTGCGCGCGCTGGTCTTCACTGCCCTGACAGCGACGGTCGCCGTCCCGGTCATGGTGACGGGGGCTGCCGGGCAGGCGCCGGCGCCCGTGCCCGCGTACGTGCCCGAACGGGTGTACGACCCCGCCCGGGGCGTCTGGATCGACTTCGAAGTCATGCTGGCGGATCTGGCGCGCGCCGACGTCGTCTTCGTGGGCGAGCAGCACGACGACCCGAACACCCACCGGCTCGAGCTGGCGGTGCTCGACGGCGTCGGCCGGCGCCGCGCGGGCGTCGTCCTGTCGCTCGAGATGTTCGAGCGCGACGTGCAGCGTGATCTCAATCGCTTCGCCGCCGGCCAGATTGGCGACGAGGCGTTCCTCTCGTTCGTGCGGCCGTGGCCGCGCTACCGCACCGACTACAAGCCGCTCGTCGACTTCGCGATCGGGCGGCGGTGGCCCATCGTCGCGGCCAATGTCCCGCGAGCGCTCGCGTCCGAGGTGTCGAAGACGGGCTGGGCGGCGCTCGAGTCGCGCCCGGCCAGTGAGCGGCCGTGGTTTGCCGCCGCGCGTGAGTGCCCGACCGACGACGAGTACTACCGCCGGTTTGCGGCCGCGATGGCGGGCCACCCGGCCGATCCGCCCGCGGCGGGCGCGACGACCGCCGCGCCGGACGAGCGCACGGCGCGCTACTACTTCGCGCAGTGCCTGAAGGACGAGACGATGGCCGAGTCGATCGCGCGGGTGCTCGACGAGCCGGCCGGCGGCGACGCACCGCTCGTCGTCCACATCAACGGCGCCTTCCACAGCGACTTCGGCCTCGGCACCGCGGAGCGGACCCGCCGCCGCGCACCCGGCCGGCGCGTGGTCGTCGTCACGATGCTGCCGGTGGCCGACCTGGACACGGTGACGCCGGACGACGACGCCCGCCAGCGCGCCGACTACCTGGTGTACACGCTGAGATCGAAGTAGCGCGGCCTGGCCGGGTTGGCGCAGGAGGAACCCCCGCGTCCTGCGGACGGCAGCGGGCCGCGGCTCACAAGGCGACGCGGTGCCGGCCCTTGTGCAGGTGGTTCATCGTCTGCACCGTGACGAGGATCGTGAAGTCGAGTCTGGTGCGCTCCTCGGGGTAGCGGAGGCGGAGGCCGAGTTCCTCGGCGCGGCGGATCATGTCCTCGATCACGCGGTCGATCGTGTACTGGTAGAGGCCGGTCCACTCGGCGACAATGCGGCGCGCATCGCGGCGCGCGCGCTGGATGAAGCGGGACGCCTTCGGGTTCTGGCGGTGCTCCGGCCGGTCGGAGAACAGGCGGCGGAGTTCGCGGTCCGAGAAGTCCGGGTACTCGATGCCGTAGTGGGCCCGCTTCCGGCGATAGTGGCCGCCGAGCGTCGTCCGCAACTGGCTGACCGGTTCCACGGTCCGACGCGTGGAGACCAGGGGGGGCCGGGCGGCGATCTCGCGCATCAGCGCATCCATGTACTCGAGCTTGCGGGCGGCGGGCGGCCAGTCGCGGTAGCGCTCGCGCCAGTCGGAGTCGGGCGTCATCCAGACGGCGAACGTCTCGGCAAAGTCCTCGTCGGGATGGCTCTGCGCGTAGCCCGACTCGAGGTGCACGACGTAGCTCCGCGAGTAGGGTTTGGGCAGGTAGTACTCGGGGTACGCCGTCGAGGAGCGGCCGAACAGGCGGACGCGTCGCCGGCGGCGGCGCAGGTGGTAGGCGTTGTCGATCGCATGGCCGGCTTCATGCCGGAGAATCTGCAGGCACCACTCCTCGGAGCCCCCTTCGACCTCGAGCATCTGCGACTCTTCGAGTTTCATCAGACGCGGGTGTGCCAGATAGAACGGAATGGCGACGCCGGGGACGCCGTCGGGCGTGAACCAGTCGGCCGCCAGCCAGTAGTGCGGCCGGAACGTCACACCGCAGGCGGCCAGCTCGGCGTCGAGCTGTGCGATGCGCGCCTCGAGCCAGCTGCCGGCGATCGTCAGGCCGAGATCGCAGACGCGGATCTTGAGCAGCGCCTCGTCGGGCAGGTCGGGCCAGTCGGCCCGGATGGCGGGGCGCGTGCGCGTGGGCGCGGGGGCGTTGGTCACGGCGGTCCCTGTGAATCGCTTATGATAGGGCCCCGTTTCCGCCCCGACAAACGCACCAGCCACGCGCGGGCGGCGGCAGGAGGTCCCCATGGGCAGGTCGGGTCGGTGGGTGGTGGCAGCAGTCATCGTGGCCGTCGCGGCTGGTTCGGCGCGCGCGCAGGAGCCGCCGGGGCCCGCGGCCCCGCCTCCGGCCACCGGCGCGGTCCCGTGGTCGCCCCAGAACCCGCCGCCACCGCCTCCGCCGCCACCACCGGACCCGCAGGCCCCGACCTTCCGCGAGAGCGTCGTCGTGTCGGCGTCGAAGACCGAGCAGCAACTGGTGGACGCGCCGGCGACGATGACGGTGATCGGTGCCGGACAGTTGAGCCTGGCACCGTCGGGTGGCTACGGCGACCTCCTGCGGAACGTGCCGGGGCTGAACATCACGCAGATCTCGGCGCGCGACATCAACGTGACGAGCCGCAGCGCGACGAGTTCACTGGCGACGTCGCAACTGGCGGTCGTGGACGGCCGAAGCCTGTATCAGGACTTCTTCGGCTTCACGATGTGGGACTTCATGCCGGCCAACCTGAACGAGATCAAGCGGATCGAGGTGATCCGCGGTCCGGCGTCGGCCGTCTGGGGCGCCAATGCGCTCAATGGCGTCATCAACGTCATCACCAAGACGCCGCGCGAGATGGCGGGCACGGGCGTGACGCTCGGCTTCGGCGGCTTCGGGCGTGAGGTGAGCGGCAACGGCGCGTCGGGCGAGTCGCTCTGGTACCTGCGCGGGACGCACGCGGAGGCCGTCAACGACCGCTGGTCCTACAAGATCTCGGCCGGCGGCTACTCGTCGGGTCCGTTTGCGCGGCCCGTCGGCCAGATCCCGAATGGGACGGGCACGCCGTATCCGTCGTACGCAAATACCGGGACCTCGCAGCCCAAGCTCGATGTGCGCGTCGACTACGACTTTCCCGACCGGCGCCGCACGCTGCAGATCACGGGCGGCGTCGCCGGCACCGACGGCGTGATGCACAGCGGCATCGGCCCGTTCGACATCGACACGGGTACGGTGCTCGGCTACTGGAAGCTGAACTTCACCCGCGACACGTTCCGCCTGCAGGCGTTCATGAACGTGCTGAACGGGCAGGCGGCCAATTTTCTCAGCATCGACACGACGGGCACGCCGATTCAGTTCGACTTCGACACGCGGACGCTGGACGTCGAGCTCGGCGACACGCGCCTCGTGGCCAACAAGCACGTGCTCACCTACGGCGGCAACCTGCGCCGCAACGACTTCACCCTGACGATCGCGCCCGGCGAAGACGGCCGGACCGAGGGCGGCGCCTACATCCAGGACGAGTTCCTGCTGAACGACCGGATCCATTTGTCGGCCGGCGCGCGCATTGACAAGTTCAGTTCCATTGACAAGGCCGTGTTCTCGCCCCGGCTGGCGGCGGTCTTCAAGCCGCGCGCCGACCAGTCGGTCCGCGTCTCGTACAACCGCGCCTTCCGCGCCCCGTCGGCCGTCAACAACAACCTCGACATCACGATCGCCACGGGCCTGCCGCTCGCGGCCATCGGCCTGCCGCTGCCGCCGCCCCTCGATACGACGACGTTCCTCGTGCCGACGCGCGCCCTGGGTAACCGGGATCTGACCGAAGAACACATTGACGCGTTCGAAGTGGCCTTCACCGGCAACATCCGCAATCGCGCCACGGTCTCGGCGGCCTGGTACTACAGCCAGTGGGGCGACCAGATCCTGTTCACGCAGACGGGCGAGTGGGGACCGTTCGGGCCGCCGCCCGGCTGGCCGCTGCCCGGACTGGTCTGGGCCGGCCTGTACGCCAACGGCATCCGCTTTCCGAGCGAATTCACCTACCTGAACCTGGGCAAGGTCCGCGACACCGGCATCGAGCTGGGCATCGACGGCGCCATCACCGACCGCTGGGGCGCGTTTGTGAACTACGCCTACCGGGCCGAGCCCGATCCCGACTTCCCGAACCTCACCGACGAGCAGGCGCGCGCCGAGATCAACCTGCCGGCGCAGCACCTGCTGAACCTGGGCGTCTCGTACCAGTCGCCAGTCTGGTACGGCACGTTCACCGTGAGCCATACGACGGACGCCTTCTGGCAGGACGTGCTCGACGCGCGGTTCCATGGGTTCACCGATCCCTACACGATGGTCAACCTCACCGTCGGCCGGAAGTGGCAGAACGGCCGGTACGCGACGGCGCTGAAGGTGGTCAACCTCGCCAACCAGGAGATTCAGCAGCACATCTTCGGCGATGTCCTGAAGCGGCAGGTGGTGGGGGAGCTTGCGGTCTGGGTCGGGCGGTGATGGATGATTGACGGATTGAGAGCGTCTCGTCGCGCGGCCGTCGTCACGCTGTTTCTGTGCGGGGCGCTGTCGCTCGCGCCGGCTGGCGCGCAGGCACCGGCGCCGCTGCAAGCGGTGCTCGCCGATCTCGATCGGCAGCTCACGGCGGACTTCGCGGCCGACGGCACCGCGGGTGTGGCCCTCGGGGTCGTGGCCGAGGGCCGGCTCGTCTGGACGCGGAACTTCGGGGTCGCCGACGCCGAGACCCGTCGTCCCGTGACGAGCGACACGGCCTTTCGCATCGGCTCGATCACCAAGCAGTTCACCGCGCTCGCGCTGCTCCAGGCGGTCGAAGACGGGCGGATGCGGCTGACCGATCCGCTCGAGAAGTACGTCCCCGAGATCCGGCAGATGAAGCACGTCCCGGCCGGCACGCCGCCGGTCACGCTGCTGCAGGTGGCGACGATGACCGCCGGGATCGCACGCGAGCCGGAGTGCGAGGCGCCCCTCGACGGGCCGGTCAGCCGGTGGACGGTCAAGCTCCTGTCGTGCCTCCCCGGCACCGGCTACGTCAACGAGCCGGGCACCGAGTACCTCTACTCGAACATCGGCTATGCGCTCCTCGGCCTGGCCATCGAGCGCGCCGTGGGCCGGCCGTTCACCGAGTACGTCACGGAGCGGACGTTCAAGCCGCTGGGCATGACGCGGACGGCCTTCGAGCCCGACGCGACACTCCGCCGCGACCTGGCGCGCGGCTACTCGCGCCGTGGCCGCGAGGGACCGGTCTCATCGGCCGTGGCCGATCGTGAGCTCGACGGACGGGGCTACAAGGTGCCGAACGGCGCGATCCTCAGCACCGTCAACGACCTCGCGAAGTTCGTCGCGTGGGAGCTCGGCCAGGCGCCGGCCGCCGTCCTGAAGAGAGAGACGCAGGACGCCAACTATCGCCGCGTCTACTCGGCCACGAATGCCCGCGGCGAGCTCACGCTCACGTCGGGCTACGGCATCGGCTTCCAGGCCCAACGGCGCGGCGAGGTCGTGATCCTCGGTCACGGCGGCTCGACGGCCGGCTACCTCGCGTCGGCCCTCTTCCACCGTGCGTCAGGGCTCGGCGTCGTCGTGCTTCGTAACTGCGACGGGTGCGGGTTGACGCCCGGGTCGACGGCATCACGCATCCTCGACCGGCTGGTCAGTACACAGTAGGCGGACCGTATATCCTTGGGGGTGCGCCTGCGTCCTCATGAGCCAGCCTGAGAACACGAAGAAGAAGATCCGGTGGACGGCCGCCTGGGAACTGGCCCGCACCCTGCTCTGGGCGCGGCGCTGGCGGCTCGGGTTCGGCCTGTTCCTGATGCTGGTCGGCCGGCTGGCCAGCCTGGTCCCGCCGTACCTGTCGAAGTCGCTCATTGATGACGTGGCCTACCAGGGGCAGGTGGAGCTGCTGCCGCGGCTCGCCCTCCTGGCGGGCGCGGCCACGGTCGTCCAGGCCATCACGTCGTTCGGCCTGTCGCAGATTCTCGGCGTGGCGGCCCAGAAGGCCATTACGGACATGCGGCGCCGCGTGGCCGAGCACGTCATGCGCCTGCCCGTTCGCTACTTCGACTCGACGCAGACGGGTGTCCTCATCTCGCGGGTGATGAACGACGCCGAGGGCCTCCGGAACCTGGTGGGCACAGGGCTCGTGCAGCTCACCGGCGGCATCGTGACGGCCGTGCTCTCGCTCGGCATCCTGATCTGGCTGAACTGGCAGCTCACGTTGGCCACGATTGCGGTGCTCCTCGTCTTCGGCGGTGCCATGGGCTACGCGTTCAAGACGCTGCGGCCGCTCTTCCGCGCGCGCGGCAAGATCACGGCCGAGGTGACCGGGCGGCTGACGCAGGCGCTCGCCGGCGTCCGCGTCGTCAAGACCTACACGGCCGAGCGGCGCGAGGATCTGGTGTTCACGAAGGGCGCGCACCGGCTCTTCCGCAACGTCGCGAAGTCGCTGACCGGCGTGTCGGCCACCACGGCGTTTTCGAACGTCGTCATCGGCGCCATCGCGGTCGTCATCATCATCTTCGGCGGTCAGGCGCTGGCGGCGGGCACGATGACCGTCGGGGAGCTCGTGATGTACGTGCTCTTCACGGGCCTGATGGCCATGCCGATCGTGCAGATTGCCTCGATCGGGACCCAGATCACCGAGGCGTTTGCCGGGCTCGATCGGATCCAGGAAATCCTGAACACGCCCCGCGAAGACGAGGAGGACGAGCAGCGCTCGGCCGTGGACGAGCTCGACGGCGGCATCGAGTTCGAGGGCGTGTGGTTCGAGTACACGGCCGGCGTGCCGGTCCTCCGGGACATCACGTTCCGGGCGCCGGCCGGGACGACGACGGCGCTCGTGGGATCGTCCGGGTCGGGCAAGAGCACGCTCATCAGTCTGGTCATGGCGTTCAACCGGCCGACCACCGGCACCGTTCGGGTGGACGGCCGCAACCTGATGGACCTGCGCCTCACCGACTACCGCCGGCACCTGGGCGTCGTGCTCCAGGACAACTTCCTGTTCGACGGCACGGTGGCCGAGAACATCGCGTACGGCACGCCGCACGCCACGCGCACGGCCATCGAGGCCGCGGCGCGCGTGGCGCATGCCGACGAGTTCGTGCGCGACTTCGAGAAGCAGTACGACACGATCGTGGGCGAGCGCGGCGTGCGCCTGTCGGGGGGCCAGCGCCAACGCGTGGCTATTGCCCGGGCCATCCTGGCGGACCCGAAAGTCCTGTTGCTCGACGAGGCCACCTCGAGCCTCGACAGCGAGAGCGAGGCCCTCATTCAGGACGGCCTCCGCGCCCTGCGCCGCGGCCGGACGACGTTCGTCATCGCGCACCGGCTGTCGACGATTCGCAGCGCCGACCAGATCCTCGTGCTCGAAGGCGGCGAGATCATCGAGCGGGGCACGCACCACGAGCTGTACGCGCTCGGGGGGCGCTACCGGCAGCTCCACGACAAGCAGTACGCCGTCGAGCACGACCGCTACATCAATCCCGGGGAGGACTTCACGCCTGAACCGCCGCCGGTCGAGCCGGTCGCCACCAGCCGCCGCGACCAGTGAGGGGGCGACCGGACTCGGCACGCGCCTGGCCCATCGCCGGTGTGCTATTGTCTTCCCTAGATCATCTAATGGACTGGGCGCATGGCCACCAATTCGGATCAACTGCACGGGACGCTCGACATGCTCGTGCTCAAAGTTCTCGAGGCCGGTGAGCAGCACGGCTACGGCATCGCCGTGCGCCTGCAGCAGCTCTCGGCCGATGTGCTGCGCGTCGAGGAAGGGTCGCTCTATCCGGCGCTGTATCGGATGGAGCAACGCGGCTGGATCGCCTCGACGTGGGGCGTGTCCGACAACAACCGGCGGGCGCGGTTCTACCGGCTGACGCGGACCGGCCGCAGGCAGCTCGAGGCCGAGCGGGCGAGCTGGCGCAAGCTGACGGGCGCGGTCGCGCGCGTCCTCGAGGCGTGAGGAGGTCGGACGTGCGAGTCCTGCGGATTCTCGGGCAGCGGCTGCGGGCGCTGGTCCGCCGGGAAGCGGTCACCGGCGAGATCCACGACGAGTTGCAGCATCACGTCGACCTGCTCGCCGAACGGCTCGAAAAGGACGGCCGGCGGCCCGACGAGGCGCGGCGCGAGGCGCGGCGACGGGTGGGCAATCTCGGGTCGCTCCAGGATGCCGGCTACGACGTGCGGGGCGGCGGGCGGCTCGACGAGGTCTGGCACGACGTCCGCTACGCGTTCCGGCTGCTCCAACGCCATCCCGCCTTTGCCCTCGTGGCGGTGCTGACGCTTGGCCTCGGGATCGGCGCCACCACGGCCATCTTCAGCGTCGCCAACGGGATTTTGCTGCGGCCCCTGCCGTATCCCGATGCCGATCGACTGGCGATGGTCTGGATGGACAACGCGCGCATCGGCCTCGCCGAGGATTGGCACTCGTTTCCGAACATCCAGGACTACCGCGACGGGAGCGCCACGTTCGACCACCTCGCCGTGTTCAACCGCGCCGGCGGCACGCTCACCGGCGTCGGCGAGCCCGAGCGGCTGACGGGAGCCCACAGCACGGCCAACCTGTTCGACGTGCTCGGCGTCCGGCCGGCGCTCGGGCGTGCCTACACCGACGCGGAGAACGAGGCCGGCAACGATGCGGTGATTGTCCTGTCGCACAGCCTCTGGCAGCGGAGCTTCGGCGGCCGGGACGACGTGCTCGACCAGACGATCGAACTCTCGGGCCGGCAGCGGCGCATCATCGGCGTCATGCCCGAGAGCTTCGCGTTTCCCGCCCGCGACACCGCGTTCTGGGTGCCGACCGCGCTCAACGAGAACAACCGCGTGAGCCGCAACTCGCTGTGGCTGCAGGCGATCGGCCGGCTGAAGGCTGACGTCTCGGTGCTGCAGGCCCAGGCGGACCTCGCGCGCGTCAACGCCGGCATCCTGGAGGCGTTCCCGCAGCAGAAGGGTTACGGCATCTACGTCGTCGGTTATCACGATCAGATCGTCGGCGCGGTGCGGCCCGCCGTGCTCGTGCTGGCCGGCGCCGTGGCGTTCGTGCTGCTGATTGCCTGTGCCAACGTGGCGAATCTCCTGCTGGCGCGGGCGTCCACGCGCGAGCGCGAAGTGGCGCTGCGGTCGGCCATCGGCGCCGGCCGGGGCCGGATCGTGCGCCAGCTCCTGACCGAGAGTGTCGTGCTCGGGTCGGTCGGCGGCCTCGTCGGCCTCGGCCTCGCGTGGCTGCTCCTGCGGACGCTCATCGGCCTGGCGCCCGCCACGCTGCCGCGGCTCGACGCGATCGGCATCGACGGCCGTCTGGTGCTGTTCAGTGCCGCCGTGTCGATGCTGACCGGCATCCTGTTCGGTCTGGCGCCGGCGCTGCAGACGGCCGGCGTCGATCCGGGCCGGTCGCTGAAGGATGGCGGACGGGGCTCGACCGGAGTGGGGGGGCGGCTGCGCGCGGCGCTCGTCGTCGGCGAGGTGGCACTGGCCGTCGTGTTGCTCGTCGGCGCCGGTCTGATGGTCCGGAGTTTCCAGCGCATCCAGCAGGTCGACATGGGCTTCGACACGACGGGCGTGCTGACGGCGCGTGTGACCCTGGCCGGCGCCCGCTACCAGGAGGCACCGGCCGTCGTGGACTTCTACACCAGTCTGATCGAGCGGACTGCGGCCGATCCGTCGATCGAAGGCGCCGCCGGGATTGGCACGGTGCTCCTCAGCGCGACACCCAATTCGACCAACTTCAGCATCGAGGGGCGGCCCGATTTCGCGCCGGATGAGGCTGTTGAGGTGCCGGTCGACTCGATCACGCCGAACTACTTCGCGGTGATGCGGGTCCCGCTCGTGCGCGGCCGGTTCTTCGACGCGCGCGACTCGTCGGCTGCCGCGTCGGTGGTCATCATCAACCAGACGATGGCCCGCATGTTCTTCGCCGACGAGGACCCGGTGGGCAAGCGCATCAAGTACGGCCAGTTGGCGTCGAACGCGCCCTGGATGACGATCGTCGGCGTCGTCGCCGACACGCGCCGGACCGGATATGACGCTGCCGTCCGCCCGGAGACGTACCTTCCGCACGCGCAGTCGACGACCGGGTCGTTGCAGATAGTCGTGCGGACGACGGGCGATCCGACCCGCGCGGCGCCCGCGTTGCGCGGGGCCGCGCGGGTGCTCGATCCGCTGGTGCCGCTGTCGGCCGTCGGCCCGCTCGAGGACGAGCTCGGCGAACTGACGGCGCAGCGGCGGCTGAATACGGTCCTGCTGTCGGTCTTCGGCGTGCTGGCCACCCTGCTCGCAGCCGTCGGCATTTACGGGGTCCTCGCCTACTCGGTCCAGCAGCGCACGCGCGAACTCGGTGTGCGCCTCGCGCTCGGCGCCTCGGCGTCCGGCATCCTCGCGCTCGTGCTGCGCGAAGGGCTGTTGCTCTCCGGCCTCGGCCTGATCATCGGCCTCGCTGGCGCCGTCGCACTCAGCCGGACCCTGACATCGATGCTCTACGACGTCGGCGCGACCGATCCGGCCACGTATCTCGCCATTGCCGGCCTGACGGTCGGGGTCGGCCTCGTCGCGTGCGGTATCCCGGCGGTGCGCGCGCTCCGGGTCGATCCCGTCGTGGCGCTGAGGGGAGAGTGAGGGGAGGGCAGAGGGCGGGGCAGACCCGACACGAGGAACGCGATATGATCGCTCGTTACCATGTCCCAGTTCATCTACACCATGAAGGGGTTGGGCAAGACGTACCCGCCCGATACCGTTGTCTTCCAGGACATCTGGCTCTCGTTTCTCTACGGCGCGAAGATTGGCGTCATCGGGTCGAATGGCGCCGGCAAGTCGACACTCCTGCGCATCATGGCGGGGCTCGAGCCGAATTATCAGGGCGAGGCGACGCTCTCGGCCGGCTACACCGTCGGGTTTCTGTCGCAGGAGCCGACGCTCGATTCGGCCAAGGACGTTCTCGGCAACGTCGAGGAGGGCGTCGCGCCGGTGCGGGCGCTCCTCTCGAAGTTCGACGAGATCAACGGCCAGTTCGCCGAGGAGATGACGCCCGAAGCGATGGACAAGCTGCTCGAGGAACAGGCCCGCGTGCAGGACGCCATCGAGGCCGCCGGGGCCTGGGATCTCGATGCCCGGGTCGAGCAGGCGATGGACGCGTTGCGCCTGCCGCCGGCCGACGCGGATGTCGCGACGCTGTCCGGCGGGGAGCGTCGCCGCGTGGCCCTCTGCCGGCTGCTGCTGCGGTCGCCCGATCTGCTCCTGCTCGATGAGCCGACCAATCACCTCGACGCCGAGTCGGTGGCGTGGCTCGAGCACTTCCTGCACGTCTATCAGGGCAGCGTCGTCGCCATTACGCACGATCGCTATTTCCTCGACAACGTCGCCGGCTGGATCCTGGAACTCGACCGGACGAAGGCCTACCCGTGGGAAGGCAACTACTCGTCGTGGCTCGACCAGAAGCAGCAGCGGCTCGCGGTCGAGGAGAAGCAGGAGAGCAAGCGGCAGCGCACGCTCGCCCGGGAGCTGGACTGGATCCGGATGTCGCCCCGTGCCCGCCAGGCCAAGGGCAAGGCGCGCCTGAACGCCTACGAGCAGTTGCTCACCGAAGACACGGCGCAGAAGATGGACCGGGTCGAGATCTACATCCCGCCCGGTCCGCGCCTGGGTGACATCGTCGTCGAGGCCCGCGGTGTGCGCAAAGGCTACGGCGACCTCCTGCTCGTCGACGACATGAATTTCACGCTGCCGCGGGGCGGCATCGTCGGGGTGATCGGGCCGAACGGCGCCGGCAAGACGACGCTGTTCCGCATGCTGGTGGGGACCGAACAGCCGGATGCCGGCACGCTGCGGCTCGGCGAGACGGTGCAGATCGGCTACGTCGACCAGTCGCGCGACGCGCTCGCACAGGACAAGACCGTCTGGGAGGAAATCTCGGGCGGCGAGGACGAGATCGTCCTCGGCAAGAAGACGGTGGCGTCGCGCGCGTACGTGTCGTGGTTCAATTTCCGCGGTCGTGACCAGCAGCAGAAGGTCGGGTCCCTCTCGGGCGGGCAGCGCAACCGCGTGCATCTGGCCAAGCTGCTCCAGAAGGGCTGCAACCTGCTCCTGCTCGACGAACCCACGAACGATCTCGACGTCGACACGCTGCGCGCCCTCGAAGAGGCCTTGCTCGACTTCGCCGGCTGCGCCGTCGTCATCTCGCACGACCGCTGGTTCCTCGATCGTATCGCCACGCACATCCTCGCATTCGAGGGCGACAGCCGCGTCGAGTGGTTCGAGGGCAACTACCAGGACTACGAGGTCGACCGGAAGCGCCGGCTGGGTGCGGACGCCGACCAGCCGCATCGCATCAAGTACAGGAAGCTGACGCGGTGAAAAGGCAGCGGACAGCCCTGGTACTGCTCACCCTTTTCACCCTGGCGTGCACTCCGCCTTCCGTCCGTTTTCTGTCCCTCGCAACGGGGGGGACAGGTGGCGTCTATTACCCCTACGGCGGGGCGCTGGCGCAGCTCATCACGGACAACATTCCCGGCGTCCAGGCCACGGCCGAAGTGACGGGCGCGTCGGTGGACAATCTCAAACTGCTGCAGCTCGGACGCGTGGATCTGGCGTTCGTGCTGGCCGACACGCTCGCCGAGGCGGTCCGGGGCACGGGACCGTTCCAGGAGGCCGGCGCCGTCGGTTCGGCGCGCACCCTCGCGGTGCTCTACACCAATTACACCCACGTCGTCGTCCGCGCCGGGAGTGGCATTGGTCGCGTGGCTGACCTCGACGGCAAGGTCGTGTCGGTCGGCTCGCCCGGCAGCGGCACGGAGCTGGTGGCCAATCGCGTGCTCGCGGCCGCCGGCCTCGATCCCCGGCAGGGCATCGTGCGCCATGCCCTCGGCGTGACCGAATCGGCTGGTGCGCTGAAGGACGGCAAGCTCGACGCGTTCTTCTGGAGCGGCGGCGTGCCCACGCCGGCCTTGCAGGACCTGGCGGCCACGCCCGGGTTCGGCATCGCGCTCCTTCACCAGGACGACCTGTTGCCGCTCCTGCAGCGTGACTTCGGCGCCAGCCTGTACCGGCCGGCCGTCATCCCGTCCGGCACCTATCGCGGCATCGATCGCGACACCGGCGTGGCCGGTGTCATCAACGTCCTCGTCGCGGCCTCATCGCTCGACGACGAGACGGCGTACGCGATCGTCAAGCTGATGTTCGAGCGGAAAGCCTCGCTCGAGGCGGCGCACCCCGAAGCCCGGCACCTCGCGCCGCCGGCCGGCGACGACGTGTCGCCGGCGCCTTTTCACCCGGGCGCGAGTCGGTACTACAAGGAACTCGGCGGATAGACCGCCGGTCTGCCGTCAGCGTCAGCGCATGACGCTCGGTCGGACGCCGGTGTTACCATGCCGCGCATGACACTTCGGCCTGTCGCGCTGGTAATGGCGCTGACCCTGGCGGCCACGCTGGCGGCCCAGGACCGCTCGCCGTTCCCCGACGAGTCGCTCACGTTCGGCCCGTCGTCGGCGCGCTTCAGTCCGGACCGGAGCTTTTCGATTCGCGGTCAGGACTGGCCCGAGATGGACGGGACATGG
>DATKDF010000176.1:0-5317 GCA_035512795.1 Vicinamibacterales bacterium
CAGAGGAACCAGACAGAATGGGCTCCAACTACGCTCATGGAACAGACGCTTCTGCTCAACGCGACATACGAACCGCTGCGAGTGGTGCACTGGCAGAAGGCCATCACCCTCTGGTGCCAGGGCAAGGTCGAGATCGTGGCGGTCTACGATCGCGAAGTCCGTTCGGTCTCGTTCAGCCTCAAGCTGCCGTCGGTGATCCGTCTGCTCCGTCGGATCCGCATCCGCCGAACCGCTGAGCACGTGCCGTTCTCGCGCGCGAACATCTACGCGCGCGATCGCCACCAGTGCCAGTATTGCGGCGACGGGTTCGCCACGAGCGATCTGACCTTTGATCATGTCGTACCCGTCGCCCAGGGTGGTCGCAAGGACTGGGAAAACATCGTCACGTGCTGCATCACGTGCAACCGTCGCAAGGGCGGGCGCACGCCCGCGCAGGCCGGCATGGCGTTGCGGCGTCCGCCCCGCCGTCCGGCGCGGTCGCCGACCGTCCGGGTGACGTTCGGCCTGCGCGACGCGCCGGAGAGCTGGCGCGACTACGTCTACTGGAACGTCGAACTGGACGACACCTAGGTGCCACAGGCCAT
Organism: Vicinamibacterales bacterium; assembly: GCA_035512795.1. GTDB lineage: Bacteria > Acidobacteriota > Vicinamibacteria > Vicinamibacterales > SCN-69-37 > DATKDF01. The sequence continues at coordinate 585 of DATKDF010000176.1, forward strand.
TTCCGGCATTCACCCGGCGTGCGCCCTGCCCGGCGCCCGGGTGCTGGTCACCGGCACCGACTTCCCGGTGCCGCCGGACGCCCCGCCCGGGGTGTTCGTCGGCCAGGATGCCGCGCACGTGCTGTCGGCATCGCCCGAACGGCTGCGCATCATCGTACCGGCTGCCGCGGCCGGGGGGCCGACACCTCTCCGGATTGAGGACGTGCCGGGCGAGACGGCTTACTTCGAGGTGGGGCGCCTGCTCGCGAGCGATGTCCACCTGGTGGACAACCCGGTCTTCGGCGCCGATGGCCGACTGGTGCTGACCCACAGCGGCGATCGCACGAACAAGCCGGAGGTGCCGCTCTGGCGCCTGTCTGCCGATGGCACGCGGGAGGCGGTCCGGGTCGACGTGGGCAACCCGACATCGCTCGCCGTCGGGCCCGACGGCGCGCTGTACGTGTCGAGCCGGTTCGACGGCTGCGTCTACCGGCTGACGGCCGGGGGCGAGGTCGAGGCCTTCGTGAGCGAAGTCGGCGTGCCGACGGGGCTGGCCTTCGCGCCCGATGGACGGCTGTTCGTGGGCGACCGGTCCGGGTCGATCTTCTCGGTCACGACCGACCGTCACGTCGAGGCGTTCGCCACGTTGCCGGCCAGCGTCGCGGCGTTTCATCTGGCCTGGGGCCCCGACGCCTGCCTGTACGTGGCCGCGCCGACGCTGTCGACGCACGATGTCATTTATCGTGTGACGTCCGACCGGCTCATCGACACCGTCGCCGATGGCTTCGGCCGGCCGCAGGGCCTCGCCTTCGACGCGTCAGGCACGCTCTTCGTCGTCGACGCCCTGGCGGGAGCCGCGGGACTCTATCGGGTCGATGTCTCGGGCAACGGGCGTCCGTCCGAGCTGGTCGTGGCCGCGCCGGCATTGGTGGGCGTGGCATTCGATCCGCAGGGAGGGCTGATTCTGGCGTCGAACGACCGGGTCTGGCGTGTCGATGCGGACTGGAAGCCCTTCAGGGCAGGCGTCGAATCGTGAAGCCCGTGAACCCGTAGACAGCGGCGACGACCGGGTTCAGCAGGTTCAGGAAGGCGTACGGCAGGTAGGTGAGTGTGGGCACGCCGAGGGTCTGGGCCATGAACGCGCCGCAGGTGTTCCAGGGCACGAGCGGCGACGTCAGCGTGCCGGCGTCTTCGAGCGTCCGCGACAGGTTTTCGGGGGCCAGCCCGCGTCGTTCGAATTCGGCCCGGTACATCCGGCCCGGCAGCACGATCGCGATGTACTGATCGGACGCGATGATATTCATGCCAATCGCCGTGCCCAGTGTGGCGGCGATGAGGCTGCCCGTGCCACGGACCGTCCCGAGGATGGCCTCGGCGATCCGCTGCAGCATGCCCGTCGTTTCCATGACGGCGCCGAACGTCATGGCCGACAGGATGAGCCAGACGGTCGTCAGCATGCTGCCCATGCCGCCCCGCGAGAGCAACTCGTCGAGCGCCGCGCTGCCAGACTCGAGCTGGTAGCCGTCGAAGAGCGACATCCACGCGCCCTTGACGAGCACCGCCCAGGCCGGCAGGTCCGGCGACGCCGCGTAGGTAGTGACGGCCTCGACCTGGAAGACCATCGCGACGAGACAGCCGACGCCGGTGCCGATGAGCAGAGCTGGCAGCGCCGGCATGCGGCGCACGACGAGCACCAGCACGAGCACCATCGGCAGCAGGAGGTGTGGACCGATGACGAAGCTCGTCCGGAGGGCGGCCAGGATTTCGTCGACGGCCGCCGTGTCCCGCGGCGCCCCGACGTTCAGGCCGATGACGGTGAACAGGAGCAGGGCCAGCGCCATGCTCGGCACGGTGGTCCAGACCATGTGCCGGATGTGCGTGAACAACTCCGACCCGGCCATGGCCGGCGCCAGGTTCGTGGTGTCGGACAGGGGCGACATCTTGTCGCCGAAGTACGCGCCCGAAATCACCGCGCCGGCCGCCAGGCCCAGATTCAGGTCCTGGGCTGCCGCGACGCCGATGAGAGCCACCCCGACCGTCCCGGCCGTCGTCCACGAACTGCCGGTAGCGGTGGCGACCAGGGCGCACAGCACACACGCACTCGGGAAGAACACCGCCGGCGTGAGGATCAGGAGACCGTAGTAGATCATCGTCGGCACGACACCGGCGAGAATCCACGCGCCGATGAGCGCGCCGACGACCAGCAGGATGAGCATCGCACCCATCGCGAGCGAGATGCCGCTGACGATGCCCTGCTGGAGCTCCTTCCAGGAGTAGCCGAGCGACACCCCGAGAGTGCCGGCAACCGTGGCCGCGACGATGAGGGCGATCTGATTCGGTCCGCCCGACGATCCGTCGCCGAAGAAGATGACCGAGGCGGCCAGCAGGCCGACCAGGGCCACGACCGGGACGAGCGCGACGCTGAGCGACGGCACACGGGCGGCAGCGGTCATCGGATCTCCGGAAAGGCGTGGATGATAGCATTCGCCCGGCCGGTGCCATGACTCCACCTCTTGCCGGCGTGCGCGTGCTCGACCTGACGCGCCTGCTGCCGGGTGCCTTCGCCACGCTGATGCTCGCGGAACTGGGCGCCGAGATCATCAAGATCGAGGACCCGACCGGCGGCGATCCGATGCGCCACCTGCCGCCGCTCGTCGGCGGGCGCGGCCTGTACGATCGGCTGCTCAACCGCGGCAAGAAGAGTGTCGCCCTCGACCTGCGTGCCGCACCCGGACGCGAAGCGGTTGATCGTCTGCTCGCGCAGTCGGACGTCATGATCGAGAGCTTCCGCCCCCGTACGGCGCGCCGGCTGGGTGTCTCGGCCGGACAGGTGCGCGCGCGGCATCCGCGCGTGGTGCACGCGTCGATCACCGGATATGGACAGACCGGTCCGTACGCCGAGCGGCCCGGGCACGACCTGAACTACGTGGCGCTGTCCGGCCTGCTGGCCGCCGATCGGCCTGGTGCCACGTCGCTGCCGCGGCTGTTCATCGCGGATGTGGGCGGCGGCGCCATGCACGCCGTCGTCGCCATTCTCGCGGCGCTCCTCGGCCGTGCCCGCCATGGTGAGGGCGCCGCGATCGACATCTCGATGCACGAGGCGGCGTTGTACTGGATGATGCTGCCGGCGGCCCGCGAACTCGTCGAGGGAGCCGGGGTGCAGGGGACCCCGCCATTCGGGGATGAGTTGCCGACGTTCGGCCGGCATGCCTGCTACAACGTCTATCGCACGGCTGACGGGACCGCGATCGCCCTGGGCGCCCTCGAGCCGAAGTTCTGGCAGGCGTTCTGTGCCGCCGTGGGCCGGTCCGACCTGGCGGCGCGTCACCTCGGCGACGAGGCCGATCAGGCCGCGCTCATGGCGGAGGTCGCCGCCCTGTTTGCGACCCGGACGCGCGACGAGTGGCTGACCTTCTTCGCCGGTCACGACGTCTGCCTCACACCCGTAAACGCGCCGGCCGAGGCGCTGGCTGACGCCCATGTGGTCGCGCGGGGTGCCGTCGTGGCCGCCGCCGGCGGTGCGAGGGCGATTCGGGCGCCGTTTCTCGCCGAACCGGTCCACCTGGCGCCGGCGCCCGAGCTGGGCGCCCATACGGCCGAGATTCTGGGCGACGGTTGGTCCTCCTCCGCCCAGCCGGTAGAATGAGAGGTTGGAACGGGCGCCGGAAGCCGGCGCAGGACAGACATGGCACACGACTGGATCGCGGTCCGCGGCGCCCGCGTCCACAACCTCCGGAACATCGACGTCGACCTTCCGCGCAACCGGCTGGTCGTCATCACGGGCCTGTCGGGATCCGGCAAGTCGTCGCTGGCCTTCGACACGATCTACGCCGAGGGCCAGCGGCGCTACGTCGAGTCGCTCTCGGCCTACGCGCGGCAGTTTCTCGAGCAGATGGAGAAGCCCGACGTCGATCTGATCGACGGGCTCTCGCCGGCCATCTCCATCGAGCAGAAGACGACGGCCTCCAACCCGCGGTCCACGGTCGGCACGGTGACCGAGATCTACGACTATCTGCGGCTGCTGTTCGCCAACATCGGCGTCCCGCACTGTCCGACCTGCGGTGAGCCGATCACGTCGCAGTCGCTCGAGCGCATTCTCGACCTGGTCATGACCTACCCGGCCGACGAGCGCATCAACGTGCTCGCGCCCATCGTCCGTGGCCGCAAGGGCGAGTTCAAGCGCGAGCTGGCCGCGCTCCGGACGCGGGGTTTCACGCGGGTGCGGATCGATGGCCGGTTCGTCCCGCTCGACGACGAGATCGCGCTCGAGAAGCGCAAGAACCACTCCATCGACGTGCTCGTTGACCGGCTGATTGTGCGATCGGGCATCGAACGTCGCCTGACCGACTCGATCGAACTGGCCCTCAGGCTGGCGGGTGACGTCGTCGTCATCAACACGCTCGATGGCGGCGACCGGCTGTTTTCGCGGAAGCTGGCCTGTCCGACCTGCGGCATCAGTGTGCCTGAGATGACGCCGCGTGCCTTCTCGTTCAACTCGCCGCACGGCACCTGCCGCACCTGTCAGGGGCTCGGGTCGGTGTACGACTTCGAGCCGGGGCGCGTCGTGCCCGACGACACGAAGTCGCTGGCCGCCGGCGCGATCGTGCCGTGGGCCAGAGGCGACGAGCCGCTGATTGGCGAGATGCTGTCCGGCCTGGCGCGCACGTTCGGCCTGGATCCCGACGTGCCGTTCGCCCGCCTGCCGAAGCGGCAGCGTGACCTCGTGCTGTTTGGCGCGCCGGGCCGCCGCGCGG
>DATKDF010000177.1:0-13678 GCA_035512795.1 Vicinamibacterales bacterium
ATCTGGCGGAACTGAGAACAGCACGGTAAGGAGAGACCGATGACTACCGGTCAGAAGATCACCCTGGGTGGAGCGACGATCCTGTTGCTGGGTGCCCTGTACTACGTTCTGGATGATCACGAAGAGCGGCCCCCGATCGTCGTTGAGGATGGATCGGTCACGCTGACGGCACAGAAGGGGCGTTCACAGTGGCGCCAGCACGGCGCCGATCGCCGGTACGAGCAGCATCATCCCGGGGGTCGCGACGTCGACGGGTTCTCCGCCGAGTCGGGTGGGTGCACCGTGTCGGGAGACTCAATCGTGATCACGTTGTCCGACGGAAGCACCATCACCGTCTCGATGCACCGGTCCTTCCCGTGGATCAAGGACCACACTGACGTCACAGTTCCCGACGGCGTTGCGACCACCATCGAGAACCTGGTTCGCCTTCGCGTGTCAGTCGATGCCACGCCGCGTTCGTTTGCGTCGGGCAGCACGAGCTGCGACGTGGTTGGAGAGCGAATCGACATTGTGCAGTTGCACTGATCACTCGCGCCGATACACCACTCTCCCCTCGAACACCGTCATCAGCACGCGCGCGTCGCTGATGGCGGTGGGCGGGATCTCGAAGAGGTTCCGGTCGAGCACGATCAGGTCGGCCGACTTGCCTGGCGTGATCGAGCCGGTGACCTCTTCGAGATCGCCCGCCATCGCACCACCCGTCGTGTAGAGCCGGATCATCGTCTCGAGATCGACCCGCTCGTCGGGCAGCCAGGCGTCGCCCGCGGCGGCATCGGGATCGCGGCGCGTGACGCCCACCTCGATCGCCGGCAGCGGATCCATCGTCGTCACCGACCAGTCGCTGCCGGCTGACACGATCGCGCCGGTCGCCACGACCGAACGGATCGGATAGAGCCAGCGCGAGCGTGCCGGCCCCAGACGCGGCTCGGTCAGCTGTGTGATGTACGTGTCGGCGTACGCCCACAGCGGCTGGAAGCTGGCCACCGCGCCGAGCGACGCGAATCGCGGGATGTCAGCCGGATCGAACAACTGAATGTGCGCGAGGACATGCCGCGGCCCGGCGCCACCATCCTGCGCACGGGCCGCTTCCAGCGCATCGAGCGAGACCTGAATCGCCCGGTCGCCGATCGCGTGCAGGTGCACCTTGAAGCCGGCCGCGTCGAGCGCACGGACGGTCGCGGTCAGCACCTCCGGCGGCCATCGCAGCTCGCCCTGGAACGTCGGGCGATCGACGTACGGCTCGAGCAGCGCGGCCGTGCCGCCCTCGATGACACCGTCGACGAAGAGCTTCGCGGCCACTGGCTGCACGAGCCGGCCCCGATGACGCTCGCGAAGCGCGACCAGATCCGCGACCTGATCGGCGCCGCGTGCCGCATCGGTCGACAACGCGACGATGACCCTGGCGGTGAGGCCACCCGCGTCCTCAACGGCCCGGTACGCGCGCAGGCTCCGCTCGCCGGCGTTGGCCTCGTGCAGCGTGGTGATTCCGAACGACGCGGCCATGGCCAACGCGCGTTCGAGGCCGGCGCGCATCTGGGCGTCGGCATGCTCGGGCATCTGCCGCGTGACAAGGCCCATCGCGGCCTCGCGCAAGGTGCCCTGCGCCTCGCCGTCGGCGCGCCGCACGATGAGGCCGTCCGGCGGCGGATTCGGCGTGTCGCGTGTCACGCCGGCGACTTCGAGCGCGCGGCTGTTCGCCCAGCCGGTGTGCCCGTCGGCCGACGAGAGAAACGCCGGCCGATCGGGCGCCAGCCGATCGAGCAGGTCGCGCGGCGGCGCGCCGTCGGCGAAGAGCGTCAACTGGAATCCCCCGCCGCGCAGCCACGCCGCGTCCGGCTCGCGCGCGACGCACGCCGCGATGATCCGCTCGAGGTCGGCCAGCGTCCCTGCGGGATTCAGATCGCATTCGCCCAGCTCGATGCCGCCCGACACCGGGTGGACGTGCGTGTCGTGAAACCCGGGCAGCAACAGGCGGCCGGCCAGGTCGACGACCTCGGTGGCCGGGCCGACCAGCCTGGCCGCCTCGGCCGCGGTGCCCACGTGGACGATGCGGCCGTCGCGCACGGCGACCGCCTCGGCGGTGGGCCGGGCCGGCTCCATCGTCCGGATCGCCCCGCCGCGGAACACGAGGTCGGCCGGGGCGGGCGACCCGCCGCCGCAAGCGGCGGCGACCACGACGACGACGAGCGCGCTGCGACGCATCACTGCCCTCCCGCCCGCCGCAGCGCGAGGCCCGGCCGGGCGCCGGTCACGCGTCCCTCGGCAAAGACCACATCGCCGTTAACCCACACCGTGTCGATGCCCACCGACATCGCCTGCGGCTCGGCCGTCGTCGCCCGGTCGATGACCGTCACCGGGTCGAACAGCACGAGGTCGGCGGCCTGGCCGGGCGCGATCGTCCCCCGCCCGGTGAGGCCGACATTGGCAGCGGCGAGCGACGTCATGCGCCGGACGGCCTCCTCGAGCGTCAGGACCTGGCGCTCGCGCACGTAGCGGCCGAGCACGCGGGGGAACGCGCCAAAACCACGCGGGTGCGCGCCCCGGAGCGCGCCGTCGCTGCAGACGTTGGCGAACGGCCACGCGAGGAGCCGCTCGACGTCGCCCTCGTCCATCGACGTCGCGACGATGCCCGGCCCGCGGCCGTCGGTCTCGCGGATGAGGTCCATCATCGCCTGCGCCGGATCGACGCGCCGCTCCGCGGCGATGTCGGCGAGCGTCCGGCCGTCGTACGCCGGGTTGGGGGCGAAGCTGGCGACGAGCAGATCGGGGGGCGTCACGAGTTCGCGAAGCGCGAACTCGGCCGCGGCGCGATCGGTGAAGTCGCGTGCCGGAAAGAGCACGGTCATGCCCGATTGCCAGTAGGTGTACGGGTAGACATCGGCCGTGACGTCGACGCCGGCCGCGCGCGCCTCGTCGAGCACGGCAATCAGCCGGTCGGCCTGGCCCCAGAGACTCTTCATCGCCAGCTTGACGTGCGACAGCTGCACCGGGATGCCGGCCGCCCGGCCGACCGCGATGACTTCGTCGACCGCATCCCAGAGGGCGCGATCTTCGCTGCGGATGTGGCTGATGTACCGGCCGCCGAACGGCGCCACCGCCCGCGCGAGCGTCACGACTTCATCCGGCGTCGAGTAAATGCCCGGGTCGTACTCGAGGCCGGTCGACAACCCGAGCGCCCCGTCTCGCATGCCGGCCTCGACGAGCGCCTGCATGCGCGCGACCTCGCCGGCCGTGGCGGCGCGCCGGAAGTCGTCGCCCATCACGTCGCGGCGCACCGAGCCGTGACCGATGTAGGTCGCGACGTTCACCGCGGGCCGGTGGGCGTCGACCTCGGCCAGCAGGTCTGCGACCGGCCTCGACGACCCGTCCTGTCCGACGACGATGGTGCCAATCCCCTGGCTGACGGCGGCCAGGGCCCCGGGCTCGTCGGTCAGGCCGCGGTCGTGGTGGCTATGCGTATCAATGAACGCCGGTGCCAGCACGAGCCCGCGCGCGTCGACGAGGCGCTCGCCCGCGGCTGGCTCGAGCGTCCCGACGCCGACGATCCGCCCGCCAGCCACGCGCACATCGGCCGCCCGTCCCGGCGCCCCTGTGCCGTCGACGACGATCGCGTTCCGGATGACGACCGCGCCGGCAGCCGGCGGGGCCTCGCGGGAACCACAGGCCGGGACAAGCATCGCGCCCATCGACGAGACCAGACAGACGATCCACAGGCGGCGCATGCGAAGCTCCTCAGTACTTGAAGACGACCGACACGACCACCGACACGTCGTTCTTGAGCACGGTCGGATCCTGCTGCCGGCTGCGGTACGTGTCCACGAGTTCCAGCTTCAACTGCGTGCGGGTGGTGACCGTCGCCGCCAGGCCCAGGTTGAGCGCGTAGAGGCTGTCACCGAAGTCGTGCACCTTCCAGAGGGCCGACAGGCTCTGGGTGAACTGGGCGGTGTCCGACAACTGGCGCTTGATCTGCTGACCGGCCACGAGCGCGCCGTCGAACGTGACGCCGAAGTTGCGGTTCCGCTCCCACACGCTGCCGAGGCCGACGCTGACGCCGACCTCGGTGGCGTCGGCGACCACGACCAGGTGCGAGACGCCGGCCGAGGGCGCCACGAAGTAATCGATTTCCTTGAAGCGGTCGCGCAGGTACTGCGTCTGCGCGAAGAGCGACGTCCGGTCGCCGAACCGGCGATCGACTCGGGCTTCGAGCCCGAAGCGGCTCGTCGTCAGCTCGCCCTCGGTCGACCCACGGAGCATCAGCCCCTTCGACTGGAAGACAATCGGCGACTCGGCCATCCGGCGTCGCAGTTCGTACGAGAGGTTCGCGGTCGACGAGTCGCGGTTGCCCTGCGTCAGCGCAATCCCGATCCCGAGCGAACCGCTCCACGCCGGATCGACGGCGGGCGGCTCAGCCTGGGCCCGCGCGAGCGCGGGCGTGACGAACACAACGATCAATGCAGAGAGGACCGACCGGACGAGACGCGGCATGACCGTGTCAGTCTGTCACGGCCGCGCGGTCGAGCGCGCAATCAGGCCACCGATTCGGCGGCCACACGTGCGCGGCGTGCCCGCGCCGCGCGCAGGAACTTCTCGAGGGCCGGCACCGACGAGCGCCGTGCCGGGCGGGACGTCGGCATCGGGATCACGCCCGACCGACGAAGCCGGATGTCGCGAGCTGAGATCGTCCACTCGGTCATCGCGTCATTCCACACCGGATCGGCCACCGGCGCGGGCAGGTCGGGCAGATCGGCGACGTCACGTCCGCCGTCTGACAGGTCGAAGGCGCGCGCCGGCTCGACGGCTGAGGCCGTGAGCGCCGCAAACGCCGTGTCCGTGCCCTCGATCCCGGCGGCGAACAGCTCGGCGGCATCGTCCATGGCCGCCAGTTCGGCCTCGAACGAAGCCGGCGACGCCACGGGGGCCGCGGCGGCGTACCACTCCGGCACGGCGGCCTCGGCGGCAAACGCAGGCATCTCGACTTCGGCCACCTCGGCAGGCGGCGCGTCGTCGACCAGCTCGGTCACCGATTCAGCTTCGGCCTGGGGCACCGCCTTGGAGACGAGCGCCGGCATCTCGACAGAGACGTGCTCCTCGACGATGGCTTCTGAGCGCTCGGGCTCGGGCAGGAACCCGGGCTCGATCGCTTCAACCGGCTCGAGATCGACCGGTTCGAGATCGACCTCGGTGACGACCGGTTCGAGGTCGACCGGCTCGGCCAGCGATTCAGCCTGGGGCACAGCGACCGAGAGGAGCGCCGGCATCTCGACGGTGACGTTCTCCTCGACGATGGCCTCGGACAGCTCGGGCTCGGGGAGAAACCCGGGCTCGACCGCCTCGACCGCCTCGACCGGCTCGAAGCCGACCGGTTCGAGGTCGATCGGTTCGCCGACGGCCGGCTCCTCAGCGGCGAGGGGCTCGACCGCCACAGGTTCGATCGGCGCCGCGAAAACCGGCGCCGCGAAATCTTCGACCGACAGCTCACCGCCGAACGGATCGTCCTCGATCGTCTCGGAGACGGCGCTGGCGGCCACATGGTGTTCGGGCTCGACGGTCTGGATGAACGCGTCGGCGCTGAAGTCGAAACTCTCGGTCTCGGAGTACCCGCTCATCGCGACCGGCGCCAGGTCGGCGGCGGCCTCGACGACCAGGTCGGAGACGACCGGTGGCGCGAAGTCGTAGGCCACAGCCGGCGCCGCCGACTCGGCGACGAACGCCTCGGCGGCCTCGTCAGCAAAAAGGGTCTCCGGCAGTTCCAGGACCGGCTGGTCGGCCAGGGCGGCAAACGCCGGTTCGCCGAGGTCTTCTGCCACGAGGGCCGGCATCTCGACGACCACGTCGGCAATGCCGGACTCGCGCTCGGGCTCAGCCTCGTCGGTCGCGACGGCCTCGACCGTCGCCGGCTCGACCGCGGCGATGTCGGCGACGTCCTCGACAAGGACCGGTTCGGCAACGACTGGCTCGGCGAAGATCGGCTCGACAATCGCCGGCTCGGTAACCACCGGCTCGACGACCACCGGCTCGACGACCACCGGCTCGATGACCACCGGCGAAACGTCGTCGCGCAGGAGCGATGCAGCCGGTGCCGCGTCGTCGGTCGCGACCGACCGGGCCGATTCGGCCTGAGCCGGCGCCGTCGACGTGCCGAACAGCACGCTCGCCGGCACCCAGTTCGGCCGCGGCGCCGCCTCGGCGACGATGAACGGCGTCTCGACGGTCGCCTCCGCGGAAGCCGCGGGTGCCGCCTCGACTTCGGACACCGCCGCGACGAGGGCGGGCCTCAGGAAAATCGCGCCGGTCGCCGGCCGATCGACCACCGGCTCGTCGTCTGGCTCGTCGTCAAACGACTCAATCGGCGGAATGTGATTCGCTCTGATGGCGGCCGGAGTCTCGACCGCTTCCATCGCCGCCTGAACGGCAACCGGCACGCCGTCAATCGGTGCGGCGTCGGCCACCGGCGCGGTCGAGGCCTCGGGCGTCATCTCCTGCTGCATCTGCCGCCAGTACTGCACCAGCATCAGGCGCTGCTCGCCGACCCGACCCGCTTTCGGCCAGGGCTCGGCATCGGGCAGCAGGTTGAAGAAGATGGGGACGCTCGGGGCGCCAGCCTGACCCGGAGTCAGACGACGGCGAAGACCGCTCACGGCAGCCGTCGCGCGTCGGCGCATCGAATCAGTGAATCCTGGCTGTTGTTCTTCTTCTTCCCCCACGGTTGCGAAGACTCCCGCCGTCAGTCCGGTGTGAAGAACCGGAGACGTGACGGAAACCGGGTGCAAGGCAGGTACCACGCTCGAGGCCGCGGGCTGCTCAAAACACACGGAATTCGGCGCGAAGTACGCGATCTGAACGCCGGCCGGGCGACCACCTGTGCCAGGCGGCCCCTGGCACTTACGAGACCGTAATCGGCGCCAACAACCGTGGCGGGCAGCTACAATGCACCGCCATGCCGCAGTCTGCGGGCTTTCCGGCTCTCCTGTTCGGCACGGTCGCAGCCGTCGCTGCCGCCTGCGCTCCGGTCTCGCCGACGTCACCCGAGGCCGAGCTGCTTCAACTCGAGGACGCGCGCGTCGTCGACGTCGAGCCGTTCTTTGACGCGCTGACGACCACCGACCCGCGGCTGCAGCAACTGGCCGCACGTGCGCTCGGCCGTTTCGAACGACCCGAGCACGCGGGCGTCGTGCTGGCACTGGCTGGCTCGGGGCACGTCGGGGTCCGCCTTGCGGCGGCCAACGCACTCGGCCAGATGCGGGCGCCCGTGGATCTGTCGGCGTGGATCTCCCGCGAAGAGGACGGCCGCGTCCGGGGCGCGATCTTCGAGGCGATGGGCCGGTCGGCGCCGATCGACGGCGTGACCGAACCGCGGCTGGTGGCCGGACTGGTCGATGAGAGCAGCGACGCGCGCTCGGGTGCGGTGCACGGCCTCGAGGCGTTCCTCCGACTGCACGGGCGGACGCGGCAGGTGTCGGCCGACACCATCACGGCCCTGCGCCGATTCGTGCGCGAGAACACGGCCGCGGAATTGCGCGAGCTGGCCCTGCTCGCGCTCACGGCCGCCCGCGACCGGGACGAGGCGACGCTCCGGGTCGCGCTGACCGATCCGGCGCCGCAGGTGCGCCGCCTGGCCGTGATGGGGCTGCGCGAGTGGATCGACGACCCGTCCCCGATGGTCCGGTACGAGGCGTTGCGGCTCGTCCCGACCTGCGAGCGGGCGATCGCGGCGCTCGGCGACACGAGCGGGCACGTGCGCCTGCTGGCCATCGACCTGCTGGGCACCCAGCCGTGCCCGGCCGAGACGATCGCCCCCCTGCTCACGAGCGACAGCTGGCGGGATCGCGCGTACGCGATCGTCTCGCTCGCGCGCGTGGACCAGGCGGCGACGCGGCGGCACCTGCCCGCAATCGCGTCGGATCCGGTCTGGCAGGCGCGCGTCTACGCCGCGCGAGCGGCGCGGATGGTCGATGACGACGCGATCCGGACGGCGCTCCTGGCCGACGACGCGCCCAATGTCGTCATCGCGGCCCTGGCGCGGCCAGCCGATGCGACCGCCGTCCTCGACACGTCGCATCGCGGGCTGCTCATCGCCGCCGCCGGACTGCTCGAAGGCGCGCCCGACCTGGCGACGGCGCAGCCGCGCGTGCTGGCCGCGTTTGTGCGGCTGTCGCGTGAGGATCGCCCCACCACGCGCGATGCGCGGGTGGCGCTCCTCGCCCGGCTCGACGAGGCGCGCCTCGGGAGCGACGCCGCCATGGCGCTCGGGCGCGAGCTCCGGCCGTGGCTCGCCGATCGCGATCCGGTCGTCGCGGCGCAGGTGGCCGCCGTGATCACGAAGCACACCGGTGAGCCGGTCGATCCGGTGACGACGGTCTACCGCGATGATGCGCTGCCACCGGCGGCGTTCATCGACGGGCTCCGCGGCGCGACGGCCCGCGTCACGATGCGCGGCCTCGGGTCGTTTACGATGGATCTGCTGGCCGACGAGGCGCCTGTCACCGTCGCCGTCTTCGCGCGGCACGCCGAACGGGGCGGCTACGACGACACGACGTTCCATCGCGTCGTGCCGAACTTCGTCCTGCAGGGCGGCAGCCCCGGCGCGCACGAGATGGACGGCGCCGTCGGCCCGTACATGCGCGACGAACTCGGGCTCGTCCGCCACCTGCGCGGCACGCTCGGCATCTCGACCCGCGGCCGCGACACCGGCGACGCCCAGATCTTCGTGAACCTCGTCGACAACTTCCGTCTCGACCACCAGTACACCGTCTTCGCCCGCGTCACTGACGGCATGGATGTCGTCGATCGGATCCTCGAAGGGGCTGAGATCGAGGAGATCAGGATTCTGCGGGTGCATTGAAGATTTGGAGTCCGCCAATGTCCCACCGAGCCTGCGGCCGGTGTCTGGCAGTCGTGTTCGTCTCTGCCGTCTTCACCGGCGGCGGGCCGGACGCGCAGGAGCCGCCCGCGTCCCAGCAGCGGCCCGTGTTCCGGGCGGGCACGCACTTCGTCCGCGTCGACGCCTATCCTACGCGCGACGGCGAGATCATTCCGAATCTCACGGCCGACGACTTCGAGCTTCTGGAAGACGGACGCTCGCAACAAATCGACTCCGTGCAGTTCGTCCGCTTCGACGAGCTGAACCCGCTCGAGACGCGGCGCGACCCGACGTCGCTCGCTGACATGTACCGGCGGGCCGCCGATCCGGCCAACCGCGTCTTCGTGCTCTATTTCGACACCTATCACGTCGCCGCCGAGACGTGGCGGTTCGCGACGCCGGCCGCGCGCGGCATGATCGATCGGATGCTGGGGCCGCGCGATCTGGTCGGCGTGCTGACCCCCGACGAACCGCCCCACAGCCTGACGCTCGGCCAGCTCGTGCCCCAGTTCGAACGGCCGCTCGAGCGCCTCTACTCGCACGACCGGCCCATTGATCCGGTCGAGCTCCAGCTCCGTGCGTGCGGCGAGCCGGCGGCCTCACCACGCTACCGGCTCGACAAGGTCTTCTCCGGCCTCGAAGGCCTCGTCATCGTCCTCAACGCGATGCGGGAGGAGCGCAAGAACGTCATCCTCTTCTCCGACGGCTGGAGCCTGCCCGGTCCGCACCCGGGCCTCGGCGCCTCGCGCGGCGTGCCGGCGATTCCACGGATCGGCGTCGGGCGCGGCGGCACGCTCACGACCGGCGCGACCCAGCCGTTCGAAGTCTCCGGCAAGTGGTGCGACGAGATGCTGGGCTACCTCGGCGGCATCGACTTCCTGCGCCGCTGGCGCGACCTGACGCTCGTCGCGCGCCAGAAGAACGTCGCGTTCTACCCGGTGAGCCCCGGCGGCGTCTGGACGTACGACCTGATGTCGGCGCGGACGGAGTCGCTCCTGACGCTCGCCTCCGAAACCGACGGCGTCGCCGTGCTGCACACCAACGACCTGCAGACCGGCCTGCGGCGCATCACCGACGACCTGGCGGCGTACTACCTGCTCGGCTACTACACCTCGAACGAGACGTGGGACGGGCGCATCCGTCAGATCACCGTGCGGCTCAAGGCCAGTGGCGAGCGGATTCGCGCGCGCCGGCAATACCGCGCGCCGACCGACGAGGAGATGGCCCTGAGCCGGCGCGCCATGGACGCGGTCGCGCCTGGCCCCGCCGAACCGACGCCGATCGACCTGGCGCGCGCGGACCTGGCGCGGCTCGGCGCGCGCGCGACCGTCTTCGCGCGCGCGGTGCCGATGGGCGACGCCGCGCACATCGTCGTTGAGCTGGCGTCAGGCCTCGCGTCGCGCGCGCCCTGGAACGGCGGCGCTTCAGTCGTCGTAGAGATTCGCGACGCGGATGGCCGCGTCGCGTTCACGGTCGATGGCCGCATCGCCGCCGGCGCGCGCGGCGTCCTGCTGACGGCGGCCCTGCCTCAGGGCGCCGGCCCCTTCGCCGTTCGCGCGCGCGTCACCGACGCGCGCGGCCGGACGACGGAACAGGCCGACACCGCGGTGGACCGCTCGATCTGGCCGGGCCGTCCGGCCATGTTCCACGCGACACCCAGTCCGCGCAGCCCGCTCGTGCCGGCGGCCGAGCCGCTCTTCCGGCGGACGGAGCGCCTGCACCTCGAGTGGACGCTGCCCGCCGGCGCCGTCACCGGCCCTGCGTCGATCGTCAACGCCGCCGGCGATCCGCTCGACGTGCCGATCGCGCTCGCCACGGCGCCCGACGGCGACGACGTGCGCGTCACGGCCGACGTCGTCCTCGCACCGCTGGCGGCCGGCGACTACGTCATCGACGTCACCTTCGGCCACGGCCCGCGCACCGGACGATCGACGACGGCGATCAGGATCATCAGATAGAAATCGCGGGCGGTTCCTGAGGTCCTGTAGTCCTGCGGTCCGTTCGGTGCGGGCGGTGGCGCGTGACCTTCCCTGAAGATTCAAGACGGCGCGAAGCGCCCACCACGAACCTCAGGACCGCAGGCTCACAGGACCGCAGAACCGTCAGCGCTTGTCCGCCTCGTCGTCGAGCCACCCGCGTCGCAGCGTGTCTTCCGGAACGTTCGACAGGTACGGCTTGATGTCGAGGATGGGCGTGCCGTCGAGCATGTCGACGCCCTGCACGTGGAGTCGCGGGCCGTCGCGGCCGAGCAGGCGGACGACGGTCAGGCCGAGCCGGTTGGGACGCTCGGGCGACCGCGTGGCGAACACGCCGTGCGAACGGGTGTCGGTCGGTGGGGTCGCGGAGAGGTCGTAGCCCTGCACTTCGTGGAAGACCCAGATTACGTAGAGGTGGGAGAACCCCTCGACGTCCCGCAGGCCGGCCTCAAAGGCCGGCAGGATTTCGAGCGTGCCCTCGGCGACATGCTTCGCTCCCGGCCCTTTCGGCACCTGGCTCGTGTCGGTGTGCGGGCTGCGGACGAAGCCGATCGGCTCGACGGTGAAGGTGGACGTCATGGTGCGATCGTAATCGGGTCAGTCAATTCTGACGAGGCCGGCTGTCCCGATCTGTCACACCCTGTCTGCTAACATTCGGCCCGGGAATGGCAAAGAGACCGAAGAAGGCGCCCGCGCGGCGGACCAGAAAGGTGGCCGAGGGCTACCGGCATCCGGATCAGACCGTCCTCATGCGGCCCGAGATCGGGACGCAGGCGCAGTTCCGCAAGAAGAAGCCGCCGGCGACCCGACGACGATGAAGACGCATCACCGGCGGGGCGACGATGTGCCGTGCTGGATGCTGGACAGCGACTACAACAACCTGTGCTTCCGCGCGAGCCAGGTGTTCTTCCCGCGGACCGGTGCCTGGGAGTCGCTCAAGCGCGCCCTGAAGGCCGACTACGACGAGACCGAGTGGGACCATCTGGCCGGCTCCCGGAGCGCACCGTTCGAGGCCGGCGAGCACCGGCAGGTGGCCGTGAAGGTGATCGACGACCGCGGCAACGAGCTGATCGTGGTGCAGGCGCTGCCATGAGCGACAACTCGAAGATCGAGTGGACGGATGCGACGTGGAACCCGGTGCGCGGCTGCACCAAGGTGAGCCCCGGGTGCGCCCACTGCTACGCCGAGACGTTCGCCGAGCGCTTCCGGGGCGTGCCGGGCCATCCGTTCGAGTACGGCTTCGATCTGCGGCTCGTGCCGGAGAAGCTCGATGAACCGTTCCGGCTCGCCGGGTCGCGGATGATCTTCGTGAACTCCATGAGCGACCTGTTCCATGACGACGTGCCCGACGAGTACATCGAACGGGTCGCCTCCGTCATGCTGCGTGCCGACTGGCACATCTACCAGGTGCTGACCAAGCGGGCGGACCGCATGGCGGCGCTCCTCGGGACGAAGCTGCGCGAGGCCGCAGCGCGCCCCCACATCTGGTGGGGCGTGAGCGTCGAGAACCGCCGGGCCGGTCTTCCGCGCGTGGCCACCCTTCGTGGCGCGCCGGCGGCGGTGCGGTTCCTCTCGGTCGAACCGCTGCTGGAGGACCTGGGTGTGGTGAACCTCGATGGCATCGCCTGGATGATCGTGGGTGGCGAGAGCGGCTCGGGCGCCCGGCCGATGGAGCGGTCCTGGGTGACAAGCCTCCGCGACCAGTGCGCGCGGGCCGGTGTGCCGTTCTTCTTCAAACAGTGGGGTGGCGTCCAGAAGAAGCTCACGGGCCGCGAACTGGACGGCCACGTGTACAACGGCTTCCCCGAACTGGAGCGCCGCCCGGCGCCCGATGCCCGGGCCCGCCGGCTCCTGCAGGTGCAGTTCGCGACCGCGTGACGACCCGATGGCCGCCGACCGGTTCCACGCCAAGCCGTTCGACGAAGGCACGCTGACGAAGCTGGAGATCTTCGAGCTGTACACGCGCGAGTGGCTGCCGGTTTTCCTGTCTCAACTGCCCCCGAGATGGGACGAGATTCACCTGTTCGACTTCTTCTCGGGTCCCGGTCAGAGCCCCACCGGCCAACCCGGCAGCCCCCTGCGCCTGCTCTCGCAAGTCAGAACCGCTGCCTCCCATCCGGCGTGGCGAGACGTCAAGGTCCACCTCCACTTCTTCGACGCCGATCCGGAATGCGTCGCGACGCTGCGGGCGCACCTGACCGTTCCAGGCGTCGTTCCCGACGGCGTCGATCATGAAGCGGAGGTGCTGGCCTTCGAGGCCGCCTTCCAGCGTTCGCTCCCGATCCTGCAGCGAGAGCGCGCCGCGAAGCTCGTACTGATTCTCGACTATTACCGCGGCCTCCTTCCGCGCGCCGCCGACTACTTCCTGGCGCCGTTTTCGATCAAGAAGAACGCGAACATCTACGGGCTCATCTTTGGCTCCGGCCATCCACTGGGTATGGACAAGTTCCTCCAGGTGGCATGGAAGAAGGACGAGATCGCGGGTGAAGCGGACTTCGACATCCTCGGTGACCGAACGGCAGGGCTGTTAACGCCGACGAAACTCGGGGGATTCGAACAGGAACTGGAGGATGGCCTGCGTACCGGGTCGATCCGGTTTGCGGCGCGAAGGGGCCATTCGATGTGCGTTCTGGGTCCCGCAGGTAGCGGGCTTCGACGCACCACGCCCCATCGCCAGAAGGACCACGACGTAGATGGCTGAATTCGTCGTCCCCGAACCCATCATCTGCTCGCCGTTCGAGGAACCGGCGCGGCACTGGCACATCGAGGAGGGCGCCGCGCCGACCGAGCCGGCGGCCGGTCGACGGCAGGCGCAGTACTTCTACCGGCCGCCCGGCGCCGA
>DATKDF010000178.1:0-9916 GCA_035512795.1 Vicinamibacterales bacterium
GCGTCATCGGCGTGATGACAGAAGTGAACGCGAGACGTTCAGTTGCCGGACTTTCCGATACAGATTCGTCCGCTGGATGCCCAGCGCCCTGGCGGCGTCGCCCACCCGCCCGTGATGGCGGCGCAGGACGGCGGCAATGCACTCGCGTTCGAATCGGGCTTTGGCATCACGCAGGGTCATGCCCGTGTCAATCCGTGCGGCGATCCCGTCCAGGCTTGCGTACTCCAGGACGTCGTCAATCTGGAGGACCGGGCGCGACACCTGGCGCACGAGCGACTCGACCAGTCCGGCCAGTTCGGGCACATTCCCATGCCATGGCAACGCGGCAATCAACGCGAGGGCCGAGCGGCTGAACGCCTTCGGGGCCACTCCCAGCGTCCGGCACGTGCGGCTGACCAGCCAGGCCGCCAGCGCCGGGACGTCCTCGCGTCGCTGGCGCAACGCGGGCGCGTCGATCCGGCCTGCTGCCACGCGGTCGTGGAGTTCCGGCTGCAGCCGGCCGTCGGAGACGGCCTGATCGACGTCGTCGTCAAGGACGAGGATGAGCCGCACGTCGATCTCGATCACGTCACGGCGACCCTGGCCGACCGCCTCGCGATCGCGAATCAGCCGCGCCAACGCCGACTGGACTCGCGCCGGCAGTTCCGGCACGTTGGTCACGTAGAGCGATCCCCCGCCCGCCCGCACCAGGGCCGCATCGGCACCAACCAGGATCGGCGCGTGCTTGTCGGCTCGCCGATCGAGCGGGGCGCCGAACAACGTGCGTTCGATGTCCTGCGGGTGCGCCGCCACGCCGTCGACGTGGATCAACGGCCGGTCGGTACCGCCGGGCGCCAGCCGGTGCAGGGTCCGGGCAATCAAACCACGACCCGTGCCGGCCTGACCGACGATCAGAACGCCCGCTCGTCCCTCGGCCAGTAGGGCGGCTCGATCGAGCACATCCTGCATGGCCGCCGATTGCGCAAACAGCGGCTCACCGGACGAGCCCTCACGGCCGGCCGGGTCGCCAGGCCACGCCACGCGGTCCGCCGTGTTGGCGAGAACGAGCAGCAGATCGCGGTCGGCGACCGGCCAGGGCAGCACGTCGGTCAGACCGTGCTGCACCGCCTCGCCCGCGGCGAGCGGTTCGTGCGGATCGATGATGCCAACGAGACGCAGCCGGGCCTGCCGGGCGCGCAGCATGCGGACGGACATGCCGGGCGACCGCTCGCCGGTCAGATCCAGCACGCACAGATCGACGGGCCGACTGTCGAGATGCGACAGCGCCGCTTGAATCGACGACACGTCTACCACGAGGCCACCCAGCGCCACCAGCCGATCGGCCAGATCGGGACGCGGTCGTCCGGTCGCCGAGACCAGCAGGACGCGCGGCCCGTCGGCTGCCGAAAGCGACGGCGCCGTCACGGGGCGCCCGCTCGTCTCCGACGGAGAGTCGATCGTTCCGTTTGATGAGATCACGATCTCCCGCCACCCTTTCCAGCCGGGGAGACTGGCGTGAACTGCTGGTCGCCGTCGGGATCCTCTTCGACCCGGATGACCTGCCCTGAGGCGTCGTACACGAGCCGTCTCGTGGCGCGCCCGACCCCGTCGGTGTCGAGATCCATCTGTCTCAGGATGCCGGCCTCGTACACTTCCCACTTGTCGACGCGCCCGTCCAGATCGACATCGTCTTCGACGCGCGCAATGACGCCGTCGACGTAGAACACGCGCCGTGTCACGCGGTCGTCATGCCCGTTGGCTTCCTCGGCACGTTCGAGCACGGAGCGGCCGTCGGGCGCCCGGGCCGCAGCCGCCGTGCCGGGGGCGTCGCGGTAGTACTCCCAGCGGTCCGAGCGGCCATCGAAGTCGCGATCGATCTCAATGAAAGTGAGGCGGACACCGTCCATATGAGCGATCGTGTCGACTCGTCCGTCGTGGTTCGTATCCGACTCGAGCCGCTCGAGCCGACCCGTTTCCTTGTTGTAGACGGGCGTCGCGGTCCCGGCCAGGGCCGGCGGCGCGCCGCCAGCTCCGCACGCCGTCAGCGTGAGGCTGGCCGCCAGGGCAGACAGGGCAGTCAAGCGGGTCGTCATGATGATGGCGATCAGAGTTGGTGGGACAGCTTCGCCCCGTCACTTACAGGTCACGTCACGGCCAGACGGCCGTTGACCGCAACCCGAAGTCCCCGAGGCTGACAGACGTGACCCGGACGGCCGGATCTAGTACGGGCGCACGTCAGCCGCGTCAATCTCGACGCTGACGCCCTGTCCGATCAAGTCGACCGACAGGACGAGCCGGGCGTGCGCCCCCTTCCGTTCGAGCCGCCCGACGACGCCGCGGAGCGGACCCGAGACCACTTCAACCCGGTCGCCGACGTGAATCAACGGACACGGGTCGTACCGCAGGTCGCTCGTCACGAGCGTCCGGATGCTCTCGATCTCCTCGTCGCCGATCGCGACGGGCCGCCCCGCCGTACTCACGAGCGACACCACGCCGGCACAGCTCCGGACCGCGAGCGACTGCGAGAGGTCGAACCGCGCAAAACAGTAGCCGGGGAACAGCGGCCAGTCGATCCGCTTGCGCCGGTCCTTCCAGCGGCTCCACCGGGGCAGCGTTGGCAGAAACGACTCGATGCTCTTCCCCGCCAACTGGCCGGCGACAGACGCCTCGTGGCGCGAGCGGGTCCAGACGGCGAACCAGGTCGGCTCGGCCAGGGCCGGCGCCGGCGTGGACCACGGCCCCGACAGACCCTGGGCCGATTCCTCGACGCGTTCCGCTCTCGTCATCAAAGAGATCACTCTTTGTATCAGTTCGGATACGCAGCGGGCAATTCCCCGCCGTTTCCTGGCGTAACCGCACGGGTCGGCCAATCCGGCCCTGGCCGCTCAATGGAGCAACGCCGGTGCCAGCCGGTCGAGGAGCTGCCGAAGTCGCGTAAGTGATTCCCCTGTCGTCAGTTCGATACGAACGACCCGGCATGGGGGACCGCCGACGTGTCCGGATTCCGACCGGTCGTCTGTCGGAACCGTCGATGGGTTACGAATCTGTCGCCGGGGGTGGCGTAGGCGGACCGGACTCGCCCGCCGGGCCGGGCTGCGCCCCTTGTCGTCGGGCATAGAGAAAGGCGATCGCGAAAATCACGATGACCATTCCGAGCGAGATGGTCTTCGGAATCTCCCAGCTCACCCACGCCATCCGATGGGCGAAGTCGAACAGGAGCTTGAGGCCGATCCACCCAATGATGATGAATGCGCCGTCGACGATGGCCGGATACCGCCGGATGAGGGCGATGAACCGGCCGGCCACGAAGCGCATGGCCACGATGCCGAGCAAGCCACCGGTGATGATGACCCAGAGTTTCGGCGACAGCGCCACCGCGACGAGGATCGAGTCGACGGAGAACACCACGTCAACGGCCTCGACCCGGACGACCGTCGCCCAGAACGCCGACAGGCCAAAGGCGGGCTTCGCCGAAGGCGCCTCGCGGCGCGAGCCGTCGTGGGACCGCTGCGCGAAGTGCGCATAGGCCAGGTACAGCAGGTACAGGCCGCCCGCGAGTGCGACCCAGGGAATGTTGATCAGGTAGGCGGCCAGCAGAACCGCAATCGACCGGAAGACAAACGCGCCGACGATGCCGTAGCGCAGGGCCCGGGTCTGCTGTTCGCGCGGCAGCCCCATGACGAGGATCGCCAGCACAAGCGCGTTGTCCGCGCTGAGCAGTCCTTCGAGGACCACGAGAATACCGATGGTGAGGAGGTCGGCAGCCTGAAAGTCGAGCGGCACGAGCGGTTGACCCGCAAGTATATGCGGTTCTCGCGTCCCGGCTCCCGCGGCCGCTTCGCGCGGCGCGCCGGGCACCGCGGCAGCGCCGGCGTTAGTTGACACGCATCGTATCAAGACCTACACTTGATGCGTGCTATGGTGGTGAAGCCGGACTTCTTCCTGATCAGCACGGCAGCCGAGCTGTCGAACATGCACCCCCAGACGCTCCGCAAGTACGAGCGGCTCGGGCTGGTCCGGCCGCTGCGCACGCTCGGCAGCATGCGCGTCTACACGCGGGACGAGCTGGCACGGCTCCGCCTCATCAAGTCCCTCGTCGACGACGCGGGAATCAACCTGGCCGGCGTGCAGCGGCTGCTGTCGATCGCCGAGGTCGTCGAGCGCCTCCGCCCGCTCGCCGAGCCGGCCCCCCGGTCACCGGCCCGGGATCTGCACCGCCGGCTCGCCGCCGAGGTGAACGAGTTGCTCCGCCTGGTCGGGCTCGACGAGGACGCCTGAGGCGCGGTGTCGTGATGGAGTTCAAGGACTACTACGGAACCCTCGGCGTGCCCAAAATGGCGTCGGCCGTCGAACTGAAGCGCGCCTACCGGAAGCTCGCGCGTGAGTCGCATCCGGACATGCACCCCGGTGACGTCCAGGCCGAGGCCCGCTTCAAGGACATCAACGAGGCCTACGAAGTGCTGGGCGATCCGGCGAAGCGGAAGAAGTACGACCAGCTCGGGGCCAACTGGCGCGACTACGAGCAGGCCGGCCGCAACGGCGGTCCGGTGCCGGGAACCGGCACCCACCGCACGGTCACGGCCGACGAACTGCGCGACTTGTTCGGCGCCGAGGATCCGTTCTCGGACTTCTTCCACGCCTTTTTCGGCGGCGGGGGCGGCGCGCGCACGGGTGGACGACGCGCGCGGCGTGCCGAACGCGGGACCGACGTCGAACACCCGCTGGAGCTGACGCTCGAGGAGGCGTTTCAGGGCACGACGCGGCACCTGAGGCTGTCTGATCATGGTGCCGACCGCACCGTCCAGGTCCGCATTCCGGCGGGCGTCCGCGACGGCAGCCGGGTCCGCGTGGCGGGTGAAGGCGGCAGAGGACGCGCCGGCGGTTCGGCGGGCGACCTGTTTCTCGTCGTGCGTCTGCTTCCCCATCCGACGATGGAGCGCCGCGGCCAGGATCTCTACACGAAGGTGTCGGTCCCGGTGACGACGGCGGTGCTCGGGGGCGACGTGGATGTCGCCACGCTCTCGGGCGGCTCACTGCGTCTCAAGGTGCCGCCGATGAGCCAGGCGGGCCAGGTGTTCCGGCTGCGGACCCACGGGATGCCGACTCCCGGGAAACCCACGGAGCGAGGCGACCTGTACGCCACGCTCGAACTGAGAATTCCGGCGGCGCTGTCCGATGAGGCGCGCGCCCACTACGAAGCGCTGCGAGCGCTGGAAGGACGTCCGTCATGAACCTGAATCGCTATACGGAAAAGGCGCAGGAAGCCATTCAGGGCGCCGTGCAGCTGGCCGGCCGCCACGGCCAGCCGGAGATTGTGTCGGAGCATCTGCTGCTGGCCCTGGTCGCGCAGCGCGACGGCATCGTGCCGGCGCTGCTCGGCAAGATGAACCTCGACGCCGATCGGATCGGCGCGGCCGTCCAGGGGGCCGTCAACCAGTTGCCGAAGGTGGCGGGCGGGGCCGAGCCGGGGCTGTCATCGCGGCTGCGACGCCTGCTGGCCGCGGCCGAAGAGCAGGCCGGAATCCTCAAGGACGAGTTCGTCAGCACCGAGCACCTGCTGCTGGCCATCGCGGCCGAGCGTGCGCCCTCTCCGGCCGCCGATCTGCTCGGCCAGCACGGCGTGACGCCGGACGCGGTGATGCAGGCCCTGGCCGGCGTGCGGGGCAGCCAGCGGGTCACTGACCAGAACCCCGAGGGCAAGTACCAGGCGCTCGAGCGGTATGGCCGCGACCTGACGGAGGTCGCCCGCGCGGGCAAACTCGATCCGGTCATCGGCCGCGACGACGAGATCCGTCGGGTCATTCAGGTCCTGGCCCGTCGCACCAAGAACAATCCCGTCCTCATCGGCGAACCCGGCGTCGGCAAGACGGCCATCGTAGAAGGACTCGCCCAGCGGATCGTCCGCGGCGACGTGCCAGAGGGCCTTCGCAACAAACGTATCGTGGCGCTCGACATGGGCGCGCTCGTTGCCGGGGCGAAGTACCGGGGCGAATTCGAGGAACGGCTGAAGGCCGTGCTCAAGGAGATCGGCGCCTCGTCGGGCCAGATCGTGCTGTTCATCGACGAACTACACACGGTCGTCGGCGCAGGCGCCGCGGAAGGATCCCTCGACGCGTCGAATCTGCTGAAACCGATGCTGGCCCGCGGCGAACTGCACACGATCGGCGCGACGACACTCGACGAATACCGGAAGCATATCGAAAAGGACGCGGCGCTCGAACGCCGGTTCCAGCCGGTCCAGGTCAGCGAACCGACGGTGGAGGACACGATCAGCATCCTGCGAGGCCTGCGCGAGCGGTACGAGATTCATCACGGTGTCAAGTTCAAGGACGCCGCACTCGTGGCGGCCGCCGTGTTGTCGTACCGGTACATCGCGGACCGGTTCCTGCCCGACAAGGCCATCGATCTCATCGACGAAGCGGCGTCCCGGCTCCGGATGGAGATCGACTCGATGCCCGCCGAGCTCGACGAAGTGGAACGCCGGATCATGCAACTCGAGATCGAACGCGAGGCCCTGCGCAAGGAGACCGACGCGGCCTCGAAGGAGCGGCTCGGCCGGCTCGAGAAGGACCTGGCCGGCTTCAAGGAGACGCGCACGCGCCTCTCCGCCCAGTGGCATCAGGAGAAAGCCGCCATCCAGCAGGTGCGCACCCGCAAGGAGGAACTGGAACAACTGCGACTGGAAGCCGAACAGGCCCAGCGCGCCGGCGACTACGCCCGCGCGTCCGAACTGCAGTACGGACGCATTCCGGAACTCGAGCGACTGATCGCCGGCCATGACCCGGCCGGGACGGTCCCACGCATGCTGAAGGAACTGGTCGACGAGGAGGACATCGCCGAGGTCGTCTCCCGCTGGACGCACATTCCCGTCACCCGCCTGATGGAGGGAGAGATCGAGAAGCTCGTGCAGATGGAGACCCGGCTCCACCGGCGCGTGGTGGGCCAGGACGAGGCCGTCAACGCCGTGGCCAACGCCATTCGCCGGGCCCGCGCCGGTCTCCAGGATCCCAATCGGCCACTCGGCAGTTTCATCTTCCTCGGCCCGACCGGCGTGGGCAAGACGGAGCTGGCGCGCGCGCTCGCCGAGTTCCTGTTCGACGACGACCGTGCGCTCGTGCGCATCGACATGTCCGAATACCAGGAAAAGCACACCGTCTCGCGGCTGATCGGCGCCCCACCTGGATACGTCGGCTACGAGGAGGCCGGCCAGCTGACCGAGGCGATTCGCCGCCGGCCGTACGCGGTCGTCCTGTTCGACGAGGTCGAGAAGGCGCATCCCGAGGTCCTCAACGTGATGCTCCAGCTGCTCGACGACGGCCGGCTGACCGACGGCAAGGGCCGCACGGTCGACTTTCGCAATAGCGTCGTGATCATGACCTCGAACGTCGGCAGCGCGGCGATCGCCGAGCGCGCCCATGCCGGCGAGGCGTCGCTCGACGAGGGCGTTCGGCGCCAGCTCACCGAGGCGCTCCGCACCACCTTCAAACCGGAGTTCCTCAACCGGATCGATGAGACGATCTTCTTCCACGCCCTCGGGCGCGCCGAGATCCGCCAGATCATCGACATCCAGCTGACTGCCCTGCTCGGGCGCCTGCGCGATCGCAAGATCGATCTCGCCATGAGCGACGCCGCACGGGATATGCTCATCGAGGAAGGCTACGACCCCGTGTATGGCGCCCGCCCGTTGAAGCGCGTGCTGCAGCGCCGGGTGCTCGATCCCCTTGCGCTCGGCGTGCTCGAGGGACGGTTCAAGGAGGGCGACGCGGTGACCGTCGACGTGGACGCCGGTAGCATCACCCTGACGAGCCAGCCGATGCGCACGGAGGTCGCCGGCTGACGGGCCGTGCCCGCGCCGCCTCGCATGGCCGAGACACCCGCTCCCCGCCCGCCAAAGCCGCCGCGCCCGCCGGCGCGCCCGCCCATGTCCACGCTGTGGATCGGGCTGGCCCTGCTCGGGTTCCTGCTGCTCTTCAACACGCTGTCGTCGACCCTCGAATCCGGTCGAACGCTGCCCTACTCCGAGTTCAAGGGGAAGCTGGCCCAGGGACAGATCACCGAAGTCGTCATCGGTCCCGACTCGATTCGCGGCACCTACGCCGACGGTGGAGGCGGCGAAGTGCCGTTCCGGACGACGCGGATCGACGATCCGAAACTGGTGGAGCAGCTCGAGGCAGGCAGTGTCATCTACAACGGCCAGCCGCAGAATCGGATGCTGACCGAACTGCTGAGCTGGGTGCTCCCGATCGGCGTGATCGTCCTGCTCTGGGTGTTCATGCTGCGCCGGATGGGCGGCGCCGAGGGCGGCCTGATGTCGTTCGGCCGGAGCCGCGCGAAGATCTTCTCCGACGATGACGTGAAGGTCAGCTTCGCCGACGTGGCGGGCGTCGACGAGGCCGCCGACGAGCTCCGGGAGATCGTCGAATTTCTGCAGAACCCGAAGAAGTACACGACGCTCGGCGGCCGGATTCCCAAGGGTGTGCTGCTGGTCGGCCCGCCGGGCACGGGCAAGACGCTTCTGGCTCGCGCGGTCGCCGGGGAAGCCAAGGTGCCGTTTTTCAGTCTGAGCGGATCGGAGTTCGTCGAGATGTTCGTCGGCGTCGGCGCCGCGCGCGTGCGCGACCTGTTCCGGCAGGCCGATGCCAAGGCGCCCTGCATCGTCTTCATCGACGAACTCGACGCGCTTGGCAAGATGCGCGTCCAGTCGCCCATGGGCGGCCACGAGGAACGCGAGCAGACACTCAACCAGCTGCTCGCCGAGATGGACGGGTTCGACTCGAAGAAGGGCGTCATCATCATGGCCGCCACGAACCGGCCGGAGGTGCTCGACCCGGCGCTCCTGCGCCCCGGCCGCTTCGACCGGCAGGTCCTGGTCGACAAGCCGGACGTGCGCGGCCGTGAAGCCATCCTCAAGATCCATGCGCGCCAGGTGAAGCTCGATCCGGCCGTAGACCTCTCGATCGTGGCGGCCCGGACCGCCGGCTTTGCCGGTGCCGATCTGGCCAACCTCGTCAACGAGGCCACCCTGCTCGCCGCCCGACGCGACAAGGCCCAGGTCGGGGCCCGCGACTTCGACGACGCGATCGATCGGATCATTGCCGGCCTCGAGAAGAAGCGGGTGATGTCGCCGGCCGAGCGGCGCCGTGTGGCGTTTCACGAGTCGGGCCACGCGATTGTGGCGAGCCTGCTCCCGAACCTCGACCCGGTACACAAGATCTCGATCGTCGCGCGTGGCTTCGGCGCGCTCGGCTATACGATGCAGCGGCCCACCGAAGATCGGTATCTGATGTCGAAGAGTGATCTGGAGCGGCAGCTCGCGGTGCTGCTGGGGGGCCGGTCGGCCGAGGCGATCGTGTTCGACGAGGTGTCGACCGGCGCCCAGAACGACCTGCAACGCGCCACCGACCTGGCGCGCGCGATGGTCACCGAGTTCGGCATGAGCGACGCGATCGGCCCGGTCAATCACGAGAACCGCCGCCGCGCGGCGTTCCTGGACGTCCCGATGGGATCGGAGCGCGGGGTCTACGCGGAGGAAACCGCCCGCGTCATCGATCACGAGATCCGGCGGATCGTGACGGCGGCCGAGCACGAAGCGACGAGCCTGCTCTCGACCCATCGCGAGTTGCTCGACGCCGTGTCGGACCGGTTGCTCGACGAAGAGGTGCTCGACGGCGACCAGTTGCGCGCGATGATCGGTGCGGCCGCGCCGGCCCCGTCAGCCGCGGGCCGCTGACCGACCCCCTTGACGCGGTCGGTCACCGCGTCCGCGCCGCTCCTATCCCATCTTCTGCATCGCGGCGAGGAACTCGGCGTTGTTCTTGGTCTTGCTCATCTTGTCGAGGAGCAGTTCCATGGCCTCGACTGGCGAGAGCGGCGTCAGGACCTTCCGCAAAACCCAGATCCGGTTCAGGTCCTCGCGCGCGATGAGGAGTTCTTCCTT
>DATKDF010000179.1:0-6172 GCA_035512795.1 Vicinamibacterales bacterium
CGTCGGTCGGCTGCGCGCGATCGGCGCGGATGAAGTTGCCCACGATCGGCTGTGACAGGACCGCCGCGCCGGCCAGTTGCCCGCGCATCGCCTCGACCGCGTCAGCCGTGCGCCCGGCAATCGACACGGCCGACACGACCATCTCGCCGGATGTCGACGCACTCCAGGCCTCCGGGTAGCCGATGAGCGGCATGTACCGGGGCTCCACCATCTCCAGAGTGAACTGCTCGAGCGTCCAGCCGCGGCTGAACTCGAACGGTTCGAGCCGCGGATTGGCCAGCCCCCAGGCCTTCAGTCGATCGCGGGCGTACTCGGCCGAGCGCGTGTAGGCCGGCGAGCCGGCCAGCCGCGGGCCGATGACGTCCACGAAGTGGCTGAACACCTCGCCCACCTGCGATCGGTTCAGCCCCTCGTCACGGATCTTCGCGTTCGTGGCCGCGTCGACCGGTTCGGCCGTCTGTAGAGCCACGCCCACGCCGCTCAAGCCAATCGCCAGGGTGCCAGCCAGCAGGAGTCGCGTCATCAGGAGCCTCCGTTCACTTCGTGAAGATGCCGTTGAACAGCAATTTGAACGTGCCGTGCGGCTGCGCGCGCTGCAGGATCTCAGCGCCGAAGAGGAGGACGCGCCCGCGCCCCACCCGTGCCTCGACGGCCACGACGCCGTGCTGCAGGTACTGCTGCCCCCACGCCCACCCGCTCCGGAGCGGCGTCGGCGAATCGAACCACGCGATGGGCCGCACGCCCTGGGCGGCCGCATCCGGCCGCAGTCGCCAGACCGGACCGTTGTTGTAGAACACGTCGGTGTGCGCCTGGAGGCCGGCGGCCACCGGGTGCGTCGTATCGACCCGTGTCCGCAGGACCGACGACGGCACGTAGAAGCGCGTCCGCGGCAGCGGCTCGTCGCCGTTCTCGACCAGGTGGTCGTCAACCGCGAGATCGAGATGGCGCGCCAGGTTCTCGGCCGAGCTGCCGATGGCCACGATGGTGCCACCGCCGTCGACGAACGCCCGCAGGGCCGGCAGGGTCCGCAGGACGGTCACCTGTCCGACGTGATCGCGATACTCGGCCGGAACGTCGGCCGGCGGGCCACCACCTCGCCCTCCAGCTCCACCATCGCCGGCCGGGATGGCGCCGTCGACGAACACGAGGGTGTCGAACGAGGCAGTGAGATTGCCGGCATCCAGTTCCTGCGCGAACACCCGGCGGAACGGAATCTCGAACTGCTCCAGGATCCAGCGGGTCCAGCCCGACGGCATCGACCCCCCGTAGCGATCCCAGAGCCCCACGCGCGGCGCCGCAAGAGGGATGGCCCCCGCCTCGGCGGTGGCCGCCTCGAAGTGGACCCCGTGCTCGGCCGCGACCCGGTCGACGACGGCCCGCACGGCCGGCGACTGGCGCACGAGGAACGCGCCGGTCGGCGATCGGAAGACGTCGGCGCCAGCCGCGACCAGCCGGCTCGCCGCGCGAAACGCGTCGAGCTGGACCGGATCGGCCGCGTAGTAGGCCGGCGTCCCGGCCGCGACGCGGCCGGGCGGTGGTGTGAGGTTCCAGTCGTCGAGTCGCTCGAACGGTCCGGTGAACGCCTCGAGTACGCGATCGAACTCGACACCCATCTGGTAGGCGAACGTCCAGCCGGCGCTGTCGTAGGGCGGCGTGGGCGGCGCGCCCGGGTGGGGGAAGTTGTCCGGATGATCCTGCGGTTCGAACATGTCGATGACGTGCGGCCGGAAGGCCTGCGCGGTCAGCACGACGTACGAGCCGGCCGGATACGTCCGCCCCTCGACGGCGAACTCGCGAGTGGCCCGATGCACGGTGATGCCCGTCTCGAGCAGCGCATTGACGAACCGCGTGGCCGTCGCAAAGTCCGGCTGGGTCGACGGGATGATGTAGCCGCGCGGGTCGCGATGCTCCGGCCGATGGAGCGCCGCCCAGAGCGCCTGCTCGTCGACGCCGGCACCCCGGCCCCCACCCCGGCCGCCGCGTCCCCCGGCGCCGGCGCCGCCGGTCCGCGCCGCCAGTTCCGCCTCGGCGGCCGCGTACCGGTGCGGCGCCGGCGTCCAGGTGTCACGACTCCCCCGCTCGATCGAGTTCTTCCCCATCACCCAGCGGTTGAAGAGCACGGTCTCGCGCGCGCGCGAGGCCAGGTCGAGCACCGCCATGTTGGTCGTGACCGAGTACTCGACCGACTGCCGGAAGTGCCACGGCTGCGGTGCGACCGGATAGGTGAGGTCGCTCGTCGGCACCTGGCGGTTCATCACGAGCGGCACGCGCATCGGCGTGGGGCTGCCGATCATCTCGGTGAGAATGGCGATTGTGTTGTGAAACGCCGCCGTGTTGCGGATGCCCCCGTTCCACCACCCGTCATAGGGTCCTCCCGATCGCATCGTCGCGCCGGGCTTGCCCTCGGCCGCCAGCCGCGAGTGCAGCGCCAGGCCCACCGTCTGGAGGCCGAGCACGAGCAACGGGTCCTGGTTGTAGTTGAACGGATCGCGCAAGGGCGGCGACCAGACAATCGTGCCGGCCGGGCCGCTCTGGTGGTGGTTGTAGAGCAGCTGCGGGTACCACTCACGATAGAGCACCCGATTGATGTTCTCGGTCTCCTTCTGGGTCGAGGCGAAGAAGTCGCGGTTGTTGTCGTGGCCGATATAGAAGTGGTACAGCCGCGGCAGGCCGGCGGTCGTGCGCGCGGCCGGGTCGGGGTGCCGCATGTACCAGTCGGCCACGAGATCGTGGCCGTCCGGGTTGGCGTGCACGAACAGGATGATGACGTCGTCGAGGATCCGCAGCGTCTCGCGGTCGTTCCGGCTGACGATCCGGTAGACCATCTCGCCGAGCTGCTGCGCGCCGAGGACTTCGTTGGCGTGCAGCCCGCCGTCGATCCAGACAACGGCCTTGCCCTCGATGGCGAGCTGCCGGGCGTCGGCTTCGTCGACGCCCTCGGCGAGCGCGAGCCGCCGCGAGATGTCGCGGTAGCGCGCCAGGTTCCGGTGATTGTCCGGCGAGGTGACGATCGCCATCAGCTGCTCGCGGCCTTCCGACGTCGGGCCGATCGACTGCACCGTCATCCGGTCCGACTCGCGAGCGAGCGTCCGCCAGTACTCCGCCAACTGCCGGTAGGTGGCCAGAAAGTAGTCGTCGCCGAAGTTCTGGCCGAAGGCGTCGACCGGCGACGTCACCCGGGGTGGCGCCTGCCCCCGGAGCGCCCCACCGGCCAGCATCAGCACCGCCAGGACCGAAAGCGCCCAGCCTCGTCGTGTCGTCATGCGCGTATTCTAGACACGTAAACGCGACTCTGGGAGTCCTCCCCTGCGACTTGATGTCTGGCTCGACGTGGCGTGTCTCTTCCGGACCCGATCCGAGGCGCAGAAGGCCTGCCGGGGCGGCAGGGTGCACCTGAACGGCCGGGCGTCGCGTCCGAACCAGGAAATCAAGCCAGGCGACGTGCTGGAGATCACGCGGCCCCAGGGCCGGCGGCAGCGCGTGGTCATCCGGGCGCTTGCCGCGCAGCACATCGCCAAGGCCGAGGCCAGGAAGCTCTACGAAGACACGACGCCGCCCCCGTCCCCGGAGGAACAGCAGATGCTCGACCTGATTCGCCTGGCCGGCCGCCGGGATCGACCCGGACAGGCAACCGGCTCGCCCGACCGCCGTGAACGGCGACGGCTGCGCGAGGCCAAGGAAGACGGTGGCTGGTAGGGCCCGCCCGGGCCGGCTGAGAGCGGGCTGCGTGCTATACTGTGACGTTTCGGGGCCGGTAAATGGCCCATGCCCCCATGCCATTGAATTGAAGTGAGGTTTCAGGAGTGGCTACTCGACACGCCTCGGCAGTGAAGGCCTACCGGCAGACGGTCAAGCGTCAGGCCCACAACCGCGCCCTGCGGTCCCGGCTCCGGACGGCGCTCAAGGCGATTCGCGCCTCAATCGACGCCGGTGATCTCGACCAGGCGCGGGCATCGCTCACCAACACGTTTTCGGTGGTCGACAAGATGGCGGCCAAGGGCATCATTCACGACAACGCCGCGGGCCGCTACAAGTCGCGCCTCGTGCGGCGCATCCGCACCAAGTCAGCCGCCAGCTAGCGGCGACCTCCCCAGCCGCCGCGCCGCGCCACCGGTCGTCCGGTCAGTTCCACGACCAGCCTTTCGACCAGCACACGGTCGTCGCCACCGGAGCTCTTGAGGGCCAGATCCGTCCGCAGGAGCGCGTCGATGGCGGCCGGCACGCGCCCCGGATCGGCTTCCGCGAGCCGCTGCGAGACCCACCAGCGCAGTTGTCCGACGACGCCGTGCGGCGAATCGCCGCGATCGAGCCGATCGGCCACCGCCTGAAGTGCACGGCCGGTCTCGCCCTCGGCGATGGCGTTGACGACGGCCCAGTCATCGACGTCGGTCGCAATGGCGACGACCTCGGCGACATCGTCACGACTGATCGACGGCCGGTCGCCGGCATACAGCAGCAGCCGCTCGACATCGCCCCTGAGCTTGCTGACCTCGCCCCCGGCGCGCTCGATGAGCATCTGCACGGCCGCCGGCTCGATGGGCCGGCCGATCCGCTCGAACTCGGCACGCACCCACCCAGCCGCCGCGGCCCGCGCCTGCCCGCCGGCGGCCTCGAACCCCGCAAACTCGGTGACGTCGGCGGCCGCCAGCACCTTCTTCGTGAGCCGCCGCGTGCGATCGACCTCGGTCGCGACAAACACCACCGTCGTCGACGGCGCCGGGTCGGCGACGTAGTCCTCGAGGGGCGTCGCGTCGGTCGAGGCGTCGGCGTCCTCGTCGGACGGGTCATCGGCGTCCCCGTCGGCGGACCGTGACGCGCGCTTCGGCTTGAGCAGGCGCTCGGCGCGCAGGACGATCACGATGCGCCGGTCGCCGAGCATGGGAAAGGTCCGGGCTGCGCTGGCGATGCTCATCGGCGACCCGCTGGGCTCGCCGGCGTACACCCGCTCGACCGCGAAGGGCCGGTCGGAGTCGTCCACCGTCGCCTCGACGTCGTGGACGATCCGCTCGATCAGGCGGCTGTCGTCGCCGACAAACACGTGCAGCGGCGAGAGCTGCCGCCGGCCAATGCGCTTCTTGAGTTCAGGCAGGGCGAGCGAGGCCATCGGAACGGGACGGCCTCAGAAGGCCTCGAGAATCGACGTCACGGCCGTGCGCGCGAAGTTGCGCGCCAGGCGCTCGACGGCGTTCAGGTCCTGGCGGAAGGCCGCCGTCGGGTCGAGGCCGGACGCACTGGACGGCACCTCGAACTCGTCGCGGAAGGTCATCGCCGGATTCGACCAGAGTACCTCGTTGTTGTTGGTCTGATCGCGGAACTCAACGCTCACGACGAGGCTGACGATGTAGCGCGACGCCTGCAGGTTGCCGGTGAGTGTGGCCGGCTGCAGGTCGAGCCGGGTGATGCGGCCGCTCATCACCGCGTGGACACCGGCCGATTCCGGCTGCACCCGGAACCGGCCCCGGCTCTGGAACTCGGCCCGCACGCTCTCGGTGACAATCCGTTCGAGGTCGGCGTAAGGCGTGGCGTTCTCGAACTCGGGCACCCCGACGATCCGGATGTGCGCCGGCAGCGCATTGCCGCGGCCCGCGAGCGCGTAGCCGCAGCCGGCCGTCAGGACCGCGGCCGCGACCAGGACCAGGCCGACCGTGATCGCGCCACGCCGGAGGGCCGGGCGCCGCTTCCTCATCCAGCCCATCCTCTCACGCCTTCGGCCGCACCACGACGCTGACGAGGCGGCCGTTGACGACGACGACCTTGACGACATCCTGTCCCGCCACGTGCGCCCGGACGGCTTCGAGCGCCGCCCCGCGCATCTGGTCCTCCGACGCATCAGCCGCGAGGCGCACGCGGGCACGGACCTTGCCATTGACCTGCACGGGAATCTCGATCTCGTCGGCCCGCGCCGCCTCCTCGTCGACCACAGGCCAGCCAGCGGCCACGATGCCCTCGGCATGCCCCAGACGCTCCCAGAGTTCCTCCGACAGGTGCGGCGTGAAGGGCGAGAGCAGCCGGACGAGCGCCTCGAGCGCCTCGCGAAGCACGGCCGCCGTCTCCGGCCGCGCGATCGACGGCGCCTGTTCGTCGTCTCGTCCGGTCGGTTTGAGGCCGCGCCGGTCGCCGAACGCGTAGAGCTCGGTGACCAGCTCCATCAACGCCGAGATGGCCGTATTGA
>DATKDF010000180.1:0-8851 GCA_035512795.1 Vicinamibacterales bacterium
GCCGAATCTGTGGAAAACACCTCCGACCCCCTATATTACCGCCGTGACACTTCCACTCTCCCGGGAGCGACTCTGGTTCAGGCGCACCCTCCTCGGCTGGTATCGCCGCCACGGCCGCGACCTCCCGTGGCGCCAGACGCGCGACCCCTACCGTGTCCTCGTTTCCGAAGTCATGCTCCAGCAGACCCAGGTCGACCGCGTCCTGCCGAAATACCACGAGTGGCTCGGGCGCTACCCCACGTTCGAGGCGCTCGCCGGCGCGCGCCGCACCGACGTCGTCCGCACGTGGTACCCGCTCGGCTACAACATCAGGCCGCGCCGCCTGCACGACATCGCACGCGAGACGGTCAGCCACTACAACGGACGGTTGCCCGAGAGTGAAGAGGCCCTGCTCGCCTTCAAGGGCATCGGCGCCTACACGGCCGGCGCCGTCAGAAGCTTTGCCTTCGGCCAGCGCGCCGCCATCCTCGACACGAACGTGGCGCGCGTGCTCTTCCGGGTGTTCGTGGGACGCGGCGACGCGCGAAGTCACGCGATGAAGCGGCGGCTCTGGGCCGTCTCGCGGGCGGTCCTGCCCCATCGCCACGTCTACGATTTCAACCAGGGGCTGATGGACTTTGGTGCAACGCTCTGCACGGCGCGCAAACCCGCCTGCCGGGCCTGCCCCTTGCGCGCCCGCTGCAAGTCCTACGCGCGGCTGCACCGGCATGCCGGCTGACCGCCCGCTCATCGTCATTGCGGCCGTCGTCGAGCGCGAGGGCCGGTTCCTGCTGACCCGGCGGCTCACCGGCACGCACCTGCCGGGCACGTGGGAGTTCCCCGGCGGCAAGCGTGAACCGGGCGAGTCGCATGCCGCGTGCCTGCGGCGCGAGCTTCAGGAGGAACTGGCGGTCGATGCCGAGGTTGGCGACGAGATCTTCACCGTCGAGCACGCGTATCCCGAGCGGACGGTCCGCCTCCACTTCCATCGGTGCACGCTCGCCGGCGACCCCGTGCCGCAACTGGGACAGGCCATGACGTGGGCGTCGCGTGCCGAGCTCGAACGGCTCGAGTTTCCCGACGCCGACCGGGATCTGGTCGCGCGCCTCGCCCGGGGCGACTTCAGCCGGCCAGGCCGGTGATTTCGGCGCCTGCCTCGCCGGCCGGCATGGCCACGTGACAACGCGCGCCGGCGGTGGCCTGGTCGCGCGCGACGTACCCCAGCGCGACGACGCGCCCGGCGGCCGGCGACCAGGCCGCGCTCGTGATGCGGCCGACGTCGGCGCCGTCACGCGCGATGGGCGTCCCGGGCGCCGGCACATCCGTGCCGGCCGCCGAAGCGTCGAGCACGAGCTGCACGAGGCGGCGCGCCACTCGCCCGCCACCGCGGTGCAGCACCCGGATGATGACCTCCTGGCCGACGTAGCACCCCTTGGTGGTGCTGATGGCGCGGTCGAGCAGGCCCGCCTCGAGCGGAATGGTGTCGGTCGTCATGTCGACGCCGAAGGCCGGGCGCCCGGCCTCGATCCGCAGCAGGTCGGCGAGGTCACGCGACACGGGCACCGCGCCGGCGCCGGTCAGTCGTGCGCTAGTCGCCTCCCGGTCGGCGGCGTCCACCCAGACATCGAACATCGCCCGGGCCGACTCGTCCGATCGCACGATCCAGGCCCCGGCCCTGGCGGGCACCTGGTGAAGTGGCGCGAGCGCGTCGAGTAGCTGCGCGTCGAGATCGAAAGCGCGCGCGACCACCTCCGGTGCCGCCGTACCGGCCACGACCACGACGGCCGTGCCGGCCGTCACATCGGTCACGCGGACGTCCTCGCTGAAGATGAGTGCGTCGAGCCGGGCCGCCAGGGCAGCGGCTGTGCCCGGCGCGACGTCGGCCAGCACGGCGTCGCCGCGCATGAACAGGCGGGCATCGGCAATCATCCGGCCCTGCGGCGAGAGGAGCGCGGCATACAGACCGCGCCGCTCGTCCATCGCGGCCAGGTCGTTGGTCAGCAGGCTCTGCAGGAACGGCTGTGCGTCTGGCCCGTCGAACCGCAGGCGGCCGTGGTGGCTGCGATCGACCAGGCCGGCCGCGGTCTCGATGATGCGATACTCTGCTGTGATGTCGGGCATGCGGGCTTCGATCCGCCATCTTAGCCTCGTCCTTCTCGCGGTCACAACGTTCGGTTCCGGTCCGGCGTGGGCACAGAGCGATCCCACACCGGGGTCGGCGACGTTCGTCATCATCCAGAACGGCGTCCGCATCGGCACCGAACGGGTGACGGTGACGCGCACGACCGGCGGCTGGGTGATCTCGGCCACGGGCCAGCTGGCGGCGCCGTTCAACCTGCAGACCAACAAGTTCGAGCTGCGCTATGCGACCGACTGGCAGCCGCAGTCGCTCACGATCGACGCGCTCGTCAACAACCGGCCTTTGCAGCTCTCGACGATGTTCGGCCTGACGACGGCGACGAGCGAGTACGTCCAGGGCACCGAGAAGGGCTCGGGCACGCAGACGATCACCCCGCGCACGATCGTGCTGCCGAACAATTTCTTTGCGGCCTACGAGGGGCTGGCCGCGCGCCTCGGCTCGACCGAGGCCGGCACGCGGCTGGCAATCTTCATTGCCCCGGGCGCCGAGGTTGGCGCGGTGGTCACGAGGGTCACGCCGCGCTTCCTGGCCACGCCCGACGGCGACATCAGCGTCCGGCAGTTCGACCTGTCGCTCGCCACGACGGCCGGACCGCTTCAGGTCGAGGTCTGGGCCGACGCCAACCATCGGCTCGTACGCGTCTTCGTGCCCGCACTCGGCGTGGCAGCCATTCGCGACGACCTGTCGACGGTGATGGCCCGGGAAGAGAAGGTCCGGAATCCCGGTGACGAGGACGCCTTCATTCCGGGCAACGGGTTCAGCTTTGCCGCCACGATCACCAGACCGACGACGGCGGTCGAACGGCCGCCAGTGGTCGTGCTGGTGCCGGGCGCCGGGCCCGAAGACCGCGACTACTCGGTGTTCGGCATTCCGCTCTTCGGCCAGCTCGCCGGGGCGCTTGCCGACGCGGGCTACTTCGTCGTGCGGTACGACAAGCGAGGCGTCGGCCAGAGCGGCGGACGGCCGGAAAGCGCCGGCGTGGCCGACTATGCCGACGACGTGAAACGGATCGTGCAGTGGGTACGGCGGCGCGACGACGTGGACCGCGACCGCATCGCCGTCGTCGCGCACGGCGAAGGCGCGGCGGTGGCGCTCACAGCGGCCGACATCGAGGGCCGCATCAAGGCGGTGGCCCTCATCGGCGCGACGGCCAGCACCGGCTACCAGGCCACGCTCGCCCGGCAGGCACGTGAACTCGCGCGCAGCACGGCCAGCGACGTCGACAAGCAGGAACTGCGCGCGATCCAGCAACGCATGGTTGACGCGGCGATGACGGGGACAGGCTGGGAAGCCGTGCCGGCCGAGCTCCGCCGCCAGAGTGACACGATGTGGTTCCGCACCTGGCTGCGGTTCGATCCGGCCCGAGCCCTCGATCGGATCGGTCAGCCGATCCTCATCCTGCACGGCACGCTCGACCGCGAAGTGGCGGTCGAAGAGGCGACGCGGCTCGAGGAACTGGCGCTCCGGAAGAAGAACCGGCGGGTGCAGAAGGCCCTCGTGACCGGCGCCAACCACCTGCTGGCACCGGCCACGACGGGCGAGGTCGACGAGTACGCGTCGCTCGGTTCGGCCGGCCTGTCGCCCGGGGCCGTCGCGGCCCTGGTCGCCTGGCTCGGCACGGCGTTCGCGCGGTGACGGAGGAGACGTGGCCGGCTGGATCCTGACGAGCGGCGACGAGCCGCCCGTGGTGATGCGCCTGACGCCCGGCACCATGAAGACAGTGGGCCGGACCTCCCGCGCCGATTTCATCCTCGATGCCACCCTCGTGTCGCGCGTCCACTGCCGGCTCTCGGCCGAACCGTCCGACCAGCTCGTCGTCGAGGACCTCGACAGCACCAACGGGACACACGTCAACGGCGTGCGCGTCGATCGCGCCGTCCTGCGCACGGGCGACGTGGTCCGGATCGGCCGCGTGGACTTCCGGGTGGCACAGGCCGAGTAGCGCGACGCTACCCGGGCGCCAGAAACGGATTGGTGCGTCGTTCGGCGCCGATGGTGGTCTCGGGGCCGTGGCCCGAATGGACGGGGGCCGAATCGGGAAACGCGAGCAGGACCTCCCGAATCGATCGCATCAAGGTCTCGTAGTCGCCCCCGGGCAGGTCGGTTCGCCCGATCGACCCCGCAAACAGCGTGTCGCCGACAAACAGCGCGCGGTCGCGGGTGCCAGCCGGGCCAATCGCCAGGCACACGCCGCCCGGGCAATGCCCCGGCGTGTGGAGCACGTCGACCACGAGATCGCCGAAGGTGAACGGCACGCCCGGCTCGAAGAAATGGTCCGGCGGGGGCGGGGCCGCCACCGCCAGGCCGAACATCCGGCCCTGCGCTTCGGCGCCGTTGTACAGGAACAGGTCGTCGCGATGGAGCCAGACGGGCGCGCCGAGTTCCGTCTTCGCCCGGGCCACGCCGCTCACGTGATCGAGGTGGGCGTGGGTCAGCAGGATCGCGACGACGTCGATGCGCTCGCGCGAGACGATGCCGAGCAGGTCGCCGACCTCGTCGCCCGGGTCGATGAGGATGCCGTCGGGCGTGGCGTCACACGCGACGACGTAGCCGTTTTTCATGAATGGCGGGGCGGCCGCCTCGAAGATGCGCACGCGTTATCATTCTGGCATGGTGCTCGCTGTCGTGGACGACCTCCTCTTTGCGTCACGGATCCGGTCAGCGGCCGAACACGCCGGTGCCGCGATCGCCTTCGTCCGGTCGCGTGGTGACGTCGTGCCGCGGATGGAGGCGTCGCCGCCGGCGCTCGTCATCCTGGATCTCGACCGCGACGCGCTCGATCCGATCGGCCTGATTCGCGAGATTCGCGGTCACGCCAGCCTGGCGTCGACGCGTATCGTCGCCTTCGTCCGGCACACCAACGGCGAGCGGATCGCCGAAGCGCGCGTGGCCGGCATCAATCAAGTGCTGGCGCGGTCGGCGTTCTTCCCCGCGCTCGGCCAGATGCTGGCGGCGCCCGCGGCATCGTGACCCGGCCGTCCCTGGCTGACGTCAGACGGGCGCGCGAGCGCATCGCCGGCCTCGTCTGGTCCACGCCGTTCGTGCCGTCGCGACGACTGTCGGAGGCGACCGGCGCCGACGTGTATCTGAAACTCGAGACCGTGCAGGCGACCGGGTCGTTCAAGATGCGCGGCGCGGCCAACGCCCTGCTGCGGCTTCGCGAGTCGAACTTCGACGGCGTCGCCGTCACCGCATCGGCCGGCAACCACGGGCTGGCGCTCGCGACCGCGGCGCACCGTCTCGGCCTGCGCATCCGCGTCCACCTGCCGCGCACGGCGCCACTGGCCAAGCGGCAGGCCCTGGCCGGCCTCGGCGCCGACGCGATCGAGGCCGCGAGCTATGACGAGGCCGAAGCGCGTGCGCACGACGACGCGCGGCAGGCCGGCTGCCGGTACGTGTCGCCGTACAACGACGAAGACATCATCGCCGGCGCGGGAACCACGGCGCTCGAGATGTTCGAGGCTCACCCGCGGCTCGACGTCCTCGTCGTGCCGGTCGGCGGCGGCGGGCTCCTCGCGGGCGCGGCGATCGTCGCGCGCGCGATGGGCCAGTCGCGCGTGACCATCATCGGCAGTGAGGCGACCGCGTCGCCCGTCTTCACGAGCGCGCTGGCGGCCGGACGGCCGGTGACCGTGACGGTCCACGAGACGCTGGCCGACGGCCTGGCCGGCAATATGGATGCCGACAACATGGCGTTTCCGATTATCCGCGACCTGGTCGATCAGGTGGTGACGATTGATGAGGACGCGATCGCGCGAGCGATGCGCGCGCTCGTGCTCGGCGACCGGCTCGTGGCCGAAGGCGCGTCGGCGACGGCCATCGCAGCACTCGAGCAGCTCGACCTTGCGGGCCGGCGGGTTGGCGTGATCCTGTCGGGGCGGAACGTAGACGCGGCCGTCATCGAGCGCGTCATTGGACTCCCGGCGTCCTGACCGAAGACGGACCGAAGACGCCGGGGGTCTTTCAGCGCTTTCGGGGCTGCGACGGCCGGAGCTCGACGCGGCTCGGCAGGCTCCGGCCGGGATGACGCAGCAGATCCATCACCGCCTGTGCCACGTCGTCGGGTGAAAGCTTCCAGTCGTCGTCGGGGCCCGGCGTGGCGCCGTTGAACTCGGTGGCCACAGAGCCCGGCATGATGACGCTCACGCGGATGCCGTCGTAGCGCACTTCCTGCATCACGGCTTCGCTGAAGGCGATGAGACCGGCCTTCGACGCGCAGTACGCCGAGCCGCCCGGGAAGTAGTTCCGGCCGGCAAGGCTCGCGATGTTGATGATCCACCCGCCGCCGGCCCGGCGAAGCTCGGGAATGGCGGCGCGCGTGGCGTAGAACGGACCGGTCAGGTTCGTGTCGATCACCCGGTCCCAGTCGGCATCGCTCATCGCCGCGGCGTCGGTGAATACTCCAACACCGGCGTTGTTGACGAGGGCGTCGAGCCCGCCGAACCGCCGGGCGGTCTCGGCCACGAGCAGCTCGACAGCCACGCGGTCGCGGATATCGATGGCCATGCCGCCGATGCGCGACCCGTCGCCGGCCTCGTCACTGAGGCGCCGCACGGCGGCGTCGACGGCGACCGCGTCGCGGCCGCTGAGCATCACGCGGCCGCCCTCGGCGACGAGCGCCTGCGCAGTGGCGTAGCCGATGCCCCTGGTCCCGCCCGTGACGATGGAGCGACGCTCGTGTGTCGCCATGCCACCGAGTGTTCCACAGATCGGCCTCCGACCCGGTAATATCGCTCCCGTGATTGCCATCCTGGGCGCCGGCGAGCTGGGCGGCGCGATTGCCGAACGGTTGATGATCGCCGGACGGGTGGGACACGTGCGCCTCGTCGACGAGGCGGCGGGTGTCGCGACCGGCAAGGCGCTCGACATCGCGCAGGCGGGCTCCGTCGTGCGCTCCGACGTGCGGCTGACGGCCGCCTCCGATCCGCTCGCCGCGTCGACGGCCGACGTCGTCGTGATTGCGGATGCCGTGGAGGGCGGCGAGTTTCTCGACGAGCGCGGGATCGCGCTCGTCGAGACGCTCGTGCGATCCGGTTCGTCGGCAGCCTTCGTGTTCGCGGGACCGAACCAGACGTCGCTGCTGGAGCTGGCGGCCAGCAGGCTCGGGGTGGGAGGTGACCGGCTGGTCGGGACTGCCGCCAGCGCGGTGGCCGGTACCGTGCGATCGCTCACGGCGGCCGAGGTCGACGGCTCGGGCGTGGACGTGTCGGTGGCGCTGGCGGGACGGCCGCCGCAGCTGGTCGTGGCGTGGTCGGCGGCAACGATCGCCGGTGCGCCGGCAGCCGAGCGGATCCCGGCGCACCGGCTGTTGGCGATCTCGGCGACCGCGACGCGGCTCTGGCCGCCGGGCCCGGCCGCCATCGCCGCGGCCACGGCTCCGGTGGCCGCGGCGCTGGCGGGCCGGTCACGTCGGCGGTATCAGGCGATGGCGATGGCGGAGGTCGACGGCCGGCCGAAGCCGTACGCGACGATGCAGTCACTGGTGCTGGGCCACGGCCGGATCCTGCGGCGGGAGGCACCGGTGTTGACGCCGGCGGAAAGGATTCATGCCAGTTCAGCGGATTAGCAAATGAGCGGATGAGCGAACTCATCCGCTCATTTGCAGAGTTCCCGCAGCGTCCCGAGGCTCGCGAGCGCGGCGTCGCGCGCGGGAGCACGCGTGGCGGCGATCGCGGCCGCGAGCGCGTCCACCGACGTCGTCAGATCCCGGCAGTCGGCCTTGGCGTCGAAC
Source organism: Vicinamibacterales bacterium (assembly GCA_035512795.1). Classification (GTDB taxonomy): domain Bacteria; phylum Acidobacteriota; class Vicinamibacteria; order Vicinamibacterales; family SCN-69-37; genus DATKDF01. The sequence continues at coordinate 7,851 of DATKDF010000180.1, forward strand.
TGCCAGGCATGTCGCGGATCGATGGGCTCGGACAGCCGGTCCGCCGTCTCCCGCACGACGTCGACCGCCAGGGCCGCGTGCCGGCCGTCGGGCGCGCGACGCAGGTACTCGCCATGCAGGAAGTTGCGGATCGCGAGGTAGCACGGCAGATAGCCCTCGCATTCGCCGGGCAACCCGTTCGTGACGGCAAGCCACGCAATGTCGTCGCCCACCTGGGTAGCCCAGTTGAGGGAGTGAAGCTCCCAGATCGGTCCGCCCGCGAGAATCCAGCGGCCTCCCGGTTCGTCGTAGACCACCTGGTCCTCTCGTACGGCCAGCCATGACGCGTAGGGTTCGCGGCGCCAGTTGGCCGTGAAGGGAATCGACTCCAGTGCCGCGGTCAGGGCCCTCAGCCGGGCGAGCTCGACCCGGGCACGGCCTTGCGGATCGGTGTACTCGGGCAGGACGCGCTCGATGAACGCGACCAGTTCGGTCCACGCCGGAAACCCGTCGCCCTTGCGCGCCAACCGGCCGGCGATGATTGCGTCGTAGGTCGGCCACCGCCAGTCCGGGTCGAGCCGGCGCGTCAGGCTGACAAGCACCCAGCCCTCCCGCGCGTCGGCGAGGCGCACGCGCACCCACGTCTTGTCGAGCCCGGCAGGGCCGGCGTCGGCGACTTCCGAGCCGAGCGGCACCTGCGCGACGACCTCGGCGCCGGCATCGGGCATCGCCCGGATCGTGGCGTTGGCAACGGCGGTGATGCGAACCTGGCCGGCAACCGCCGGCACAGCTGTGGTGAGGGGGAGCAGCGCGAGCGCCAGAGCGACAAAGACGGCGCGGGGCACGCCGCCGGACGGACGTTGACGATGGGCCATGTCGACCCTCCCTGTTATGAGGGGTCGAGACTGCAACACATGTACCGCGCGCGCGTGGGCCGAACAGGCTGCGTGCGCGATCAGCGGCTGTGTAAGAAAAGACGCCGGGGGTCTTTCGGGGGGGTCTTTCGGGGTCGGAGATGTTTT
>DATKDF010000181.1:0-13290 GCA_035512795.1 Vicinamibacterales bacterium
CTTCATCGACTGCTCGGCAAATGTGGAGTCCGCCTGCCACTCGATGTTCACATCCGCCTCAGGGCGCTGGTCGCGCGACACGGAGCCGTCGGCGCGCGGCATGCCGTGGTCCCACATCATCATGTCGTGCTGGATCATGCCGAGCCAGGTCGGCTCCGGATAGCGGCCCGACCCGCGCGGGTTCTCCACGCCCTGCAGGGCCGCACGCTCGGCCACGTAGGCGCGCGCGCCGCGCAGACCGCCCTCTTCGCCGTTCCAGAGCGCAAAGCGGATGGAGACGTCGGTCGTGACGTCGGGCAGGCTGAACACCTTCGCCATGAGCATCACGAGCGCCGTGCCCGAGCCGTCGTCGTTGGCCGCCTCGCCCAGGCCGATGCCGTCCATGTGCGCGCCGAGAATGTACATCTCGTTGGGGCGCGTCGCGCCGACCTTCGTGCAGTAGACCTGGGGGAAGGGCCCCGGCATGACCGCACCCGCATTCAGCGCCCGCAGCGCCTCGTCGGGTTGCGCCTCCGGGTTGTTGTTGACGCCTGTGCGACGACGGATGCCGTAGAGGGTCGAGCCGCCGGCGCTGTTGCGCACCGGCTCTTCGAGCACCGTGGCCGGCGGCGGCGGTGTCCCGCGCTGACCCGCGCCACCGGCCCGCTGGCCACCACGACCGGCCCCGGCCGCACGCTGACCCTGCCGGCCACCCGCCCCGCCCGCGCGCGGCGCCGGCGGGCTGTACATCATGCGCTCGGGCGTACAGCCGTAGCTCTCGAGCTGGGCCGCGATCCAGTCGACCGCGTCGCGGTTGCGCTGCGTGCCCTCGCGCCGGTCGCCGAACGCCGTGAGGCCCTTGATCGTGGCCTTGTAGTCGTCGAGGCTCAGACGCCCGACGAGCGTACGGATCAATTCCTCGGTCGGATCGGGCGGTTGATTGCCGCGCCCCTGCCCGGCCAGACCCGCCGTCCACGCCACGCCCGTCACCGCGAGCGCCGACACCACCATCGCCAGGCTCTTCACGTGCATCTCGGTACCTCCAGGAACAGGGCAAGTATAACGATTCACACGCTGTTGACGACCTGAACGGCCCTGTCGGGCCGGTCGCTGATGATCCCGGTGACGCCCCAGTCGATGAGGGTGCGCATGTCGGACTCCTCGTCGACGATCCACGCCTGGACGGGCAGGCCGGCGCACACGAATGACGTGACGAAGCGGCGGCCGAAGATGCGGCGGCCGCGGAAGTAGTACGGGGCCTGGACCAGATCGTACGCACCTCGCTTCGGACGCAGACCGAAGCGGGTCCGCCGGAGCGCGGACGCGATCTCGGCGCGCGAGGCACTGGTCGGCACCCGCGGGGTATGCCGCCGGACCCGGTCGAGCACCGCCTGGCTGAAGGCGCCGATGATGACCCGGTCCACCGCGCCGGCGCGGTCGACGGCCTCGAACACCGGAACGACCAGGTCGGCCGCGTCGCTCTTGATCTCGATGATGAACGGCAGCGTTGGATGGCGCGCGAGCAGATCCACGAGCCGCGGGACGCCGTACCCCCGGCCGCGGTGGGGATACCCCGCCTCCGGGCCGAAGTGCCAGCCGGCATCGACGCGCGCCAGTTCGTCGGCAGTGAGCGCGGCGACGGGCCCGGTGCGATCGGTCGTCCGGTCGAGCGTGCTGTCGTGAATGACGACCGGCACGTCGTCCTTCGACAGCCGGACGTCGCACTCGAGCGCATCGACCCCGAGCGCCGCGGCGTGGTCGAAGGCCGCCATCGTGTTCTCCGGCCGCAGCGTCGATCCCCCCCGATGCGCAATCGCCAGCGCCCGGGTCGGCGCCAACAGCCTGTTCAGCATGTTGCTAGTATGGAGGCTATGACCCTGCCGACGTCAGTGGGCGCGCTCCGCGAGGCCATCGCCACCGGACGCGTCCGCGATCGATCCGTCAAGGACGAACTGCGCGACAACGTGCTGGCACGGCTCCGCACGGGCGCGCCCCTCTTCCGGGGCCTGGTCGGCTACGACGACACGGTCGTCCCGCAGATCGCCAACGCGATGCTCGCGCGCCACAACTTCATCCTGCTCGGTCTGCGCGGCCAGGCGAAGACACGTCTGCTCCGCGCGCTCGCCGACCTGCTCGACCCGGAGATGCCCGTCGTGCCCGGCTGTGAGATCCACGACCATCCCCTGCGTCCGATCTGTGCGGCCTGCCGTCTGCAGGCCGGCACCGCGGGCGACGACCTGCCGGTGGCGTGGCGATCGCGCGCCGACCGCTACGTCGAAAAGCTCGCTACCCCAGACGTGACAATTGCCGACCTCATCGGCGACATCGATCCCATCAAGGCCGCTCGATCCGGCCGCGAACTCGGCGACGAGCTGACGATGCACTACGGCCTCCTGCCGCGCGCCAACCGGGGTGTGTTCGCGATCAACGAGCTGCCGGACCTGGCGAGCAAGGTCCAGGTCGGCCTGTTCAACATCCTTCAGGAGGGCGACGTCCAGATCAAGGGCTACCCGGTGCGCCTGCCCCTCGACGTGCTGATCGTCTTCAGCGCCAACCCGGAAGACTATACGGCCCGCGGCAAGATCATCACACCGCTGAAGGATCGCATCGGGTCCGAGATCCGGACGCACTATCCGCGGTCGCGGCAGGAGGCGATGACGATCACGTCGCAGGAAGCCTGGATCGACCGGACGGGTGACGGCCGGATCGACGTGCCGCTCTACGTGCGCGAGATCGTCGAGGAGATTGCCATCTGCGCCCGCACGGATCAGAAGATCGATCGGCGGTCGGGCGTGAGCCAGCGGCTGCCGATCACCGCGATCGAAAACGTCGTGTCCAATGCCGAGCGCCGTGCCCTCGTGCACGCCGAAGCGCCGATCGTCGCGCGGGTCAGCGACGTGCAGGCGGCGCTCCCCTCGCTCACGGGCAAGGTGGAACTCGAGTACGAGGGCGAACTCAAGGGCGCCGACGACGTGGCGCGCGACCTGGTCCGCCAGGCCGTGGCCCGCGTCTACGACGGCCACACGATGTCAGCCGACGCACGGCCCATCATCAACTGGTTCGAACAGGGCGGCACCCTCGACCTGTCGGACCTCACCTCGTCGGACGAGGTGCTCGAGTTGGTGGCGGGCGTCCCGGGCCTGGCCGAGCTGACGGCCCGCATGTCGGAGGGTGGACCGGACTCGCCGCCTCACCTGGCGGCGGCGGCCGATTTCGTGCTCGAGGGCCTCTGTGCCCTCCGCAAGATCAGCCGCACCGACTCGGGCCGCCTGTACGCTCCGGCGCCGGTGCGTGAAGAGCCGCGTCGCCCGCCCGACGCGCTCCTCGACGAGGACGAGGACGAGGACGACACCCCGGCCCGCGGTCGCAAGAAGAAGTACTACAACTGACAGCGCCGCGATGAAGTACCGCTACACGCGATTCGTGCCGGGACTCCTCGACGACATCGACTTCGAGTCGCTCGTCTCGCAGCTGTCGGACCTGCTGCTGTCGAGCGGCTTCGGCAACCCGCGCGATCCACAGGCCGACGAGGCCGACCGGACGATGCAGGCGCTGCACGATGCCATCCTCGATGCGCTCCTGAACGGCGGCGTCCTGTCCGACGAGGCGATCGACCGGCTGCTCGACGGCGACCCGGACACGAGCCGTGAACGGCTGGCGGCCATGGTCGGGCAGATCGTCGAGCGTCTGACGACCGAGGGCTTCGTGTCGATGGCCGGCCAGCCGGCGCCACAGTCCCCGGGCGGTCGCGGCGGCCGGGATCCCGAACGCACCCGGTTCGAGGTGACCGACAAGGCCCTGGACTTTCTCGGGTACCGCGCGCTCCGCGATCTGCTGGGCAGCCTCGGCCGGTCGAACACCGGACGCCACGACACGCGCGACCTGGCCGCCGGGGTCGAGGCCGGCGGCGCCCCACGGGCGTACGCCTTCGGTGACGCGCTCACCCTCGACGCGACGGCCACCCTGCTGCAGGCGATCCGCCGCGGCTACGGCCGGGCCGGCGGCCAGCCGGGCGCACCGTGGCGGCTGGACCTCGACTACGACGACCTGATGGTGGCGCAGGGCGATTACCAGAGTTCCTGCGCCACCGTGCTCATGCTCGATTGCAGCCACAGCATGGTGCTCTACGGCGAGGACCGGTTCACACCGGCCAAACGGGTGGCCCTCGCGCTCGCCAACCTCATCGAGCACCAGTTCCCGGGCGACTCGCTCCAGGCCGTGCTGTTCCACGACTCGGCCGAGCAGGTCCCTGTGCGCCAGCTCGGCCGCGTGCGCGTGGGGCCGTACTACACCAACACGCGCGAGGGTCTGCGGCTCGCGCGACGGCTGCTCGACCGCCAGCGCAAGGACATGCGCCAGATCGTGATGATCACCGACGGCAAGCCATCAGCCGTCACACGGCCGGATGGCCGCATCTACCGGAACGCCTTCGGTCTCGACCCGTACGTGCTCCGCGAGACCTTCGCGGAAGTGGCCGCCTGCCGCCGCTCCGGCATCATGATCAACACCTTCATGCTGGCGCGCGACTACGACCTGGTCGCCTTCGTCCGCCGCGTCGCCCGCATGTGCCGCGGCAAGGCCTACTTCACGACACCCCACACCCTCGGACAATACGTCCTGATGGACTACCTCGCGAACAAGACCCGCACCGTGCATTGAGAAGCGTCCTCGGTTCTGGGGTCCTGGGGTCTGATGATCCCCCACATCCTCGTCGGGTCGTTGTAAGGCCGGCAGCCAGGTTGGTCTTTTCACGTGGGCATGAAGACGTGAGGGCGTGAAGAACAGCCGATGCGCCCGGCCAGGCAACCCAACGGGACACGCGTGCTGCCTTCATGGCCTTCATGCCTCCATGACCTTCACGTGATCGCTTCGCGACTTCTATGAAGCGTGATCCAGACCCGAGAACGACCCCGGGGTGTGATCAATCATCAGTCCTGCGGTCCTGGGTCCTGGGGTTCCGTTCGGTTCGGCGGTTCGGTTCGGCGGTTCAGGGCCGCGGGAGCGCGAGACCGTTGCGGCGGAGCCGTCGGGCTGCTGCGGTGACGGCGGCGGCGCCGTGGAAGCGTCCGTTCTCGATGAAAATTCGGCCGCTCTCGGTGCCAGCGACGCAGGATCCCACGACGTACAGGCCGGGGACGGTCGTCTCGAACGTCTCCGGATCGTGAACCGGGGCGCCGGTCGTCTCGTCGAGGGCGGCGCCGGCGCTCTCGAGGAGTGTCGGGTCGGAGTGGTAGCCCGTGAGCAGCAGGACCGCATCGGCCGGCTCCGAACGTTCGCCGTCCGGGCCGACCAGCTGCACGTGGTCCGGCGTGATCTCGACCACACGGGTCCTGAAGCGCGCGGCGATCGCCCCTTCCGCGATCCGGTTCTCGAGATCCGGCTTGACCCAGTACTTGATCGACTCGCCGAGCGCCTCGCCGCGATGCACGAGGGTCACCGTCGCCCCGGCCCGGTAGAGCTCCAGCGCCGCGTCGGCGGCCGAGTTCTTGCCGCCGACGACCACGACGCGCTGCCGGTAGCCGGTGTGCGCCTCCCGGTAATAGTGCGAGACGTGCGGCAGGTCTTCGCCGGGGATGTCGAGCCGGTTCGGCCGATCGAACGCGCCCGTGGCGACGACCACGACCGCCGCGGCGCGGACCTGCCGTGCCCCGCCGCGCTCCGACTCGACGACGAACCCGCCCTCCGGCCGGGGCGTGATGGCCGTCACCGCCTCCCGCAGTGAGACGTGGAGTTCGGCCGCATCCGTGACACGCCGGTAATAGCGCAGCGCCTCCGTCCGCGTCGGCTTCTCGTGGGGGCTGACGAACGGATAGCCCCCGATCTCGAGCAGCTCCGGCGTGGTGAAGAACACCATGTCGGTCGGGTAGTGGAGGATCGAGTTGACGAGCGCGCCCTTCTCGATGACGAGGGCCGACAGCCCGAGGCGCCGAGCCGCAATCGCCGCCGCCAGGCCGGCGGGACCGGCGCCGACGACGAGCAGGTCGACCGCCGCCGTCATCGCGGCGTGTACTCGATCCGGAAATTGCTGGCGAGCGCCACCGGCCGTCCCGGTGCGTCGAACATCTCCCGTCCGCCCGCCGACACCCGTTCGAGATTGACGCCGACGATGCCGATCGAGGTCACGCCCTCGGGCAGAATCGCGACGACCGCTTCGGCGCCGCCCGGCGCGACGGCCTTCAGGCCGGCGTCGCGCCCTCCGCCGCTGATGCGGTCGAACACGTCCTCGATCGTCCGGTACTCCCGGGTGACGGCCGCGCGGACAATCTCCTCCCCGGCGCCCGTGACGATGGCGACGAGCGCCGCATGCCGCTCGAAGGCCTCGGCCGGAGGACGCCGTGCGTCAGAGACCACGAACCGGTTGTGCAGATCGAACCGCAGCGTCGCCGGACCGGCACGGGCCGGCACGACCATCGCCACGCTCTCGACCGCCGTCTGCGCAATGATGACATCACAGAACCGCCGGCCGCTCTTCTGGCCCATCCCGAGGTTCGCTACACAGCGCGCGTCGGTCGTCACCCGTCCGGTCCCGATGCGGCCGCCGCTCTGCGGCTCGGCCGACGGCCACGCGAGTGCGCCGCTCACGATCACCGCGAGCACGACCATCCCCTGCCGCGACATTCTCTGAGTATAAGGAATGGTCGATTCGAGATGCACGCTCATCTCACCGTAATCGTCGTCTCGGCCGTCTGCCCGGCCGCGTCTCGTGCGCGGATCGCGTGCAGGCCGCGCACGATGGGCCACCGCAGCACCTCGTCAGACGACGCGACGCCGACCAGTTCGCCGTTGACGAACCACTCGACCCGTCCCGGTGCGGCGCCCGCCGCACGGAGCGGGACGGCTTGAAAGTCGGGACGCAGCGTCGGATCGATCAGGTAGAGCGCCCCGGCCAACGGCGCGACGACGCGGAAGCGGGACACCGGATCGGCCGCGGCGCGACGCGGGACCGGTCGTGCCGGTGACGACGCGGCAGTCGCGAGGCCGCGATCGCGCGCCCAGTGCCGGTAGGCGTCGGGCCAGATCGTCTCGACCCCATGCCCGGTGTCGCGATGCCAGGTACAGGACTCAGGGGGCGCACCGGCGGGCAGCCACTCGGTGATCCGGCGCAGGCACGCGCCGTGCGGCGCGAGCCCGGAGACCGCACAGAGCTCAACCGGCGCCGCCTCGGGCGGCGGGCCGGCCACCGGCATCCACGCCCCGATCGGCAGGCGCCCGCGCACCCGCTCGACGGCAGCCAGAAGGACGTCGTGGAAGATCGGGCCGGCGCCGGTCACCCCGGACGACTGACGGAGCGGCGTCCGGTCGAAGTTGCCGACCCAGACGCCGACCGTGACGTCGGCCGTGTACCCGAGCGCCCAGTTGTCGTGATAGGCCTGCGACGTGCCGGTCTTGGCGGCGACCGGGAACGGAAACTCGAGACTGCCGCCGCGCCCGAAGATGTAGGCGCGGGCGTCGTCGTCGGCAAGCACGTCGGTCACCCAGAACGCCGTGCGCTCGGATACCACCCGCTCGGCCGCGGCCGAACCAGCCTCGGCCCGGCCGTCAACGGCCCGCACGCGCCTGGGCGCGACCCGGGTGCCGCCCCTCGCGAACATCGCGTAGGCCGCCACGAGTTCGTCGAGCCGCACCTCGGCGTTGCCGAGCGTCAGCCCGAGCCCATAGTGCGACGCCGTCCGATCGAGCGTCGACAACCCGGCCTGACGCAGCAGGCGTGCAAGGGCCGGCACCCCGACGGCCGATGCGAGCACGACGGCCGGCACGTTCTCGGAGCCGGCGAGCGCGTCGCGCGCGCGGAGCGGCCCGCGGAACTGGCCGTCGTAGTTCTGCGGCCGATACAGCACACCCTCGACGGCCGTCGGAAACTCGGCCGGCACATCGGCCAGCACCGACCCCGGGTGAAAGCCGCGTTCGAACGCCGCCGCATAGGTGAACGGCTTCAACGCCGAGCCCGGCTGCCGCGGGGCGACGACCCCGTCAATGGCACCACCATGGTCCGTGTCGAAGTAGTCGCCCGAGCCTTCCCACGCCAGCCACTCGCCGGTGCGGTTGTCGAGCACGGCGACGGCCACATTGCGCGCGTGATGCGCATCGAGCGTGGCCCGGTTGGCCGCGATGATGCCCCGGACGATCCGCTGCAACCCGGCATCGATCGTCGTCTCGACGCGGACGGGCCGGCCGGAGACGTCGACGTCGGCGCGCACGCGTTCGACAAAATGCGGCGCAATCGCCTCGGGCCGGTCGTTGACGAGGCTGAGCGTTTCTTCGCGTGCCGTGGCCCGCGCGGCCTCCGACAGCGAGCCACGGGCGACCATCGCATCGAGGATCCGCTGCTGCCGTGCCCGGGCTGCCGAGGCGTCCTTCCAGGGATTGAAGCGGCTCGGCTGCTGCGGCAGGGCCGCCAGAAAGGCCGCCTCGGCCGGTGTAAGCGTCTCGACCCCGCGCCCGAAGTACGCTTCGGCCGCCCTCGACGCGCCCGCGATCTGGTTGCCGTAGGGTGCGAGGTTCAGGTACAGGCTCAAAATCGCGGCCTTCGATTGCCGGTGCTCGAGCCGTAGCGCCAGCGCGGCTTCCCGGGCCTGCGCCCACCAGCCGCGTGGCGCGCGGCCCCCGTGCTGCCGCGCGATCAGCAGTTGCGCCACCTGCTGGGTGATGGTCGACCCGCCCTCGACCACGGCGCCGGCGCGGAGATTCCGCAGCGTGGCGCGACCGATCGCGATCGGATCGAGGCCCGGATGCCACAGGAAGCGGTGATCCTCGGCGGCCAGGGTGGCCTCTGCGAGGACGGCCGGGACATCGTCGGCCCGCAAGTCGGCACCGCGGGTGCCGGCCACGGTCCGTGTCTCGTAGAGCACCTCGCCGTGCCGGTCGACGATGAGGGTCGACGGCGCGTCAGCCTCGAGCAGGCCCGCCGGCAACGGTCCCATGCGGATCCAGCAGGCTACGGCCGCGATGAGAACCGTCGTGACGACCAGGATCCGGCGCCGGTGGCCGGGATGAAGCCGGCGCGCCGCCCGGGAGGTCATCGAATCACCACCGTGGTCGGCGCCGACCGTCCATTGACCTCGGGCGCGTAGAGCTGGGCAGCCCGGACCCCGGCCGCCGAGAACGTCCCGGACGTGGTCGCCCGCACCACGTAGGAGAACTCGTGACGGCCCTGACTCAGGCGTGTGGCGAACAGGACGATGCGGTCGTCGTACTTTTCGACGTGATCGAAGCCGCCGCCACGCCAGCGGGCCTCCCACGATTCGTCGGCCGACTGCACCGAGGCCTCGCGGGCCAGATCCGCCGCGGTGGTCCGGAACCAGCCGTCAACCGCCTCGACGCCGCCCGGCAGTGTGTCGGTGACCGCCAGGTAGCGCCGCTCGACCGGCAGGCTGACCGTGAGCGTCACCCGAATCAGGTCGCCGGCATCGAACGCAGTCGCCTCGGGCCCGGTCCCGCCTTCGACGAAGCGTTCGTACCGTCGCTCCACGCGCAGGCCCTGGTCTGTGGGCGGCGGCGGCGTCAGGGGTGTGAACTGGAAGCGCGTCGTGTAGTAGAGCCGGCCGGTACCCTCGCGGGAGATGGCCAGTTCCGACTCAGTGCCAGGCGCCGCCTGCCGGAGCAGGTCGGGCATCGCCAGCGTGACGTGCTCGGCCGTCGCGGTGCGCCCGCGGAACGCAGCCGTGCCGATGGTCTCGGAACCCAGGGCCACCGTCGCCGACAGGTTGGCCGGCGTCGCCTCGAACGCCTTGTAGTACCGCACGAGCGCGTGGAGCGCCGTGGCATTCTCCTGCGTGTTGCGCCAGCGGCCATTCTCGCGGGCGCCGAGCAGCCACCGGACCATCCGCTGCACCAGCACCGGGTCGTCACCCCGCCGCACGAGGCCCTCGAGCACGATGGCCGTCGACCGGACATTCGAGTTCCAGAGCCAGCCCAGCAGGTCATCGTCGAGTTCCTCGACGTGGGCCTGGTCGCCTTCGACGCGCGCGGCGTTTGCGAGGCGCCGCCGCAGGTCGGCCGCGCGCGGATCGTCGGGCCGCGCGAGGACGACCGCATCGACCAGATACGACAGGGCGAAGACCGGCATGCGATCGACCGCGTCGACAAGGCGGGTGATGTTCGAGTCCTGATTGCGCCCGTGCTGGACGAGCGTGCGTACCCCGTAGGCCGTGATCGCCGCCCAGCACGGCACCCACTGGACCTGCTGCGGCGCGGCCCGGTTCATCCGGGCCTGGAGGAAGTCGAGCGCGCGCACGACCATCCCGCCCTGGGGCTCGAACCCGAGTTCGGCCGCGGCATGGACGACGTCGAGCACCCAACTGGTCAGGTACGGATCGCCGTGCCGACAACCCGGCCATCCGAAGCCGCCGTCGGCGCACTGGTAGCGCGGCAGTTCGGCCAGCATCGTGGCCGCCCGGGCCCGATAGTCGGCCGGCGCGATGTTCGACATCGAGAAAGCCGTGCCGAGGTCGGCGGCGAGCGCCAGGGCCAGCGCACCCGAGGCGCGTGGCTCGGCGCCGCCGTACGGATAGTCGGCCAGATAGCGCACCCCTTCGCCCAGGCCGACGAGCGCCGTCGTCGCGAGGCTCACGTCGAGGCCACCGGCGGCCGGCAGAATCCCCTCGGGGATGCGCAGACGCTCGACCGCCCGCCCCTCCGTATCCCCGAAGGCAGCCGTGACTTCCGGCGGCGCCGGGGCAACGACCGGCAGGTCGATCTCGAAGGCGTCGGACTCGTCTCCCTGACTGACCGTCATCCGGACACGCGCCGTTCCGACGGCGCGCGCCGCTGCCTCGAACCGCACGGCTTCGGTGCCCCCCGGGCCGAGTGTCACGGTGGACTCGCGGCTGCCCGTGAAGGCGACCACCGCCGGATCGAGACTCTGCACGGTGACGGTCGCTTGTCCGCCGGTGGTGCGCGTGTTGGTGGCCACGGCGCCAATCGACGCGCGATCGCCCAGCGTCAGAAACCTCGGCAACGCGGGAAGCAGGGTCAGCGGCTTGGTGACGCGCATTTCGGCGTCGCCGAACCCGAAGCGCGACCGGGCGTCGCCGGCGACGGCCATGATGCGGTATGTCGTGAGCGATTCGGGCAACGTGACGTCGGCCGAGGCGCGCCCGTCGGCGTCGGTCTCGACCGAGCCGAGCCAGAAGGCCAGCGGCCGGAAGTCCTGACGCACGTTGCCTTCGCCGCCGCCGCCACCCCCTTCGCTCGCGCCCTTGGGCGTCAGCACGCGCCGGCTGATGATGCGCTGCCGATTGTCGGCGTTCATCACCTGCAACGCCTTGCGCCGGTAAACGGCCCGCAGCACATCCGGCGGCTGATACCCGGTGAGGGACAGGACGCCGTAGTCGACGGCCCAGAGCGTGACTTCCCCCTGGACGGGCTGGCCGGCCTCATCGCGGACACCGACCGACACGCGGGCGCGATTGGCCGGACGATATTCCTCCCGGTCAGCCGTGACGTCGAGCGTCAACCGTTTGGTCGCGTCCTCGACCGTGATCTCGGTATAGCCCAGACGAAAGGCGGGCTTGCCGGGATCGCTCCCGTCATCGCCGGGATCGCTCGACGTCCGGCCGCGGATGAGGAGCACCGAGACGAAGATGTTGGGGATGTCGGCTTCCGACACCGGTACTTCAATCGTCTGCTGCGTCGAGGTCAGCGTGAACCGTTCGTAGCGCCGGATGCCTTCGCGTTCGACCGTGACGAGCGCGGTGGCCGATTCCCACGGCGACTGCACCATGATGCGGGCGCGCTCACCGGGCTTCCAGGTCTCGCGCTCCGGTTCGAGCGTGATGCGGTTGTGATCGAAGCGCTGCCACGCCGTGTAGCCGCGTCCGAGACCGTAGAACGACACGTCGGTCCGGGTCCTCCGGCCGTTCTGCGCCGCTGTCGCGCGCAGCTCGTACGAGCCGCCGTCGGGCACCGGAATCGTCACGGCCACCGGGGCGTCGCCGGTCGTCACCGTCCACTGCCCCGCCGGTCTTTCGAGCCGCTCGGATTCCCACGTGTAGAACCCGCCGCCCTCGGCCCGGCGCACCGAGTTCCACTGGATGCGCACGAGGTCGAGCGTCACCTCGACGCCCGGAACGGTGCGGCCCTCGGGGTCGACCGTCAGCACATCCACGCTCGTGCCGGCCTCGACCGTGGCGAAGTAGTCCGGGCGCCGCAGGCCGATGTGCCAGGGCGCCGGATGGACGACCATGGCCGCGCGATTGGCGATGCGCTGCCGCGACACGTCCTCGACGTCGCCTTCGAGCGTGTACCGGAACGTGCGATCCACCCCGGCCTCGACCGGCAGGGCGACGGCCAGCCGACCGGCCTCGTCGAGTCGCGCGTCCTCGCCCGCCAGCCGCTCCGGGGCGGTGACACCGCGCGCGTAGTAGCCGAACGCGTATCGATCGCGTGGAAAGCGCTCCAGGATCGCCGCCGGCACGGTCGAGTCGGGTGTGCGCTGAATCCACCAGCGCACGGGCCGCCCACCGAGTGTGCTGCCGAACAGATACCGCGCCGCGACCGTGCCCCGAAGCGTCGTGCCGGCAACGGCCGGATCGGCCGTGAGCGTCGCGTCGACGCGGAAGTCGGGCCGGCGGTAGGCCGCCACGAGGAACGACCCGCTCACACGCTTCAGCCAGTCGCCGTTCCGCTCGACCGGCGTCCCATCGTTGCCCGCGGGCCGCTCGGTGCCCGGGATGAGGGCCTCGACCTGGTAACTGCCGAGCGTCGCCGACTCGGGCACCGTCCACGCCCATTCGACACTGCTCCAGCGCCCCACCGGCACCCGGCGGCGATCGACCTCCTGCCCGCGGCCGTCCCGCACACGGACATCCAGCGTCGACCCGGCCGGCAGGAGCCGAATGCCCTGCGGAGTGTCGAGACGCGCGATCGTCTTGATCCGCACCTCTTCGCCCGGCCGGTAGACCCCGCGGTCGGTGAAGACCGAGCCGCGGAGAATGTCGGTGGCTTCCCAGAGCTGATAGGACGTGCCGAAGTCCCACGGCGAGATGCCCTCGTTCCAGTCGGATCCGACGTAGGCCAGGTCGCCGTCCTTCTCGACCGTGAGGATGAAGGACAGTTCCCACCAGCGGTCGGGCGTGCGCAGCGGCAAGGCGGGTGCGAGCACGACGCCGTCACGGCCGGTCGTGCCGCTCCAGACGATGGTGTTGGCGGTATTGACGATCGACACGCGCGCATCGGCCACCGGCTCGCCGGCGTCGAGCGACGTCACGAACACGAGCGTGGACTGCGGACTGTCCTTGACGGTGATGCCGAGATTGGTCGTCTGGACGATGGTCGACAGCGTGCGCGGCACCGGCCGCGACCGCGCAATGG
>DATKDF010000182.1:0-2241 GCA_035512795.1 Vicinamibacterales bacterium
ACGAGCGCGCGCGCGCAGTTGCGGCAACTGGCGGCCCAGGAACGCGTGCTGGCGAAGCCGGGAACGACGCTGGCCGTTCTCGCGCTCGGCCTGGCGATTGCCGGCACCTACGCGGTCGTGACGCGTCGGGTGCTGGAGCGCACGCGAGAGTTCGGCATCCGTCTGGCGCTTGGCGCCACCGGCGCTGACATCGCTGGGACTGTCCTACGCCCGGCACTCACGACGGGCGCCGTCGGCATCATCCTGGGTCTCGGCCTGTACGCGGCCGTGTCACGCGTCATCGAGAGTCGCGTGTATGGACTCGAGGCCCTGGATCCGGCCAGCCTGGTGGGCGCCGTTTCCGCCCTGCTGGTCGCGACCGTCCTCGCGGCCTACCTGCCGGCGAGACGCGCCACGCGGGTGCAGCCGGCGGTCGCGCTCACGCGGGAGTGAGGTTCGCGCGTCCTCGCCCGCGTTCGGGAAGACCGGATGGGCGGATGGGCGGATGGGCGGATCGTTGACGACACTCTTGGGACTTAGCTAACCTTAGTCCATGACCATCGTCAACGTGCACGCGGCCAAGACGCACCTGTCGCGGCTGATCGACGAGGCGGCGGCCGGTGGGGAGGTCGTCATTGCGAAGAACGGCACGCCGGTCGCCCGCCTGGTGCCGGTGCGGGCGACGGCCCGCCGCAGAGGATTCGGTTCGCTCAAGAGCAAGATCCGCATCAGCAAGGACTTCGACGCCCCGCTGCCCGACGACCTGCTCCGGGCGTTCGGGACCAGGCCGTGAACCTGCTGCTCGACACCCAGGCGCTGCTATGGTGGAAGGCGGGCAGCTCCCGGCTGGGCCGGCGGGCTCGCCGCGAGATCGAGCGCGGCGCCGGCACGGTGCGCGTGAGCGCGGCGAGCGCCTGGGAGATGGCGATCAAGTCCCTCACCGGCCGTCTGAAGCTCGTCGAGCCGCTCGATCGCTGGATGCCCGGCCAGCTCGAACGGGACGGGTTCCTCATGCTGAGCGTGTCCGTCGATCACGCGATCGCCGTGGCAGCGCTGCCCGACCACCACCAGGACCCCTTCGACCGGCTGCTCATCGCGCAGGCCCGGATCGAGGGCCTGACGATCGTCACGGCGGACGCGGCCTTCGACGACTACGACGTGCTCGTCCTCGACGCGCAGAAGTGAGTGGGCCAGTTCGCCCCGTGCCCGCTTCCGGACGAAAGCCGGGTTCGTGTGCTCGTCACACAGCCCGGATTCTGTTGACCCGGGCAATGTCGCACGTCAGGCTATGAGGCATGGCACATCGACTGATTCTCGGAACCGTGGTGGTGGGCAGCCTGGCCGCGCTCGGCGCCGCGCCCTCGCCCGTGGCGCCCGACACCGACGCCACGATGATCGTCGTCGAGGGCGAGGGCGCGAAGTACTGGCCGCGCTGGCGCGGGCCGTCGGGCCAGGGCTACGTCGCCGGCACGAACTACGTGGATCGCTGGTCGCCCACCGACAACGTCCGGTGGAAGGTGCCCGTCCCCGGCCGCGGCCACTCGTCGCCCATCGTCTGGGGCGACTACATTTTCCTGACGACCGCGCGCGACGAGTCGCGGTTGTCGATGCTGGCCTACAGCCGGACCGACGGCCGGCTGCTGTGGGAGACGGCCGTGGCGACGCCCCTCGGTGTGGAGCACACCTATCCCAAGAACAGCAAGGCCTCGGCCACGGCGACAACCGACGGCGAGATGATCTACGCGTCGTTCGGCACGCACGGACTGGCGGCGTTCGACTTCAGCGGCAGGCTCGTCTGGCACCGCCAGTTCGGGCGCATCGACAACTACCACGGCACGGCCGGATCGCCCGTCCTCTACAGGGACAGGATCTTTCTCTACCAGGATCATCGGCCCACATCGGATGTGAGCGCGTTCGTCGCGGCCTTCGACAAGAAGACCGGCGAGACGCTCTGGTGGACCGAGCGCACACAGACAGTCGGCTGGGGCACGCCCATCGTCATCACCACGGGCGACCGCGACGAACTCATCGTCAACAGCCAGCAGCTCGTGCAGGCCTACGACCCGGCCACGGGCAAGGAACTGTGGCGGGTGCGCGGCATGCTGCGCGAGGTCATCCCGACGTGCGTGGTGGGACACGGCATCGTGTTCTGCTCGTCGGGCCGCGCCGGGCCGACGTTTGCCATCCGGCCCGGTGGCACGGGCGACGTCACCGACACGCACGTCGTCTGGTCGTCGCCCAAGGGATCGCCCTTCGTGCCGT
>DATKDF010000183.1:0-24152 GCA_035512795.1 Vicinamibacterales bacterium
GCGGCAGGCGACGTGTACCAAGCCGTCTACTCCCAACGCTTCGAGACGGACACATCGGCGCCGGCCTTTGATGTGTATCGCGCCCTCCGGCACATCAATCCTTCGCCGTACATGTTCTTCCTCCGCATGGGACGAGACGCCATCGTCGGGGCCTCGCCCGAGATGCTCGTGCGCGTCGAGGGTCGTCATGTCGAGACGCACCCGATCGCCGGCACGCGGCGGCGCGGCGTGACGCCGGAGGACGACCAGCGGCTGGCTGACGACCTGCGTCGCAGCGAGAAGGAGCGCGCCGAGCACGTGATGCTGGTCGATCTCGGGCGCAACGACCTCGGCCGGGTGGCGGCCGTGGGCAGCGTCCGTGTGCCACAGTACATGGCGCTCGAACGCTACTCGCATGTGATGCACCTGGTGTCGCGTGTCGAGGGACGGCTGGCCGACGACCGCGATCGGCTGGATGCGCTCGTCTCCACGTTCCCCGCCGGCACGCTGACCGGTGCGCCGAAGATCCGGGCCATGCAGATCATCGGGGGCCTCGAACCCACGCGTCGGGGCCTGTACGGCGGGGCCGTCGGGTATCTCGACTTTGCCGGAAACCTCGACTTCTGCATCGCCATCCGGACCATCACCATGCGCGACCGAAAGGCCCAGTTGCAGGCGGGTGCCGGCATCGTGGCCGACTCGGACCCCTCGGACGAGTTCGACGAGACACGCGACAAGGCGCAGGCCCTCGTCCGGGCGCTGGAGATGGCCGAGCAGGGGCTGTAGTCGTGGTGCTCCTCATCGACAACTACGACTCGTTCACTTGGAACCTGGCGCACCGGATCGGAGAGCTCGGTGCTGACGTCCAGGTCCGCCGGCATGACGAGATCAGCGTCAGCGCGATCCTGGCCGCCCCGCCGGACCACCTCGTGATCTCGCCCGGGCCGGGACGCCCGGAAGGCGCGGGCGTCTCGGTGGAAGCCATTCGCGCCTGCGCCGGCCGGATGCCGGTGCTCGGCGTCTGTCTCGGGCACCAGGCCCTGGCGACCGCGTTCGGTGGCCGGGTGGAGCGCGCTCCGCAGCCGCGGCACGGCAAGACATCGCGCGTGCGTCATGACGGCACCGGCGTGTTCGCCGGACTCGACGGGCCGTTCGACGCGGGCCGCTACCATTCCCTGTGCATCCCGTCCGACGCCGTACCTGACGGGTTCGAGGCGACAGCGTGGGCCGAAGACGACGGCGTGATCATGGGGATTGAGCACCGGTCATGGCCCGTCTACGGCGTGCAGTTCCATCCCGAGTCGGTGCTGACCCCGGTGGGGCAGCGGATCCTCCAGACGTTTCTCGAAAGCAGGACGTAGTGTTTGCTGAACTGTTCGAAAAGCTGCGCGTGCATCGCGACTTGTCGGCCGATGAGGCGGCCGGGGCGATGGGCGCCATCATGGACGGTCAGGCGCAACCGGCGCACATCGCCGGTCTGCTGATGGCGCTCGCGCTCAAGGGCGAGCGCCCGGGGGAGATCGTCGGCTTTGCCCGGGCGATGCGCGCCCGGGCGGTCACGGTGCCGGGGTCTGCACGCGAGGTCTTCGATACCTGCGGCACGGGCGGCGACGGCGCACAGACCTTCAATGTGTCGACGGCGGTGGCGCTCGTCGTGGCCGGAGCCGGCGTCACCGTGGCCAAGCACGGCAACCGCGCGGTGTCGAGCCGATGCGGGAGTGCCGACGTCTTCGAAGCACTTGGCGTTGACCTGTCCGCCGACCCGGCGCGGGTGGCGCGTGCCCTCGATGAGGCCGGCCTGGCGTTCTTCTTTGCGCCGGCCTGGCACCCGTCAATGCGGCACGCCGGCCCGACGCGCCGCGAACTGGGCGTGCGAACCGCGTTCAACCTGCTGGGGCCGCTGGTCAATCCCGCGGGCGCACGACGGCAGCTCATCGGCGTGTCGAGACCGGAGCACACCGAGCTTGTGGCGCGGGCGCTCGGGCAGCTCGGCACCGAGCGCGCCTGGGTGGTGCACGGGGCTGGTCGCCTGGACGAGATCTCGATCATCGGGCACACGAAAGTCTCTGAACTGCGCGATGGTGCGGTAAACACCTTCTACGTGCACCCGGCGGATGCGGGCCTGCCGGTGGGCGATGTGCAGGCCCTTGCGGGCGGATCGGCCGAGGAGAACGCCTCGATCATCGGCCGGGTCCTGGCCGGAGAACGCGGGCCTCGTCGCGACATCGTGCTCCTCAATGCGGGCGCCGGCCTGCTCGTCGCCGGGGCCGCCGGATCGCTTCCGGAGGGTGTAGCGCAAGCCATGACGAGCCTGGACTCGGGCGCCGCCGCCCGGGTTCTCGATCGGCTCGTTGAAGTGTGCGGCCAATGACAAGCGATCTGCTGTCGACCGTGGTGGCCGCGGCCCGGCGGGCGGCTGATGAACGGGAGGCGCGGGGAGCCCTGCCGGCCGGCGTGCCTGGTGGCCGTAGGCCAGACGGCGCCCGGTTCAGGCAGGCTCTCACGGCGCCCGGAATCCGTGTCATTGCCGAGTGCAAGCGGCGGTCGCCGTCTCGCGGCGTACTGCGGGCGCAGTACGACCCGGCGGCCCTCGCGCAGGCTTATGCCGCCAGCGGCGCGGCAGCCGTGTCCGTCCTGACCGAACCAACGTTCTTCGATGGCTCGCTCGCGCACCTGGGTGCAGTCCGCGCGGTCGTCGACCTGCCGCTGCTGCGCAAGGACTTTCTCGTCACCGAGTATCAGATTACGGAGGCCGCGACAGCCGGCGCCGACGCCGTCCTGCTCATCGTCGCTGCGATGCCGCGGTCGCGCCTGGAGGCGCTCCTCGTCGAGGCGACCCGCCATGGGTTGGCCGCTCTGGTGGAAGTGCATGATGCCGCGGAACTCGAGTACGCGCTCGCGGCGGACGCGACGATCGTTGGCGTCAACAGCCGGAATCTCCGGACACTCGAGGTCCACGTGTCGACCTTTGACGCGCTCGCGCCACGGATTCCTTCCACGGTCGTGGCCGTGGCCGAGAGCGGGTTGCGGACGGGGGCCGAGCTTGGACGGCTCGCCGGCCTCCGGTACGACGCGTTCCTGTTGGGCGAGCGGTTGGTGACCTCGCCCGATGCCGGCGGTGCGCTGGCCGACCTCCTGGCCTCGGCGGGCGTACCATGAGAGTTCTGAAGGTGAAGATCTGCGGCATCACGCGCGCCGAGGACGCCCGGGTGGCGGTCGACCTCGGTGCCGACGCGCTCGGCTTCGTCTTCTGGCAGCCGAGCGTGCGCCATCTCGAGGTGGGTCAGGCGGCCGACATTGCCGCCACGATCGCCCGTGGTGTCAGCCGCGTCGGCGTATTTGTCAACGCGCCGCCCGCGGCGGTCGCTGCCGCCGTCCAGGCGGTGCCGCTCGACGTGGTGCAGCTCCACGGAGATGCGCCAGTCGGGTCGTTCACAAGTGTCGGGGCGCGGCTGGTGCGCGCCGTCGCGCTCGCGAGCGACGAGGCCGTCGAACGAGCTGCGGCGCTGCCGGACGACGTCGTGCCATTGGTCGACGCCGGCACGCCGGAGGCGCCTGGCGGGACGGGGCGCACGGCCGACTGGGGGCGCGCCGCGGCCCTGGCGACCCGACGGCCCATCTGGCTGGCCGGCGGCCTGCACGCCGGCAATGTCGGCGCCGCGATTCGGCACATCAGGCCGGCGCTGGTCGATGTCTCGTCAGGCGTCGAATCGGCGCCCGGCATCAAGGATCATGCACGGCTGCGATCCTTTTTCGAGGCCGTGCAGCGTGCCGGCAAGGAGTGTGCATGACGGCGAGCACGTCCGGCTCGGGGCCGATCTTCGGACGGCGCGATCCCGACGCCCGTGGGTACTTCGGCGAGTTCGGCGGCCGGTTCGTGCCCGAGACGCTCATGGCGCCGGTCGAAGCGCTGTCGGATGCCTACTTCGAGGCCCGGCGTGATCCGGCGTTCGTGGCGACACTCGAGCACCTGCTGATCGACTACGTCGGTCGGCCCACGCCGCTCTCTCAAGCGCGCCGACTGGCCGGCGATCGACGCGTCCGTGTCTTGCTCAAGCGCGAGGACCTGGCCCACACCGGCGCGCACAAGATCAACAACGCCATCGGCCAGGCGCTCCTGGCCGCGCGGATGGGCAAGCGGCGGATCGTCGCCGAAACCGGCGCCGGTCAGCACGGCGTCGCCACGGCCACGGCCTGTGCGCTCCTCGGACTCGAGTGCATCGTGTACATGGGGGCCGAAGACATGGCCCGACAGGCGCCGAACGTCTTCCGGATGCGGCTGCTCGGAGCCACGGTCACGCCCGTCGATGTCGGCAGCCGCACGCTGAAGGACGCCATCAACGAGGCGATGCGCGACTGGGTGGCCCACGTCGACACGACGTACTACCTGCTGGGCTCGGTGCTCGGTCCGCACCCCTATCCGCTCATGGTGCGTGAGTTTCAATCGGTCATCGGCCGGGAAGCGCGTGAGCAGTGTCTCGCGGCCGGCGGACGATTGCCCGACCTGGTCGTGGCCTCGGTGGGTGGCGGTAGCAACGCCATGGGAATTTTCGATGCGTTCATCGACGACCCGTCGGTGCGTCTTCTCGGTGTCGAGGCGGGCGGGCGAGGGATTCGACCGGGCGAACACGCGGCACGGTTTGCGGGCGGCGCGCCGGGCGTCCTGCACGGGACGCGGAGCTTCGTGCTGCAGGACGAGACGGGCAACATCATGCCGACCCACTCGGTGTCGGCCGGTCTGGACTATCCGTCGATCGGGCCGGAGCACGCGTGGCTGCGCGCCCTCGGGCGAACCGAGTACGCCTGGATCGACGATGAAGCGGCGCTTCGGGGGTTCGAGTGGCTGGCGGGCCGCGAGGGCATCCTGCCCGCGCTCGAGTCGGCGCACGCGCTCGCCTGGCTCGAGCAGCACCTGCAGGACCTGCCCGACGACACGACCGTGCTCGTCAACGTCTCCGGACGCGGCGACAAGGACATCGAGACGGTGAGGCGCCTGCTGGCCGAACGGGACGGAGGCGCGTCATGAGCCGGTTGCAGGCGACGTTCGATCGGCTGCGCACGACAGCGCGGCCCGGTCTCGTCATCTATGTCACGGCCGGCGATCCCGACATCGAGACGTCGGGTCAGATCCTGAAGGCGATCGCGCGTGCCGGCGCCGACGTGATCGAAGTCGGTGTCCCGTTCTCGGATCCCATCGCCGATGGTCCGGTCATCCAGCGCGCCAGCGAACGCGCGCTCGCTGCGGGCGGCGGCCTCGGCCCGACGCTTGACCTGCTCGAGCGCCTGCGGCCGGCGACGGGACCGCCGATCGTGCTCTTCACCTACGTAAATCCAGTCTGGCGCATGGGCCTCGAGCCGTTCGCCGCGCGCGCCGCCGCCGTGGGCGTTGACGGCGTGTTGCTGCTCGACCTGCCCATCGAGGAGGCCGACGAGGCCCGCACGGTCCTGGACCGACACGGCCTCGACCTCATCTTTCTCGTCAGCCCCACGACGTCAGCAGCGAGGCTGCGGCGCGCCGGCCAACTCGGGCGGGGGTTCGTGTATGCGATCTCGCGACTGGGCGTGACCGGCATGCGGGACCGGTTGCCCGAGTCGGCCGCCCCTCTCGTCGGTCGGGCGCGTGAGGCAACCGGGCTGCCGATCGCCCTCGGGTTCGGGATTTCGACGCCTTGCCAGGTTGCCGAGGTGACCCGCTTTGCCGATGCCGCCGTCGTCGGCAGCGCGGTGGTGCAGGTGGTGGCGGATGCCGCGGCGGCCGGAGAGGACGTGGCCGGATCCGTCGAACGGTTCGTCGGGAGCCTCCGGGGAGCCATGACATGAGTACCGAACGCATCGAGGAGCTCCGCCGCGAGATCGACGCGCTCGACACACAGTTGCTGGCCCTGCTCAGCCGGCGCGCCGCGTGCGCGCTGGAGGTCGGCCAGATCAAGGATGCGCGGGGTGAAGCCATCTACCAGCCGGCGCGTGAGGCGCTCATTCTGGCGCGCGTGGTCACCGCCAACCCCGGCCCGCTCGACGGCGCTGCGATTCGACGAGTGTTCGAGCGAATCATCGACGAAGCCCGGCGCCTCGAGCGGCAGGCCGGGCGGCACGACCCGGGACCGGGCGGTTCGCCGGGAACGGTAGAATCCACATGAACGCCACGTCGAACGTCGTGGCGGTGAAAGCGCAGGTATCGGACATGGTCGTCGTCATGCAGGAACGCGCCACCGAGGAACAAATCCAGACGGTCGTGGCGCAGCTGGTCGGGATGGGGTTCGACGTGCACCGGTCGACGGGCGCATCGCGGACCGTGCTGGGCGCCGTCGGCAGTGGTCAGGGCGACCCGGCCCTGGTCGAGGTGCAGGCCGGCGTCAAGGAGGTCGTGCGCATCAGCGAGCCGTACAAGCTGGCGAGCCGCACGTTCCGGCCGGAGAACACCGTTATCGCGGTCGGCGACCTCCGCATCGGGGGTGAAGAGGTCGTCGTCATGGCCGGCCCGTGCTCGGCCGAGACGGAGGAGCAGGTCGAGGCCACGGCGTTGGCCGTCCGGCGCGCAGGCGCGAAAGTGCTGCGTGGCGGTGCGTTCAAGCCGCGCTCGTCGCCGTACAGTTTTCAGGGCCTCGGCGAAAGCGGGCTGCGCATGCTGCGGTCGGCCGCCGACCGCCACGACCTCAAGCTGATCACCGAGGTCATGGAGAGCAGCCAGATCGACGTGGTGGAACAGTACGCCGACATCTTCCAGGTCGGGGCTCGCAACATGCAGAACTTTCCACTGCTGCGGGATCTCGGCAAGACGCGCAAGCCTGTGCTGCTGAAGCGCGGGATTTCGGCCACGATCGAAGAATGGCTGCTGTCAGCCGAGTACGTGCTGGCGGGCGGCAACCTGGACGTGATGCTCTGTGAGCGCGGCATCCGCACCTTCGAGAGCTACACCCGGAACACCCTCGACATCTCGGCGATTCCCGTGGTCCAGAAGCTCAGCCACCTGCCGGTCCTAGTCGACCCGAGTCATGGGACCGGGCGCCGCGACAAGGTGGCGCCAATGGCGCGCGCCGCCGTGGCCGCCGGGGCCGACGGCTTGCTGATCGAAGTGCACTGCGATCCCGATCACGCCCTGTCAGACGGTGCGCAATCGATGTTTCCCGCGCAGTTCGATCGGCTCATGGCCGAACTGCGCGTCATCGCGCCGGCCATCGGCCGCAGCATCTGCGTGGAGCCGGTGACGCGGAGGGGCTGGGGGAGATAGAGGACAGAGGGCAGAGGATAGAGGGCAGAGCGTTGGGGACGATTCGTCGTCTTGGTATTGTCGGGCTCGGGCTGATCGGGGGCTCCGTTGCGGCGGCTGTTCGGGCCGTGGGGGACGCGGTCTTCGTGGTCGGGGTGGATCGGCCGGAGGTGCTCGCCGATGCGCGTCATCGCGGATTGATCGACGACGCGCGTGTCGAGCCGACGCACTTGTCCGACGTCGACCTGATCGTTCTGGCCACGCCGGTGCCTGTAATCCTGTCACTCATCGATGATCTCGGGCGCGCCGGGATGCGCGTGCCGGTCACCGACGTGGGGTCAACGAAGCGGGCGATCATGGCGACGGCTGCCCGGGCTGGCATTGAGCTTGTCGGCGGACATCCGATGGCCGGTGTCGAGGCGAGCGGGCTCGCGCACTCCCGACCGGACCTGTTCAGAGGATTGCGCTGGTTCGTTGTCCCCGGACAGGCCAGCGCGACGTCCATTCGTCTGGTCGAGCAGCTTGCCACCCTGGCGGGCGCGACACCCCGGGAGACGGATGCCGAGACGCACGATCGGGCGATGGCCTACGTCAGTCATCTGCCCCAGCTGGTTGCCGTCGCCCTGGCCGACGCCGCAGGGTCGGCCGTGGGGTCTTCTGGACTCGCGATGGCGGGGCCGGCGTTTGGCGACATGACACGCGTGGCGTCCAGTTCACCGGAGCTCTGGCAGGGCATTCTGGCGTCGAACGCGGATCTGGTCGGCGAGGCCATCAGCCGGCTCCGGGTGTGCCTGGACGGACTCGACGCCGATCGTCAGGACCCACCGGCACTCGTCCGGACGTTCGCACGGGCCGCGGCGTTTCGAGACGTGGCCCGGAGGATGGTCGAGTGAACGACACACGCCCGTTGTGGACGCCCGATCCGGCCCGCGTCGCCAGTTCACGTCTGACGGCGTTCGAGCGGTATCTGGGGACGACGGCGGGCCTGGCCCTCGATGACTACCCGGCCCTGCACCGATTCTCCACGGCCGAACCCGCACGGTTCTGGACCGCCGTGTGGGACTTCGCCGGTGTGCGGGGCGACAAAGGGCACGAGGTCGTCCGCGATGTCGACCGACTGCCCGGCGCCCGGTTCTTTCCGGAGGGCGCGATCAACTTCACCGAGAACGTCCTGCGCACTGCCGGCCCGGCCATGGCCGTGCAGGCGTACACCGAGGCCGGACCAGGGCGCACCCTGACGCGTGATGATCTCGCACGCGAGGTCACCCAGGTCGCGCGGCGCCTGCGGGCGGCGGGCATCGGCCCCGGTGACCGCGTCTGCGGCATCATGGCCAACGTCCCCGAGGCCGTCACGATGGCGCTCGGTGCGGCGGCGATCGGGGCCGTCTGGTCGTCCTGTTCGCCCGACTTCGGTGTCCAGGGCGTTCTCGACCGGTTCGGGCAGATCGACCCGCTCGTGCTCTGTGCGGTTGACGGCTATCGGTACGGCGGCAAGCCGTTCGATTGTCTCGAGAAGCTCGCGGCGGTCTGCCGAGAACTGCCCGGCCTGCGACAGGTCGTCGTCGTTCCCTGCCTGTCCGATCAGCCCGCCCTGGCACGCGTACCCGGAGCGCATGGCTGGCACGCCTGGCTGGCCGAGGCGGATGGGACGCCATTCGCCTGGGAGCGGTTTCCGTTCAATCACCCCCTCTATGTCCTCTACTCGTCGGGGACCACCGGCGTGCCGAAGTGCATCATCCACGGGGCTGGCGGGACGCTCCTCCAGCACCTGAAGGAACACCAGTTACACTGCGACGTCCAGCCGGGTGATCGCGTGTTCTATTTCACGACCTGCGGCTGGATGATGTGGAACTGGCTGGTCACCATCCTGGCGTCGGACGCGTCAATCGTGCTGTACGACGGGTCGCCCTTTCATCCGGACGGGCATGTGCTGTTCGACCTGGCCGATCGCGCCGGGGTGACCCTCTTCGGCACGTCGGCGAAGTTCATTGATGCGGTCGCCAAGGCGGGCCTCGAGCCGGTGCGGGATCACTCGTTGGCAACGGTCCGGACAATCACGTCAACGGGCTCGCCGCTATCGCCCGAGAGCTTCGATTTCGTGTATCGGGCGATCAAGGCCGACGTGCATCTCGCGTCGATTTCGGGCGGGACCGACATCGTGAGTTGTTTTGTCGGCGGTGACCCGACCGGTCCGGTCTGGCGTGGCGAGATTCAGGTGCCGGGCCTCGGCATGGACGTCGACGTCTTCGACCCGGAGGGCCACCCGCTGGCCGATGCGGCGGGTGAACTCGTGTGCCGCAATCCGTTTCCGTCCATGCCGCTCGGGTTCTGGAACGACGCCGACGGCGCGAAGTACCACGCCGCCTACTTCGATCGGTTTCCCGGCGTCTGGTGCCACGGCGACTGGACACGGCGGACGCCGCATGGCGGGTTCATCATCTACGGCCGGTCGGATGCCACGCTCAACCCCGGCGGCGTGCGCATCGGCACGGCCGAGATCTATCGCCAGGTCGAACAGGTCCCCGAAGTCGTCGAGAGCCTTGCGGTCGGACAGGCGTGGGAGGGCGATGAGCGCATCGTGCTGTTTGTCCGCCTCTCGCCGGGCACCGAGCTGGACGAGGCGCTTCGCGCACGGATCTCGCGGCAGATCCGGACCAACACGAGCCCGCGACACGTGCCGGCCCGCATCATTCCCGTGGCCGATATTCCGCGAACCAAGAGCGGCAAGATCGTCGAGTTGGCGGTGCGCGCGGTGATCGAGGGTCGGGACGTCCGCCAGCGCGAGGCGCTGGCCAATCCCGAGGCGCTCGACCTGTTTCGCGACCTGCCGGCGCTCCGGTCGTGACGAGGCCGCCATCGATTCGCGTGGCACGCGAGGTGGCGCGTGCGATTCGCGACCATGCCCGGCGTGACGCCCCACGGGAGTGCTGCGGGCTCCTCCTCGGCACTCCGGACCACGTGACGTCCTGCCTGGCGATGTCGAACGTCGCGCGGGGCACGGGGCGCTTCCGGGTCGACCCGCGCGCGCACCTCGACCTGCAGCGTCTCGTCCGGCGGTTGTCACCAGCCCTGGCCATCGTCGGTGTCTACCACTCACATCCGAAGGGGCCGGCCGTGCCGTCGGCCACCGACGTGGCCGAGGCGCACTATTCCGGGTGGATTCATCTCATCGCCGGCCCGGTGTCTTCCCGGATTCCGCTCCGGGCCTTCCGCATCGACCGGGGCGTCGTCGAGCCCCTGACGGTGCAGCGGGATTAGACGACGACGTCCCGAGTTCTTTGGAGTATCATCGTCAGCCCTCGGTCGAGGAGCGGATTAGGAGACCCTGGTTGAGCGCGCATTTCGAGTTGTCCGAAACGACCTTTCTCGCATCTGTCACGGCCCCCGGCGAACAGGAAAGCGACGTCGTGTTCATCCCGGTCTTCGAGGGTGACGACGGGCTGGTCGACGCTCCGGGCCTCGACGCGGCCACCGGGGGTGAGGTAGGCCGCGCACGTCAGTCCGGGGAGTTCCGCGCCAAGTTCTGTCATCACTTCATCACGCCGGTTCAGTCGGGCTGGCGCGCCAGGCGGGTCGCGCTCATTGGCGCCGGCCGCCACGGGGATTTCGATGCCGAACGCCAGCGCCAGGTGGCGGCGACCTGTGCGCACCTCTCGCGACGCGTGCGCGCCTCGCGCGTGGCGTGTGTCGTCCGGGGCGTAAGCGATCCAATCGCCGGTGCGCAGCATGCGGCCGACGGCATGTCGGCGGCCGATTTCCTGACGGCGACGTTCAAGAAGGACGGAGATTTGCCGGGGCCGCTCCCGAAGACCGTCACGATCGTGGCGACCGGCGCCGACCAGGCCGGGTTGGCCGGTAGCGTCCGCCGGGGCCGCATCATTGGCGAGTCGGCCAACGTGGCGAGGGCGCTCGCCAACGAGCCGGCCAACGTCCTCACGCCGCGCGAGTTTGCGGCACGTGCCTCGGCCGAGGGCGGCCGTTCCGGTCTGACGGTTGATGTGCTCGACGAGTATCGCCTGCGGGAACTCGGGATGCGGCTCGTGCTGGCCGTCGGCCAGGGAAGCGCCGAACCCCCACGCCTCGTCGTACTGCGGCACGACCCCCTGGGCGCCTCCGACCAGCCGCTGCTGGCGCTGGTGGGCAAGGGCGTGACGTTCGACACGGGTGGCGTGTCGATCAAGCCGTCCGAGGGCATGGACCGGATGAAGTACGACATGTCGGGCGGCGCCGCGGTCATCGGTGCGATGCGGGCGATTGCGCGGCTCGATGTGCCGCGGCGAGTCGTCGGGATCGTGCCGATGGTCGAGAACATGGTCGGCAGCAAGGCCACGCGCCCCGGTGACGTGGTCGCGGGCGCCAACGGGAAGACGGTTGAGATCAACAACACCGACGCCGAAGGGCGGCTGATCCTGGCCGACGCGCTCTGGTATGCGACCCATCTCGGCGCTTCGCACCTGGTCGATGTGGCGACGCTCACCGGGTCGTGCATGGTGGCGCTCGGTAACCATGTTTCCGGGCTGATGGGCGGGCCGGCGGCCTGGACGAGTGAAGTGCAGACTGCGGCCGAGCGCGCCGGGGATCGCTTCTGGACGCTGCCGATCTATCGCGAAGCGCGGGAACAGATGCGGAGTGAAATCGCCGATCTCATCAATACGGGTGGCCGCCCCGGGGGCGCGATCACTGCCGCCGCATTCCTGCGCGAGTTCACCAACGGCCTGCCGTGGGCGCACATCGACATTGCCGGGACGGCCTGGGCCGAGAAGGCCGAGCCCTCTCAGCCGAAGGGGCCGACCGGTGTGGCCGTCCGCGCCCTCATCGAGTTGGCGACGTCGGGGAGCTATCCGAGCCCGCCACGAGCGGACTGACCGGCGGCAGGTGGTTCGCCTCGGGCGGGTGCTGGCGGTGCCAGCGGACAAGGAGCCACCCCACCAGACCGCCGAGCACGATCGACACCGCGAGCAGCACTGTGACGAGCCCGAACGCCCCGAGGACGATGCTCGCCACCGTCGTCGCGGCCGACTCGGTCGGCGTCGGCTCAGGAGGCGGGATCGTCACGTAGATCGGCTGCGACTGCCAGGCCATGGCTCTGCTTCCGAGTCTACACCGGGCTCCGGTCAGCGACGCGATTCGGGCACGGGCGCGTCGTCGGTCGTGATTTTCTTGAGCGAACCCTTGTACTTGACGATGGCGTCGGCCAGGGCCTGGGCGATGCGATCGCGGTAGGCATTCTGCTTGAGCGAGGTGGCCTCGGCCTTGTTCGTGATGAAGGAGATCTCCACCAGGATGCTCGGCATCTGGGCGCCGATGAGCACGACGAAGGGCGCCTGTTTGACGCCGAGGTCCTTCACGCCCGAATCGGCCGCGCGGAGCCCGCGCACGAGACCGGTCTGCACGAAGGTGGCCAGTTCGCGCGACTCGTCGAGCTTGTTGTTGAGGGTGAGGGCAATGGCGTTGAGGATTGTCGGCAGCGTGCCCATCGTCTGGGCGCTCGACGCGTTCTCGCGCGCGGCCACGGCCTCCGCCTCGGGGTTGGTGGCGACGTTCAGCACGTAGGTCTCGACGCCGCGGGTGATCGTCCGGCGGCTCGCGTTGGCGTGAATCGACACGAACAGGTCCGCGCCTTCGCGGTTGGCAATCGCCGTCCGTTCTTCGAGCGGAATGAAGACGTTTCCGGATCGCGTGAGCAGGACCTCGAACCCGGGCTGCTTGCCGAGGATCGTCTCCACCCGCCGGGCGATGTCGAGCACGAGCTCGGCCTCGACCAGCCCGTTCGCCTTGGCGCCGGGATCGTGCCCGCCATGCCCGGCATCGATCACGATGCGCGAGACGCCGAGCCCGAGCTGCCGCGCGAGCGTGTACCCGCCGGTCGCCGTAGCGGCCGGAGCCGCGGGTGTGGGCCTCGGGGGCCCGGACGCTGCCGGTTCCGGGGCGGGCGGCGCGGCCTCCTGTACGGGTTCTGCCGTGGGCACGGTCCGCGTCTCGGGCTCGGGTGGGAGCGCATCGGACTCGAGGTCGATGACGAGGCGGAACGGATCGTAGAGCGGAAACGCGCTGTAGCGCGGTCGCCCGGTCAGTTCCAGCACGACGCGGGTGATCCCGCCCTCATGTCGGCCGAGACGAATGCTGTGGAGGAGCCGGCCGTTGACGTCCTGGGTCGCCCGTTCTCCGGCATCGGTGCCAGCGAAATCGAAGAAGACGCGGTCGGGCCCGTCGAGGCGCTCGCCGGCGTAGGCGACTTCCCGGGTGAGCTCGATGGTGATGCGGTCGCCACGCGGCAACGCGGTCCGGGTGATGCGCCGCAGTTCGGCACGGGCGCCATGGCTTGCCGGTGGCGGCGGCGGCGCGACCGGCGGGGACGCCTGCGGGATGGCTGGTGCACCGCCGGCCGTGAGCACGGCGCGACGGCCGGGCACCTGCCGCCCGAGCGAGCTGTGGGGGTACTCGTTGGCGAGCCAGTCGAGATAGTGCTCGGCCAGATCGCGATCGGCCTGGGCGCTCGTCCGCTCGTACACCGTCAGCATCAGTCCGGCGGCCTGCCAGAGGGCGTTGTCGCTGTACCCGCTCGTGGGATACCGGCGGACAATGGCCTCGTAGGTCCGCGCCGCGCGGCGCATCTGGTCGGCCGCCGGCGGGGTGACGGCGCGGGCGCCCTGTTCGGTGCGCTGCGCCTGTTCGTACCGGGCGCGGGCGGTCTGCGCCTGGGCCGGTACCGTGACGGCGAGCGCGAGCGCGGCTGCCGCGGCCATCAGCGCGGCCCGCGTGGCCGCCGGAGCGGGTGGTTGTGTGCGTTCCATGGTCATCTCAACTGGGCGTCCACTTCTTCGAAGTAATTGGCGTCGACGAGCACGTCACGCTTGCCCCCGTTGGCGGGGGAGACGACGCCCTCCATCTCCATCATGTCGATGAGGCGTGCCGCGCGGCTGAAGCCGACGCGCAGCCGCCGCTGCAGGTACGAAATCGACGCCTGGCCGGTCGAGACCACGATGCGTGCGGCCTCGTCGTACAGGTCGTCCTTCTCGAACTCGAGCCTGGCTGTCGGCGCGTCCTCGGCCGTGATGGAGGCGTCGAAGGCCGGCTTGCCCTGTTTCCGCAGGAAGCTGCAGAGCCGCGCGGTCTCCTGCTCGGAGATGTACGGGCCGTGGATCCGGATGTAGCGCGACGAGGACGGCGGCAGATAGAGCATGTCGCCTTTGCCGAGCAGCTGTTCGGCCCCGTTGCCGTCGAGAATCGTGCGCGAGTCGACGCGCGAGGCGACGCGGAACGCGATGCGGGCCGGGAAGTTGGCCTTGATGAGGCCGGTGATGACATCCACCGAGGGCCGCTGCGTCGCCAGGATCAGATGAATGCCCACGGCGCGCGCCATCTGCGCCAGGCGCGTGATCGACTCCTCGACTTCCTTGCTTGCGACCATCATCAGGTCGGCCAGCTCGTCGATGATGACGACGACGTACGGCAGGGTCTTCAGTTCCTG
The DNA here is from genome assembly GCA_035512795.1 of Vicinamibacterales bacterium. Classification (GTDB taxonomy): domain Bacteria; phylum Acidobacteriota; class Vicinamibacteria; order Vicinamibacterales; family SCN-69-37; genus DATKDF01. The sequence continues at coordinate 14,658 of DATKDF010000183.1, forward strand.
GCCGTTCGGCCCGGTCGCGTCGGCCTGTTCGGCCAGTGTCGCCCGCACGTTCCGGTTGAACTGCTCGATGTTGCGCACGCCGTGCGAGGCCAGCGACTTGTAGCGCTCTTCCATTTCGCGCACGGCCCAACGGAGGGCGTTGGCGGCCTGTTTGGGATCGACCACGACCGGCGTCAGCAGATGCGGGATGTCCTCGTACATGCCGAGCTCGAGCCGCTTGGGATCGATCATGATGAAGCGCACATCGTCGGGACTGGCCCGGAACAGGATGCTCGAGATCATGGCGTTGACGCTGACCGACTTGCCGGCGCCGGTCGAGCCGGCGATCAGCAGGTGGGGCATCGTCGCCAGATCGCTCACGAACGGCTCGCCGTGGATGGACTTACCGAGCGCCAGCGTCAGCCGGGAGGCCGATCGGGTGTAGGCCTCCGATTCGAGCAGCTCACGGAGCGTGATGGCCTCGCGGTGAGGATTGGGAATCTGGATGCCGACGGTCGACTTGCCGGGGATGCGGTCGATGATGACCGACTCGGCACGCATGGCCAGCGAGAGATCGTCGGCCAGGCTCGTCACGCGGTTGTACTTCACGCCGGCTTCCGGTTTGAACTCGTAGGTTGTGACGACCGGTCCCGGGTGGATCTGGACGACGGTTCCCTCGACCGCGAATTCGCGGCTCTTCTCCTCGAGCAGCCGGGCGCCGTCCATCAGTTCGCGCTCGTCAATCTTGTGGGCTTCCTTCGGCGCGTCGAGCAGCGAGTGGGGCGGCATCACGTAGCCGCCCTTGCGCCGCTCGGCGGGCGCCCGGCCGGTGTCGGGCTCGTCGAGCGGGAGACGCGGCGCGGCCGGGGTAGGCGCGGGTCGGCGGATCGTCAGGCGGCGGGCGGGCTCGGCGGCAGCAGGGGCTGACGGCCCCTCGGGTTCGGCGGCAGCCCGGGCGCGCGCGGCCTTGAGCTTCTCGGCGGCGGCCGTGACCTTCGTCGCAATCTCGGGCGCCTTCTCCTTGCCCGAGCGCTTCACGTGCTTGTCGATGATCTGCCGGCGCTCCCGGTCGCGCCGTCGTTCCTCACGCCAGTCCTGCCAGCGCTCGATCATCTGCCGCTGCGCCCGCACCCAGCCGAGGAGCGCACTGAAGCCGCCACCCAGTGTGAGCGGGGTGGCGAGCACCACGGCCAGCGCCAGAAGCGTGAGCAGGAGGATGGCCGCACCCGTGCTGTTGAGGTAGGAGGCCACGGCCGATGCGACGAGGTGCCCCAGCACGCCGCCCGACCGGAACGGGCGTTCACTGCTCTCGAACGGGCTGAAGGACAGCGACAGCAGTGCCGCACCACAGGTGACCATCAGGACGGCGCCGATGACCTTCGTGTAGCCCGGCTCCAGTTCCCGGCACCAGAACGCGTGCCAGCCGATGTAGCCGAGCACGAGCGGCGCGAGGTACGCGGCGTACCCGGCCAGTTGCAGCGACGCCACGGCGAGAAACGCCCCGATCCGGCCCGCGAAATTCGCCGTGTCCGGCCCCGGAAGGTCGTTGAAGAACCAGACCGGATCGGTCGGCGAGTAGCTCACCAGTGCGATGAGCCACAACAAGGCCGCCGCAAACAGGGCGACTCCAGAGAATTCCCGCCACCGGCGGGCTGCAGCGGATCCAGCCACGGTTTGCTCAGACCTCCATCACGACGGGCAGTACGAGCGGCCGGCGTCCGGCCCGCTTGCGGAACAGCCGTTGCACCTCGGTCCGGATGCGCTCCTTCAGCAGTCCCGGATCCAGCCGCTCTTCGCGGGTAACCCCCTCGATCACGCGCGCCAGCTCGGCCGGGGCGTCGCGCAGCACCTCCGCATGCCGGGCGTCCACGGCCAGGCCGCGGCCGATGATCTCCGGGACCTGCGCGAGGTCGCCCGTCCGGCCGTTGATGGCAGCCACGAGCACGACCAGGCCGTCGCCGGCCAGATGCCGGCGGTCGCGCAGGACCTCGTCGGCCACCTCGCCGGTCCGCGAGCCATCGATGAGCATGCGGCCAGCCGGTCGTTTGTCCACGATGCGCGCCCCTTCGGCGTCCACGCGAATGACGTCGCCGTCCTCGGCCGTGATCACGGTCGTGCCGGGACCGACGAGCGACGCCAGCCGGGCGTGGCGTGCGAGCTGCCGATATTCCCCGTGTATCGGCACGAACACGCGGGGCTTCACGAGCGCGAGCAGCAGTTTCAGCTCCTCCTCGCTCGCGTGGCCCGAGACATGGACGTGCTTGTCCTGCTCGGTGACGACGTCGGCCCCCCGCCGCGTGGCGTGGTTGACGACCCGGCCGACCGCCTTCTCGTTGCCGGGAATCACCCGCGCGGAGAAGACCACCGTGTCGCCAGGGTCGAGCCCGACGTGGCGATGGTCATCGATGGCAATCCGCGGCAGGGCCGCCATCGGCTGGCCCTGGGATCCCGTGCAGATGCAGAGCAGTTCGTCCGGCGGCGTGCGGGCGACGTCCGCCTCGCGGATCTGGAGTCCGGCCGGGACCCGCAGGTGCCCAAGCCGCATCGCGACGTCGGTCACGTGCTGCATGGCGCGGCCCACGAAGGCCACCCGCCGGTCGAACGCGGCGGCCACATCCACCAGTTGCTGCACGCGATACACGCTCGTCGCGAAGGTCGTGACCACCAGCCGGCCGGTCGCCCCGGCAAAAATTTCCTCGAAGGCCGGCCGTACCTCCCGTTCGGACCCCGTATACCCGGGCCGGTCGGCATTCGTGCTGTCCGAGAAAAGCGCCAGGACTCCCTGCGCCCCCAGTTCGCCGAACCGGTGCAGGTCGCAGGGCTCGCCGTCTATGGGGGTCTGGTCGATCTTGAAGTCCCCGGTGTGCACGAGGACGCCGGCCGGGGTGTGGATGGCCAGGGCCACGCAATCAGGCATGCTGTGGGTGACCCGGATGAACTCGATCCGGAAGGGGCCGGCCGTCACCGATTCGCGGGGAAGGACCGGCACGAGCCGGTCGCCGACATCGACGCCGTGCTCTTCGAGTTTCGCGGCCACGAGCGCGTGCGTGAAGCGCGTGGCGTAGACCGGCCCGCTCACCCGCTCAATGACGTGCGCAATGGCGCCGATGTGGTCTTCGTGACCGTGGGTCAGTACGAGCGCGACGATCTGGCCTCGGTACTCGTCGAGCACCGAGAGGTCCGGCAGGACCAGGTCCACGCCGAGCAGTTCGGGCTCGGGGAACATGACGCCCGCATCGACGAGAATGGCCGTGCTCCCGCTTGCGACGAGCAGCATGTTCATGCCGAACTCGCCGAGTCCGCCCAACGGAATCACGTCGACGGCCGTGCCGGCGGCCGCAGCTGCTATTGACAACGACAGAATCCTGACTCACCCGGACACGTGCCGCCTGCGCGCCGGGATCGCGCGCAAGTGCCGGCACAGCCGCAACGCGGGCGCGCTGCTCGTGTGGCCCAACGGTGCCCGGCCTGTGGACCGCTGGGAGGGCCCGAAACAGGCGGGAAAACTGGCGAAACTATAGCACAGGCGCTCGCCGGACCGTCGCAAACAGGTCCGCCAGCCGCGCGATCTCCGCGACTTGCAGTGTCTCGGGTCGACGGCGGCCGTCGAGTCCAGCCAGGGCGAGCACGGCAGGCGCGGTCGCATCGAATTGCTTCAAGGCATTGGCCAGCGTCTTCCGCCTCGCCGAGAAGAGCGCCCGGACCAGCCGCTCGAACAGCACCTCGTCGGGGATTCTGACGACCGACACCCCGAACTCGACCCGGACGACGGTCGACCGCACCCTGGGCGCGGGCCTGAACGCCCCGGGCGGGAGGTTCAGCAGCCGGGTAATGCGGGTGCGGACCGCTGCGGCGATCGTGAGCGCGCCGTAGGCTTTGGTGCCGGCGCGCGCGACGAGCCGGTCAGCGACCTCGTGCTGCACCATGAGCGTGGCGTCGGCAAAGAAGCGGTGCTGCCGATCGATCTCGATGAGCCGGAGAAGGATGGGCGTCGCGATGTTGTAGGGCAGGTTCCCCACGACGCGGTAGCGCTTCCGGACCATGACACCGGGCACCGGGGGCGTCTGGGGTGACAGGCCGCTCAGGTAGGCGACGACGTCGAGTTCCCGCGCATCGCCACTGAGCAGCGTGACATGGGCCGGGACCCGCTCGGACAAGTGCGCCACCAGATCCCGGTCGATCTCCACCGCAAGCACCGGGGCACCGGTGGCGGCCAGCGGCAGCGTGAGCGCGCCGGTGCCCGGACCGATCTCGAGGAAGACGTCGCCGGGCTGCGGGTCGATCGCCCGCACGACTTTCTGCGCCCAGGCGGGCGCGAGGAAGTGCTGCCCGAACCGCTTTCGCGGGCGATGGCGCGGTCGGGCCGCACGCTTCATGCGCCCGGCTCCTCGTCAGCCCACTCCTCACCCCGCCAGTAGCGTTCTTCGATGTCCTCAATCTCTTCCTCGGACAGGCCGAAGTAGTGGCCGATCTCGTGAATGAGCGTCTCGCCGATGGTGACGACCAGCTCGTCTTCGTCGGCGCTGGCGTCCTCGATGGGCCCGCGGAAGAGCGTGATCTTGTCGGGGAGCGTGCCGCTCTCCGACCAGCCCCGTTCGGTGAGCGGCGTCCCTTCGTAGAGTCCGAGCAGCGTATCGGGCGGTTCGATCCCGACATCGGCCAGTTGCGCGGTGGAGGGTTCCTGTTCGATCACGATGGCCATGTTCCGCATGGCGTTGCGGAACTCCGGCGGGATCGTGGCCAGCGCTTCGTCCACGAGGCGGCGGAAGTAGTCCGGTGTCATGGCCGCGACGACCGGCGCACCGGCGTTGGCCGGGGCCGGGTCCTGGCGCCCAGCCGGCGGACGTACTGGCAGTCCTCACGAACGGCACAGCGGTCGCAGAGTGGCTTCGGCTTGCAGATGCGCCGGCCGTGGAGGATGAGGGTATCGGACGCCCGCGTCCACCGGGCCGGCGGCCAGGCCCGCCCGAGCGCGCCCTCGACCGTTTCCGGCTCGATCGAGTGGACCAGACCCAGCCGGTTGGCGACCCGCAGCACGTGTCGATCGACCGGGAGTCCTGGAACGCCCATCGCGTGGCCGAGAACGACGTTCGCCGTCTTCCGGCCCACGCCGGGGAGCGCGACGAGGGCGGCCATTCCCGAGGGCACTTCACCGCCGTGACGCGCGACGAGCGCGCGGGCCATGTGGACGAGGTTCCGGCTCTTCATGCGGAAGAAACCCGTGGGCTGAACGATGGGCTCGAGCGCCTCGGGTTCGGCGCCTGCCAGACTCCGGGCGTCCGGATAGCGGGCGAAGAGCGTCGGCGTAACGGCATTCACACGCCGATCGGTGCACTGCGCTGACAGGATGGTGGCGACCAGCAGCTCGAACGGCGTGCGGTAGTGCAACTCGGTGTCGGCATCCGGGTGCTGACCCTCGAGCCGGTCCAGGATGCGGACCGCGAGGGCCCTCGGAACGAGGAGAGTCCGGGCCACGGACTTAGTGCAGCGGGCCCTTTGGCCAGTTGGGCGCGGTCGACTGTGCCTGGGCGTCCTGGATCGCCCGCATCTGTTCCTGGAGCGCGGCAATCAGTCCGGGCACGACCGAGAACGGCAGGGCCAGCCGCGCGACGACCGGCGCTTTGACCGTCTGCGACGCCTCGGCGCTCTTGATGTCCCGTTCGGAGAGCGGGCGCACGTCGCAGAACGTGAGTGTCATGTCGAAGGGCGTGTGCGCCACGGCGCAGAAGTTCGCGTACTCGCGGCGTGACCGTCCCTCATCGGGCTCGTCGGGCACGATGGTGAAGTTGATCTGTTTGGTCATATCGGTCATGGCGACATCAGTATTTTCGCATGACACCAACGACGACGCCCTGAATCTGGACCAGGCTCGGGTCGAGCAGGAGCGGCTGCATGGCCGGATTAGCCGGTTGCAGCCGCACGCGGCCGTTCTCGCGGAAGAACGACTTCAGGGTGACATCCGTTCCGCCCACGAGGGCGACGACCATCTCGCCGTTGTCGGCCGTCTTGCGATCCTCGACGATGACGAAGTCGCCGTCGCGGATCTGCTCATCGATCATCGAATCGCCGCGGACGCGCAGCACGTAGGTGTCGCGCTTGCCGACCAGATCCTCCGGCACGGCGATGGTCTCGTTCGAGGCCACCGCTTCGATCGGCGAGCCGGCGGCAACGTAGCCGAGCAGGGGAAGGTCGACCGCCCGCTGGCCAGTGCGCGCCGACAGCAATTCCACCGACCGGCTCCGGTTCCAGGATCGGCGGATGAAGCCCTTCTCCTGAAGGTTGGTCAGGTGCTTGTGGACGGTGGCCAGCGACGACAGATTGAACCGGCGTCCGATCTCCTCGAGACTCGGCGCATAGCCGTGCTGCTGGATGAATTCCTGCAGGTAGTCGAAGATCTCACGCTGCCGCTTGGTGAGTGGTTGCACGGGTCATCTCCTGACTGTCAGGCGAAGCAGACGTGAAAGTATACGCAAAGAAAAGGCGAAGAGGCAAGGCCGGCACGTGCCGGTCGCTGGTGCTATCGTGGCGCCTGACAGGCCCTTGCCGGTGCTGATGCCTCTCGCGCTGCCGCCGTCGACGCCGGCCACCACCGACCTGGTCGCCTGCGGCGAGTGCAGCCTCGACACGCTGGCGATCATCGACGGCTATCCGGCAGCTAACGAGAAGCGCCGGCTCGAGTGGCGAGCCGAGGCGCCCGGTGGTCAGGCAGCAACCGCTGCGCTCGTCTGCCGACGCCTCGGGTGGCGGGCGCGGTATGTCGGCGCCGTCGGTGATGACGCCGAGGCGCACGCCGCGCTCGAGAGTCTCGTCCGGTACGGCGTGGAGGTGCGCGTCACGGTGTGCCGCGGCGTCCGCACCCGCACGGCCATCGTCATCAGCGACGTCCTGACGGGTACGCGCACGGTCCTCGAGGCGCGGGATCCCGCGCTCCGGTGCGGCGAGCGGTTCGACCGGGAGGCCGTCGTGACGTCGCGCGTCCTGCTGGTCGACGCGACGGACGTGAGGGCCTCGCTCGCCGCCGCCAGAGTGGCCCGTACCGCCGGCGTGCCGGTGGTCCTCGACGCCGACGCGGTGTCACCGACGCTCGCGGGCCTGCTCGCCGTCGCCGACGTGATCATCATGCCGGCCGGGGCGTTGTGTGGTTTGACCGGTGCTCCGGCAGTGGGCGAAGCCCTCCGTCGTGTCGCCGGGAGTTATCCGGCGCCGGTCGTGGTTGCGACCCTTGGCGCCGAGGGGTCGATTGCCCTTGCGGCGGGGACCGAAGTCCGGACGCCGGCCCATCCGGTCGACGTTCGGGACACGACTGGCGCCGGTGACGCGTTTCGGGCCGGGTTTGTGGCCGGGTGGCTCGGCGGCGGCCCGGAGGCGAGCCTGGAAGACGTGCTGCGTTATGCGAACGTCGTGGGCGGGGAGAGCTGCCGGGGCTTTGGCGCCCAGGGGTTCCTGCCCCTCCGGGCCGATGTGGACCGCCTGTTTAACGCCAGCCCGGCATGACCGGTCTAACGGATCAGGACCTTCACGACCGGGGAGCGGCCAGCGGGCAGCCAGACCGGTTGACGGAGCAGATGGCATGCGGGTGGCACGAACCTCGGCCGTCGCCCTGGGCTGGCAGCCAGCGGTGAGCGTTGGCATGAGTCGAACCGACAGTCGAGCCACCGAGGGCGCGCCGGAGCCGGACTTTGCGGGTGTCGACGACCGGGCACTCGTGACGGCGTTCGTGGCTGGCGCGCGGGAGGCGTTCGACGAGATCATGCGTCGGCACGAGCGACGCGTCTATCAGCTCTGCTACCGCTTTGCCGGCAATCACGAGGACGCGGCCGACCTGACGCAGGACGTCTTCGTCCGTGCGTTCAAGGGGCTTCGGACGTTCAAGGGTGAGGCCGCGCTTGGCACGTGGCTGCATCGCGTCGGCGTCAACGTGTGTCTCAACAAGGTGACCGCCACGCGACCGGATCACGAACCGCTCGAAGAGCGGGCGCACGTCGACGATCGACAGGCCGACTCGTTCGACCAGGTCGCGCACGCCGAAGACGCGCGGCGGCTGCAGCGGGCCATTCAGGCGTTGCCGCCGACGCAGCGCGCCACTGTCCTGCTCCGCGTCTATCAGGGACTGTCGCACCAGGAAATCGCGCAGGCGCTCGGCAGTTCGGTCGGCGCCGCAAAGGCCAATTTCTTCCATGCGCTCGGCAACCTCCGGCGCCTGCTTGGATCGTCATGAATCACCACCTGTCCCCGCGTGAGATCGTCGAGGCCGTCGAGGCGTCCCTGCGTGTCCGGCGCCGGCGTCATCTCGACGACTGCCGCCAGTGTCACGCGGAAGTGGAGTCGGTCGAGGCCCTGATTGCCCGTCTCGCCGCGGCGTCCGACGCGCCCGAACCACCGCCCGGCTTCGGCGCCGAACTGCAACGTCGAGTCCGACGCGCAACCATGGTGACGCCGGCGGGTCACACGTCGTTCTGGTGGGCGTGGCGAGCCGTGGCGTTTGCCGCACCGGCCGCCGTCGCCTTGGCGGTCCTGCTGGCACCGGATGGCCGCCTCCCCGCCGTACCGCCGATCATCGGCGCACCGGCCGCGGAGTGGACGATGCGGGCGCCGGTCGACGTGCCGGTCGATGGGGCGATCGCGCCGGTGGCGGTCGCGCCGGTCTGGTCCGAGGTTGCCGAGATGGCCGCCGCAGCCGCCATCGACGACCTGCAGGTGGTGACGCCGGCGCGTGCCGGGTCGGCCGACACCCTGCTGGACGAGTTGACCGAGGCCGAGCGGGTGGAACTGCTCAGGCTGCTTCGCGTCGAGATGGGAGGTGGCACGTGAGGCACGCACGCGTGCGCCGGTTCCTCGTAGCCGCGGTGCTGACGATCACGGCCACGGCCGGGCTGGCCTCGCCGGTTGGCGAGGGCCAGCCGCCGCCGGAGCGGCCGGCGCCCGAACAGCGCGGGGGAGCCCCCGGTGGCGGCGGGCCGACGATTGCCGCCATCGAGCGGGAATTCGACCGCCTCGAGATCTTCGAAGCGCGGCGCGCACTCGGGTTGAGCGAGGCGGCGTTTCGGGATGTGATGCCGCACCTCCAGCGGATTCAGCTGATGCGGCGGCGGCAACTGCACCAGCGGCGGGCCATTCTGGCCGAACTGCGCGCCGCTCTGGAGTCCGGATCGGTCGAGACGCATGCCGACGGTACGGCTGCGCGACTGGTCGAACTCGGTGCGCTTGGTGTCCGGCACGCCCAGGAACTGCGGCGCGCGCACCTGGCGCTCGATGCGGTCCTGTCGGTGCGCCAGCGCGCCGAGTATCGTCTGTTCCAGGAGCGGTTCGAGCGCCGGAAACTCGATCTGCTGGCGCGCGCCCGGCAGGCCAGGAGCGGCGCTCCGCCCGGCCGCCCCCCGCGCTAGTCCAGCAGCCCGTGGTGAAAGGCCGTCCGGCCGCGCTACTATCAAGGCATGCATCGACTGTCGGCGGTGGCCACCCTTGGGGTGCTGGCGGGCGGCGGGGGGTTCGCGGTTCAGGCGCTTACCGAGCGAG
>DATKDF010000184.1:0-4601 GCA_035512795.1 Vicinamibacterales bacterium
GGAATGGCCAGGGCGACGAGCGCCATGGTCATGGCCGCACCGCCGAGGCTCAGGAGCGCGGCCGCCACCCCGGCGCCCTCATTGCCGCTCGAACCGACCACGGCCGCGAGCGCGCCGGCCATGACGGACGAGAGGACCCCGCCAGACAGCATCAGGACGCCGCCGGCCAGGTACAGTGCGGCGATGATCTTGACGTGCAGGGCCACCGGTCGCCCTATTCGTCCTCGTCAGGCGGGCGGGAAGCCGGATCGTCGAAGTCCTTGAGGTCTTCGCCCTGGTAAGTGGGGTCGTCGTACAGGCCGCCCAGCCGTCCGGTGTAGCGTTCCTTGATCGGCCCCTTGGGGCCCTTTTCCTTGGCGTCCCAGCGCTTCTCGCTCGACGCGCTCTTCTTCTTCGGAGGGCCGAAGTTGCGTCCCGGCGGCCCGTCGCCGACCCGCGGGGGCCCGCCGGGACGGAAGCCGCCGGCGCCGGCCGGGCGCGGTCCGCCGAAGCCACCGCCTCCGCCACCGCCGCCGAAGCCGCCGGGTCGCGGTCCGCTCGGCCGGAAGCCGCCGGGGCCACGTTCTTCCCGCGGCCGCGCCTCACTGACCGACAGCGATCGCCCCATGAACGGTTGCTGGTCGAACTTGGCGATCGCCTCTTCGGCCTTGGCCCGGTCGAGGTATTCCACGAACGCAAATCCCCTGGGTCGTCCCGTTTCGCGGTCCGTGGGGACGACCACCTGGGACGGTTCAGCGACGACGGAAAAATGCGCGCGCAGATCCGCGTCGGTCGCCCCATAGGGCACATTACCGACGAACAAACGTACAGCCACTCGCTATCCTCGTGAATCCGAATTGAGTCGGGTCGGACGTCCGACGCCGGGAAGCTCACGCCACGGTGAAACGGAAGGTGTCATCAGTACAGGAATCGCTGGGGAACGACTGGTGAGCTTGGACGAGGGGCAGAATAGCACGGGCCCCGGCCGAGGGCAATACACGGCTGCCGCCCGTGCAGGCTGCCGCCCTCCGGGTGGACCGTAGTACCATGGCGGTTTGCGCCAGAGGGCAAGGGCCCCGGCAAACGCGACCATGTCCGACCGTTCTTCGGCTCCGGCCGCCGGGCCGGGCGGCACGCTCGTCGTTCGTGGCGCCCGCACCCACAATCTCAAAGGCGTCGACCTGACGCTTCCGCACCATCGCCTCGTCGTCTTCACCGGGGTCAGCGGGTCGGGGAAGTCGTCACTGGCCTTCGACACCATCTATGCCGAGGGGCAGCGCCGCTACGTCGAGTCGTTGTCGGCCTACGCGCGCCAGTTCCTCGAGCGGATGGAAAAGCCGGATGTCGAGGCCATCGAGGGCATCGCGCCGGCCATCGCGATCCGGCAGAAGAACAGCATCCGCAATCCGCGCTCGACGGTGGGCACGACGACCGAGATTCACGACTACCTGCGGCTGCTCTGGGCCCGCGTCGGGCACACCATCTGCCGGCAGTGCGGGCGCGAGGTCGTGCGCGAGACGCCGGACGCCGTGGCCGCCTCGCTCCTGGCCCTGCCGGACGGCACGCGCCTGCTCGTCGGCTTCGACATGGGCATCTTCGGCCAGATGGCGGCCGGTGGCGCGGCCGAGGCCGACGACGAGGCGGCCGGGGACCCGGGCGACGAGCTGCCGCTCGATCCTCCGCGTGACGAGGTCCCGGTCGAGCCGGCGTGGCAGTCGACGCTCACGGCGTTGCGGCGCCGCGGGTTCGGCCGTCTGCTCCTCGCGGGACGCCCGGTGACCATCGAAGAGGCCGCGGCCGACCCGTCGATTCGCGACGCGACGTCGGTGGCCGTCATCGTCGATCGGTTGGTCGTCAACGACTCGTCGCGCGGCCGGCTCATCGACGCGGTCGAGACCGCCTTTCGCGAGGGTGACGGCGCGGCCTTCGCCGTCGAGGTGGCGTCCGACGGGCAGCCGACGACCACTCACCGGTTCAGCGAACGCTTCGAATGCCGCCCGTGCGGCGTGTCGTACGAGGTCCCGCAGCCGCGGCTCTTCTCGTTCAACAACCCGTTCGGCGCCTGTCCAACGTGTCACGGGTTCGGCAACGTGATCGAACTCGATCTCGATCTGGTGGTCCCCGATCCGGATCGGACGCTCGCCGACGGCGCCGTCGAGCCCTGGACCAAGCCGCACTACCGGGCCTGCCTGGCACACCTGAAGCGGGCGGCGCCCCGGGGGCCGGTGCGGCTCGACGTGCCCTGGCGCGATCTGTCCGACGCCGAGCGGCGCTTCGTCGTCGAGGGCCACGACGACTACGAGGGCGTGCAGGGCTTCTTCCGGCGCCTCGAACGCAAGAAGTACAAGGTGCACGTCCGGGTCTTCCTCAGCCGGTATCGCGGCTACCTGACGTGCCAGAGCTGTGGGGGCACGCGGCTCCGGCGAGAGGCGCGTGACGTGCGGGTGGCCGATCGCACCATCGACGCCGTCTGCGCGCTGACCGTCAAGGCGGCCGGCGCGTTCTTCGACGCCCTGACGCTCAGCGAGAGGGACGCGGCGGTGGCGGCCAAGATCCTGCGCGAGATCCGCCGGCGGCTCGGCTTCCTCACCGATGTCGGGCTCGACTACCTCACGCTCGACCGGCTGTCGTCGACGCTCTCGGGCGGTGAATCGCAGCGGATCAACCTGGCGACCTCGCTCGGTTCGGCCCTGGTCGACACCCTCTACGTGCTCGACGAGCCGTCGATCGGCCTGCACCCGCGCGACAACCAGCGGCTCATCGCCATCCTCCAGCAACTGCGCGACCAGGGCAACACCGTGCTCGTCGTCGAGCACGACGCGGACATGATCCGGGTGGCCGATCATGTCGTCGATCTCGGGCTCGGGGCCGGCGAGCGCGGTGGCCGGATCATGTACTCGGGGTCGGTCGAGGGCCTGCTGGCCGACCAGCACTCGCTCACCGCGCGCTATCTGCGCGATGAACTCGCCATTCCGGTGCCCGGCTCGCGGCGACGGCCGGGGGTGCAGCGGCTGCGCCTCGAGGGCGCGGCCGAGCACAACCTGAAGGCGGTCGACGTCGAGGTGCCGCTCGGCCTGTTCGTCTGCGTCACCGGGGTCAGTGGATCGGGCAAGTCCACGCTCGTGCACGACGTGCTGTACGCGGCCGTCAAACGCGCCAAGGGCAACTGGGACCGGCCGGTCGGCGCCTTCCGCCAGATTGCCGGCACCGAGTTTCTGACCGATGCCGTCCTTGTCGACCAGCAGCCGATCGGCCGGACGCCGCGCTCCAATCCGGTGACGTATCTGAAGGCCTTCGATCCCATCCGTGAACTGTTCGCGGCGACCAAGGACGCGCGCGCGAAGGGGCTCACGGCGAGTCACTTCTCGTTCAACGTGCCCGGCGGCCGCTGCGACGCCTGCGAGGGCGAAGGCGTCGTCCGGGTCGAGATGCAGTTTCTGGCCGACGTGTTCGTGCCCTGCGACCAGTGCGACGGCAAGCGCTACAAGCCGCAGGTGCTCGAGGTCCGCTACAAGGGGCGGAACGTCGATCAGGTGCTGGACCTGACCGTGCGCGAGGCGCTGACGTTCTTCGGCGGGGTCACCAAGGTCGTCCGGCGGCTGCAGGTACTCGACGAGATCGGCCTCGGCTACCTGCGGCTGGGCCAGCCGGCCACGACCCTGTCCGGGGGCGAGGCCCAGCGCATCAAGATCGCGTCGCATCTCGGGTCGCCGTCGGGCGACCGGGTGCTGTACGTGCTCGACGAGCCCACGACGGGCCTCCATTTCGACGACATCGTCAAGCTCCTCGCGTCGTTCCGGAAGCTCATCGAGGCCGGCAACAGCCTGCTCGTCATCGAGCACAACCTGGACGTGCTCAAGACCGCCGACTGGATCATCGACCTCGGCCCCGACGGGGGCGATGCCGGCGGGCGGGTCGTGGCCGCCGGGTCGCCGGAAGACGTCGCGGCCGTCGAGGCGTCGTACACCGGACAGCACCTGCGCAAGGTGCTCGCCCGCGGCCGCGCGCACATCCACGCCGATCCGGTCTGACCGGGGTCCGCTTCGAGGGGAGTCGCTGCCGTGTCGCGCCTGTCGCCCGATTTTTATGACCGGCCCACGCTCGACGTGGCCCGCGACGTGGTCGGCAAGGTGCTCGTGCGGACGGCGAACGGTCGGACGGCTGCCGGGATCATCGTCGAGGCGGAGGCGTACATCGGTGAGTCCGATCCGGCCTGCCACGCGGCGCCGGGCCCGACCCGGCGGAACGCGCCGCTCTACGGGCCGCCCGGCGTGGCCTACGTCTATCTGAATTACGGGCTGCACGCGCTCGTCAACGCGGTGACCGAACCCGAGGGCGCGCCGGCGGCCGTGCTCATCCGCGCGCTCGAGCCCGTCGAGGGCATCGATTTGATGCGGCGGCGACGCTTGCGGGCGCGGCATCGACCCGGCCGTCGCGCGCGCGGTGGGCGGGGCCGTCCGCTCGTGACCGCCGATCTCTGCCGCGGGCCCGGCAACCTGACCGTCGCGCTCGGGATCACGCTCGCGCACAATCTGGCGGACCTGACGAGCGGGCCCCTCAGGATCGAGGACCGCGGGATTCGGCCGCCAGGGCTGACCTGGACGCCGCGTATCGGGATTCGC
>DATKDF010000185.1:0-14245 GCA_035512795.1 Vicinamibacterales bacterium
GTGACCGTCGAGTTCGTCGCCAGCTGATTGAAGCGCGGGCGGCTTTCCAAAGGGCCTTCCGGAGGACCAATGTCAGCTGAATGCGACAAGGATCACCGCTATTGGAAGACGTTTGATTCCCTGCCTCACGATCAGGGCAGAGCCGGCCGACATCCTCCTTCGCCAATCACTCGCTTCGCTCATGGAAGCGCAGCCTGCGTTCCAGGGACGAGGTGCGTCTATTCGGTGTTCGGCGTTTCCAGCGACTGGTGAGTGACGCCACGCTACCTCATCACGACGAACGGATCGATGGGCGTGCCTTTCCACCACTGTCGAGTCTCCGTCAGCTTGAAGATCGCAAAGTGCAGGTGGGGGGTGTCCTTGGGTGCATTGCCCGTCACTCCGACGTATCCCAGCACCTCTCCGCGCCGGACGCGCGCCCCCTCCTCGAGACCGGCGGCATACCGATCCAGATGGGCGTAGTAGTAGCAGTAGGCCTCTGTCGGGTCGAACAGATACACGGTGATGCCGCCCGCGTCGCTGAAGAACAGCTTGGCGATAGTGCCATCCTCGACGGCGACCACGGGCGTGCCCCTTGGTGCCAACATGTCGATGGCGTCGTGCTTTCTGGAGCTGCCGCGTGCCTGGTCGAATGTCTGATGGAGCGCTTCGCGTTGCGCACCCAGCACGGGCATTTCGAGATTGCGCCGCCGAAGCTCGGCGACCGGTTCGGCTCCCATCGTCGGCGCGCCAGTCGGCGAAAAAAGCACCGGCGCAGCCGGCGTGACGAACGGTGATGGCTCCTCCGCCGGAGTGGGCCTGACCTCCATCATCGGCGCGCCTTCAACACTTGGCGTGCCATCGACCAACACGGGCGCCGAGGCCACTCCAAACAGGAACACCGGACGCACCCAGAATGCCCCCACCGTCAGTGCGCCGAACATGAAGCCGAACGCCGCGCTGTAGGCTGCGAGCCTGAACCGGCGTCCAGGGGGCCGGCTCATTTGACGAACTGGACCGGTATGCCTTTCCTGACCAGTCCGGCCAGTCGCGACGCGTCCCAGTTGGTCAGGCGCACGCAGCCGTGCGAATCGCTGTGCCCGATGCGGCTGGGTTCTGGTGTGCCGTGCAGGCCGTAGTGTTCCTTGCTGATGTCGATCCAGACGACACCAACGGGACCATTGGGACCGGCGGGTATCGTTGCCTTGGAGTGCGTGGGGTCGGCGTCCCAGAACAGGTCGGGGTTGTAGTTGAAGGTCGGGTTGCGCAGCACGGCGGTCACCGTCCAGTCTCCCAATGGAAGTGGATCATGTTCACTGCCACTCGTCACAGGCGCATACATGAGCAACGTGCCGGCGCTGTCGTACACGCGCAGGCTCGATTCGCCCTTTGACACGGCGACTGTGACGCCTTCGGTGGCAGGTACTACCTCAGGTTTCAGCTCAAACGGCCGCACGGCAGGCACCGTGATGGTGGCGCCGGCGGCGAACGTCGCGCCGGGATTCAATGCCTTCAGCAAGCTCGGCGACGCATGAAAGCGTTCGCCGAGCGCTTCGAGCGCGGTCGTGTATCCCAGCGACGTGAGCTTCGCCTTCGCCATCATGTCCGTCGGGATCTCCACGAAGGGCCCGGCGACATCCGCCTCCGTGATGACATAGGTCGTGGTGACATTCGCCACCGGTGTTGGCGGCGCCTTGCGCGCCTCGGTGTAGGCCGCAAGCGCCTTCCTGGTGTTCGGACCGCCGCGGCCATCAATTTCGCCCGGCGAAAACCCTTCGAGATCGAGCAGCACCTGAGTCTCGAGCGCGGGAAACCCGCTGAGGGGTTTCGGCGCGGCCGGCGCAGGCTGCTGAGCAATGACTGACGACGCCGCGGCGAGGATCGCGGCGACCATGAGGCTGGTAGGGACGCGTGTGTTCACGCTCGCAGGTTATGCGGTCCGCACGGCCCCGGCTGTCCCCAAGCGCACAGGCGTCACCGCGCCCAGCAGAAACCCGCCATTGACCGACCAGAACGGTCGGATATAATGCATCAGTCGCTACTGAGACTCGTTCTCACTTGTGTTACACCGTCGATAAGGGCACCCATGCACCCCCTCCGCTCCCACCTGCACCGCCGCAGCCTGCTCGTCCCCGTCATCCTCGTGCTCAGCGCGATCGTCCCGCTCCTCGGGCAATCGCCGGTCGCCATCACGGGACGCGTCACCGCCGCCGCTGGAGTGCCGATCGCGGGCGCCGTCGTGACACTCGGTTCACCAGGGCCGCCAAGCCGAACCGTCACGACCGGCGCCGACGGCGCGTTCGTGTTCGAGTCGGTGCCACACGGCGCCCTTCGGCTCACGGCCACCGCCACCGGCTTTTCGCCCGTCGTCCACCACCTGACGATCGATACGGCCGCGCCGCCGGTCCTGACGCTCACGCTCCTGCCACTCATCAACGAGCGCATCCAGGTAGTGGGCGGGCCGGCGCTCGTGGATCGGATCCCCGGATCGGCGCACGTCATCGACGGCACCGAGATGGCTCGCCTGACGATGGCCACCGACGACATTCATCAGATGCTGCGGCAGGTGCCGGGTCTGAACATCCAGGAAGAGGACGGCTACGGCCTGCGCCCGAACATCGGCATCCGTGGCTCGGGCTCGGATCGCAGCAGCAAGATCACGCTGATGGAGGACGGTGTGCTGATTGCGCCGGCGCCCTACGCCGCCCCGGCCGCCTACTACGCGCCGACTGCCGCGCGGATGGAGTCGCTCGAGATTCGCAAGGGTTCGAGCCAGGTGAAGTACGGCCCGGTCACCACCGGCGGGGTCCTCAACTACGTGTCCACGAGCGTGCCGTCCGACTTCACCCTGCGGACGACGATCGCCGGCGGCGGGGACCACGCGCGCCGGATCATGGCCAGCCTGGGCGACGCGCGACCGAACGCGGGCTGGCTCGTCGAGACGTTTCAGTTCCGCAACGATGGCTTCAAGGTGCTCGACGGTGGCGGCTCGACCGGCGTCGATCTGGAGGACTACCTCGCCAAAGTTCGCCTGAACACGACACCCACGCCACGCGGGTACCAGGAGCTCGAGCTCAAGCTGGGCCGGACCGATCAGCTCGGTGACGAGACCTACCTGGGCCTGACCGATGCCGACTTCGAACGGACCCCCTACCGGCGGTATGCCGGATCGCAGGTCGATACGTTTACCTCGACGCACACGCAGTATCAGGCGCGACATCTGCTGGCCCGCCGCACGTGGGACGTGACGACGGTGGTCTACCGGAATAACTTCGCGCGTGCCTGGTACAAGCTCGAGAGCGTGATGGGCGCCGGACTGGCCGCCCTGCTCAGCTCGCCCCACGAGCACGCGGAGCGGCTGGCTGTGCTCGGCGGAGACGACAGCGCCGCCCACGCGCTCGTGGTCAGGAACAACAACCGGACGTACTTCGGCTCCGGCGTGCAGTCGGTCCTCGGGCTCCGCCCGATGACGGGCACGCTGCGCCATCAGCTGGAGATCGGCGTGCGGTATCACCGGGACGAAGAAGATCGCTTCCAGCAGGACGACGCGTACCAGATGGTGGGCGGCCGCATGGTGCTGACGCGGCCGGGCGCGCCGGGGAGCCAGACCAATCAGGTGGTTGGCGCCCGGGCGCTGGCCGGGTTCGTCGCCGACACCATGACGTGGGGCCGCTGGCGTGTTTCGCCCGGCCTGCGCTACGAGCACATCGATCTCAACCGGTTGACCTACAGCCGGACTGACCCGGCGCGCATCGACGCTCCGGCCGCGCTGGCAGCGACGGTGACCGCGGTGATTCCGGGACTGGGTCTCGCGTACGACTGGCGCCCGGCGGTCAGTCTCTTCGGGGGTGTGCATCGCGGATTCGCACCACCCGGGCCGGGAGCGACCGAGGGCACCGGGGTCGAGTCAAGCGTCAACTATGAACTCGGCGCCCGGGTCCGTCGCGGCACCGCCGGCGCGGAGGTCGTGGGATTCTTCAACGACTACGACAATCTGCTTGGCCGCGACTCGCTGGCCACCGGCGGCAGCGGTACCGGTGAGCTGTTCAATGGCGGGCGTGTGCGCGTGCATGGGGTCGAAGCGTCCGGCCACTGGAATCCGGCGGCGAGGCTCGGCCTGTCGTCGTCGCTGCCCGTGCGGCTGAGCTACTCGTTCGCGCGCGCCGAGTTCCGCTCGAGTTTCCAGAGCCAGTTCGGCCCTTGGGGGACGGTCGCAAGCGGTGACGAGCTGCCGTATGTGCCGCGCCATCAGGTGTACGCCAGCGTCGAGAGCGACCATCGCACCTGGCGCGCGCGCCTCGAGGCGTACGCCGTCGGCCGGATGCGTACGGCCGCCGGTCAGGGCGCGTTGGTGGAGGCGGAGTCGACGCCGGCCTACTGGGGGCTCACCGTGTCTGGCGAATACGTCGTGCGCACAGGCGCCAGCCTGTTCGTCAGCGTGCAGAACCTCACCAACAACGTTGCTGTCGTCAGCCGCCACCCGGCCGGGGTGCGGCCGGGACTGCCGCGGCTTGTGCAGGCCGGCCTGCGGCTGAGTCTGGGTCGATGATGGCTGCAGTCGAGCTCGACGAGGTCGGCGTCCGGTTCGGCCCGCTCGTCGCTCTCGAGGGCGTCACGCTAGCGATCCGGCCCGGCGAGGTCTTCTGCCTGCTTGGGCCCTCCGGCTCGGGCAAGTCCACGCTGTTGCGGGTCATGGCAGGCGTCGAGCAACCGACAACCGGCACGGTCCAGCTCGACGGCGTCCTGGTGGCCGGGCCGCGGACGTTTGTCGAGCCGGAACGCCGCCGCGTTGGCATGGTCTTTCAGGACCACGCCCTCTTTCCGCATCTGACGATTGCCGGGAACGTCGGCTTCGGCCTCCAGGGACGTGGACGTGGCGAGCGCGAGACACGCGTCGGCGCCCTGCTCGACCGTGTGGGCCTCGCGCGCTATCGCGCGAGCTATCCGCACATGTTATCGGGCGGCGAACGCCAGCGCGCGGCGCTCGTCCGCGCGCTGGCGCCGGAGCCGCGCGTCCTGCTGCTCGATGAGCCGTTCTCGAGCCTCGACTCGCGGCTCCGCGAGCAGGTCCGTGTCGAAGCGCTCGATCTGGTGCGCGAGACCGGCACCACGACGGTCGTCGTCACGCACGACGCAGGGGAAGCCGTGCGCATCGCGGATCGGATCGGCCTGCTCCGCGAGGGCCGGCTCGTTCAGTGCGGCACGCCGGATGAGTTGTACGCGCGGCCGGCGTCGGTGTTTGCCGCCCGGTTCTTCGGTGACGTCAACGAACTCGGCGGGACCTGTCGCGGCGGCAGCGTGGAGACGCCGCTCGGCTCGTTCGCCTCGCCGCACCTGGCCGAATCGTCGGCCGCACGCGTCTGTATCCGTCCCCAGCACGTACGGGTGTCGGCCGTGTCCACCGGGATTCGCGCCCGGGTGCTCGCCGCCAACCGGATGGGCGAACACGGCCGCCTGCTGGTCGAGGTGCCGGGCCTGGCCACGCCGATCTCGCTCGGTGCCGCGGACCGGTCGCGCCTGTCGGTCGGCGACACGATTCACCTCGATCTCGATGCCGCCCACGCCATCGTCGTACCTGACGACGGTCCCGGGGGATGGCCGCCGGGTCTACCGAATGGAGCGCCTTCATGATGCTACGACTCACGCTCGGCCTGTGCGCCGTGGCGCTCGTCTGGTTCGCGCCGAAGCCGGTGATGCCGGCCGCGCCGGTCCAGACGGTGAACCTCTATACCACTCGAGAGCCGGGCCTCATCAAGCCGTTGCTCGAAGACTTCACGCGCTCGACGGGCATCGCGGTCAAGAGCATCTTCGTCCGCGACGGACTGGCCGAGCGCGTCCTTGCCGAAGGCCGTTTGTCGCCGGCCGACCTGCTCATGACGGTGGACATCGGCGCGCTGGTCGATCTGGTGGACCGCGGGCTGACGCAGCCGGTGCAGTCGGCCACGCTCGACTCGGCCGTGCCGGCGCATCTGCGCGGGAGCGCGGGAGAGTGGTATGCGTTGTCGCTGCGCGCCCGCGTCGTCTACACGCGGGCCGATCTCGGCGTGACGGCGCTCACCTACGAGGAACTGGCCGATCCGCGGTGGGCCGGCCGGCTCTGCTCGCGCGCCGGGCAGCATCCGTACAACGCGGCGCTCATCGCGGCCTACCTCGCCCATCACGGCGAAGCGAAGGCGGAGGTCTGGCTGCGCGGGCTCAAGGCCGCGCTCGCGCGGACGGCCACGGGCGGCGATCGCGACGGCGCGCGCGACATCCTGGGCGGCATCTGCGATCTGGCGCTCGGCAACTCGTACTACGTGGGCCTGATGCGGAGCGGCGCCGGCGGACCCGAGCAGCAGCGGTGGGGATCGGCCATTCGCGTGGTGCTGCCCACGTTCGCCGGTGGCGGCACCCACGTGAACGTCTCCGGCGCGGCGGTGGCGGCGCACGCCCCGAGCCGCGCGGCCGCGGTCCGGTTGCTCGAGTACCTCGTGTCGGACGAGGCCCAGCGAATCTACGCCGAGGCCAACTTCGAGTACCCGGTCAAGGCGGGCGCGGCGATTCACCCGATCATCGGCGCCCTCGGGCCGCTCATCGTGGATGCGCTTCCACTGACGGCGATTGCCCGTCACCGTGCAGCGGCGGGCCGGCTCGTCGACGCCGTCGGCTTCGATCGATGACCGCGGGGCGATGACGCGTGGGCCCCGTCCATCGGGCGTCGACGGGTGGCTGGCTGCGTCGAGCGTCATCGCGCTTGTCGTCATCGCGCCCGTTGCGGCGCTGGTCGTTCAGGCCTCCGGTGGTTCGCCCGCGATCTGGCGGCACCTGCTGGCCTACGTCCTGCCGGCGGCGCTCGGCGATACGCTCGTCCTGCTGCTTGGTGTTGGCGTCATCACGGCCGTGGTCGGTGCCGGCACGGGATGGCTCGTGACGGCGTTCGACTTTCCGGGACGCCGCCTGCTGGATTGGGCGCTGCTCCTGCCGCTCGCGGTCCCCACCTACATCGTCGCCTACGCGTACCTCGACGTGCTGCATCCGATTGGCCCGGTCCAGAGCGCGCTGCGCTCCGTGCTGGGATTCGAGGGCCCGCGCGACCTGCAACTGCCCGACATCCGGTCGATGGCCGGCTGCATCACGCTGCTCGGCTTCGTGCTCTACCCCTACGTGTACCTGACGACCCGTGCCGTGTTCGTCATGCAGGCGGCCAACCTGATGGAAGTGGCGCGGACGCTTGGTCTCGATCGCGGCGCGGTGTTCGGCCGCGTGGCCCTGCCGCTGGCCCGTCCGGCCATCGCCATTGGTCTGAGCCTGGCGCTGTTCGAGGCGCTCAACGACATCGGCGCCTCGGAGTTCCTCGGCGTCCGCACGCTGACCGTGTCGGTCTACAGCACCTGGATCACCCGGTCCGACCTGGCCGGCGCGGCCCAGCTCGCGCTCGCGATGCTGGCGGTCGTACTAGCCATCGTCGTCGTCGAGCGCCGGGCGCGTCGCCACCGGCGGTACGCCGACGACGCCCGTCACCCGCGGCCGCTCGTGCCGCACCGGCTACGCGGCTGGCGCGCCGGCGCGGCCGTGGTGGCGACGGTCACGCCGGTGGTCATCGGATTCGGGATTCCGGCCGTGTACCTGGTAAGTGAAACGTTCGCGCGCGTGCGCGTGGCCGGCTTTCCGGCCGCCGTCGTCGCGCAGACGATCAATACGGTGACCGTGTCGGTCGTCGCCACTGCGATTGCGGTGGCCGCGGGCACCGTTGTCGTCTACGCGACGCGCCTGCGGCGCGGCACGCTCCGTGCCGTACTGCTGCGTGCGGCCTCGATGGGCTACGCCGTGCCCGGGACGGTGCTGGCGATCGGAATCCTGCCGGTCGTGACTGGTCTCGAGGGCCTCGTGGACGATGCGACACGGCGCGTGCTCGGGGTGTCGGCCGGACTGTTCCTGCTCGGCAGCGGGGCGGCGATCGTCTACGCGTACGTGGCGCGGTTTCTCGCCATCGCCGCCGGCGGCATCGAGGCGGGGTTCGGTCGCGTCTCGCCCTCGCTCGACGAGGCGGCGCGGACGCTCGGCGAGGGACCGACCGGCCGCCTGCGACGCCTCCACCTGCCGATCGTGCGGCCCGCCATGGCCACGGCCGCCATGCTCGTCTTCGTCGATTGCATGAAGGAACTGCCGGCCACGTTGCTGCTGCGACCGGTCGGGTTCGAGACGCTGTCGACGCACCTCTACGGCGAAGCCGTCCGCGGAACCTACGAGAACGCGGCCATCGCGGCGCTCCTCATCGTCGTCGTCGGGCTCGTGCCCGTGTTCGTGCTGGCGCGACTTGGGCGGGCGACGCCCTCGGTGGCGATCGCCGCCCGCGGACTGGAATCGCGAGGGGCGGTGGGGCAGAATCTCGGGTGATGCAGACGCCCGCGCGCTGCGGCAACATGTGGCCGGCCTGGTCGCCCGATGGCCGGCAGGTCGTCTTCGCGTCCGATCGCACCGGCGATTCGGAAATCTACGTGCGAGCGATCGGGGGCGACGCCGATCGCCAGTTGACGACCGCGCCCGGTCGCGACGCCCATCCGTCGTTCGGGCCCGACGGTCGTCAGATTGCGTTCCAGAGCCCGCGCGAGGGCGGACACACCAACCTGTACGTGATGAAGGCCGACGGCACGGACCTGCGGCGCGTGACGAACCACACGGGGTTTGCCGGCATGCCGGTCTGGTCGCCCGACGGCACGCACCTGGCCTATCAGTGGACGCCGGACCTCGAGCGCGAGAAGTGGCGCCTGATGATGGTGACGCTGTCAACCGGCGACGTCTGGCAGCTCACCGATGGCGCCGCCAACGATCAGGTGATCAACTGGGGACCGACCGGCCGGCTCCTCGTGTTCCATTCCGACCGCGACGGCCGCAACCAGTTGTTCACGATGACCAACCGGGGTGCGGTGACACGCTTGACGACCACCGACTCGGACGACCGGTCCAGTGCGTTCTCGCCGGACGGCAGGCAGATCGCGTTCATGTCGGATCGAGACGGCCCGCCGCACGGCATCTACATCATGAACGCTGACGGCACGGGCGCGCGTCGCCTTGGCAGGCTCGCGCCCGGCCACGGCGTACCCTTCTTCTCGCCGGACGGGCAGTTCGTGCTGGCGACACTCCAGGGCGCCGGCGGGCAGGACATTCACCGCGTGCGGGTGACCGATGGGCAGAGTGAGCGCCTGGTGTCGTGCCCGGCCGCGTCTGGCGAGCTGCAAGTTCAGCCCCCCTGCCGCGAACCTGCCCGTAGCGACTTACGCTAAGCTGTGCGGCGGCCATTGATGATGCGACGAGACAGCCGACGACGGGTCCGGGCCGCGTGTGCCGGGCTGGCCGCGTCGCTGTTCGTCCTGACCCTGGACGCCCGCGGCCCCGTTCAGACTCCGCAGACCCGCGCCGGGATCTTCGACGCCAGCCCACGGCAGACCAATGCCGCCACGGTCCGCCTGCGCATGACCGCCGAGCGCGCGGCGCGCATCGCCCGCGCCAACGCCGAGGGGCTCGACTACGTGCCCGGCGAGGTCATCGTCCAGTTCCGGGACGGCATGTCGCAGGCCGCCCTGGCCCGGACGATGTCGGCGGTGCCGTCGGCATCCGGGAATTCCCGGCTGCGTTGGGCCGGGCGGCGCGCCGTGCTCACGAGCGACACGATGGCCGACGCGCACGAGCTCGCGGCGATCGTCGGCGCCGACCCCGAGGTGCTGTACGCGGAGCCGAACTATCTGGCGCGCATCGGACCGGCCGACCCGGCCGGGTCGGCGCCGCTCACCGGCGGCGCCAGGCCGAACGCCGTGCCGAACGACCCGGAGTACGCCACGCGCCAGTGGAACTTCGAATGGCTGCAGATGCCGCGCGCCTGGGACATCAACCCGGGCGGTGACCCGAGCGTCATCGTGGCCATCATCGATTCGGGCATCACGACCCAGGCACACACGCTGACCTTGCCGATCTGGACCGGGTCATCGTTCACCAATCCGCTGGTGCCCTTTGCCGTCAGTCCCGACCTGTCGCCATCGCGGCTGGTGAGCCCCATCGATCTCATCTTCTTCGAGGCCGGCGGCCCCGTGCTCGACATGGACGGGCACGGCACGCACGTGGCCTCGACGGTGGCCCAGGAGACCAACAACGGCTTCGGCCTGGCGGGCATGGCCTACAACGTGCGGCTGATGCCCGTGAAGGTCTGCTACGGCTACTGGGAGGAGATGTACCTTCGGGCGCAGGACGGCATTCCGGGCTTCGCGTCCCCGGACGCGGGGAATTGCCCGTTTTCGGCGATCGCCGAGGCCATCGAATACGCGACCGACAACGGGGCCCGCGTCATCAACATCAGTCTGGGCGGGACCGGCCAGTCGAATGCCGTGCGGCAGGCGATGCAGTACGCGATCGAGCGCGGTGTGTTCATCTCGATGTCGGGTGGCAACCGCGCGCAGACGGGGAACCAGGTTGGGTATCCGGCCTTCTACGGTCAGCAGTTCGGGGGCGCGATGGCCGTCTCGGCCGTCACCCGGTCACGGCTGAGGGCGCCCTATTCGAGCACCGGCAGTTACATCGAGATTGCCGCGCCCGGCGGCAGCACGAGCGACGGCGGCGCGGCCGGCGCCATCTGGCAGGCCACCATACGTCGGGCCGACTCGTCGACCAACCGCCTGTTCAACGGGTTTCCAGCGGTCGTCGAACCGCGGTTCGATCGCTTCGAGTCGACCGGACTGACGGGCACGTCGATGGCCGCACCGCACGTGGCGGGGCTCGCGGCCCTGCTCATCAGCCAGGGCATCACCGAGCCGTCGCTCATCGAGCAGATCATCCGCCTGAGCGCACGCGACCTTGGCGAGCCCGGCCGGGACGACGAGTTCGGGTACGGCTTGATTGATCCCCGCGCGGCGCTGTTCGGCCTCGGGATCCGGTAGGTGCCGATGCGCCGACTCACGCTCGCCGTCGTGGTCGTGGCGCTCTCCGGAAGCGCCGTGCCGGCCCGCGCCGAGCAGGCGCCCGCCCCCCGCCCGGCGCCGCCCGGACCACCACGTGTCGAGTCCGGCCTCGGCTGGCGCGCGTGGATGTTCGTGGACCACGTCGGCTTCGCGGCCTCCGACACGTTCGATGCCGTCACCGGCTCGGCGGTGGCCACCGCGGTGGGTGGCGGTGGAGAAGTGCGGTTCTGGAAGGGACTGTTCGCGCGTGCGGCCGTCTCGAGGGCCGAACTCGACGGCACGCGTGGCTTCGTCGTCACGGGACGGTTCATCTCGACGGGCGTGCCGCTGACGATCGAGATGACGCCTGTCGAGGTGGCCGCCGGCTGGCGGTTCGTGCTCGACCGGCGGCAGCGCTACGTGCTCTACGGCGGCGGCGGCCTCGTGCGGGTGGGCTACAAGGAGACGTCCGACTTCGCCGATCCGGACGAGAACGTCGACGAGACGCACGCGGGCTACCTGGCGTTCGGCGGCCTCGACGTGCGCATCACCCGATGGACCTTCGCCGGTGTCGAAGGGCAGTACCGGTCGCTCGGCGGCGCGTTCGGGCCCGACGGCGTGGCCGGCGCCTTCAGCGAGGACGACCTCGGCGGCAGCGTCGTCCGCGTGCTGTTCGGTATCCGGCGGTGAGACGCCGGCCTCCGTGTCGACCCGCCGGCCGCGAGCCCGGCCCGAACGGCGAGACGACGTAGACGCTACGGCGTGAAGACGACCGTCGCGCCGCCGGTGACGCCGCGTCCGGCCACCCGCTGCGTCAGGTTCACCGCGTAACGGCGGTGGACGTCGGGGCCAGCCGGCAGCCGGACGGCCAGCCGCAGAGCGTACCGCGCCCGCGACGGCCGCGTGAGTTCGATGACGGCGCGCGACGACAAAAGCCGGATGGCGGGCCGCCCGTCGATCTTCGCCGCCTTGCCTCCGGTGATCCGGCCTACCTTGATCCGCTCCCTCGCGAACGCCTGCGCTCGTCGTGCGGCGGGAAAGTCCTCGCCGGCGTCGCCCAGTTCGAGGTACACCTCACCCAGCCGGCTGAGCACGCCGGATTCGACGATCAGGTCGAGCCGCGGGTCGAGGGTCGACGGGTGGCCCACGACGAACGGGAACCGCGCCGATCGCATCTCCAGCATGCGAATGACGGTCAGATTCCGCTGCGCCAGATTGTTACGGCGCGTGACGAGGTTCCGCCCGTCCGGTGCCGTGGCAAACGCATAGTCGTTCTCGGCCCTCGTCATCGCCAGCAGGCACGGGTGCCAGCCGGCGTCGGACCAGCCGGCCAGCGTTTCGACCTCCGCCGCCGTGAGACCGAAGCGCACGATCTCCGTGTCCCCGCGGGCAAGCGTCGCGAGGGTGGGTGAGTCGATCGGCGCCGGCCGGACATGGAGCGGATCTTCAAGCGTCCAGTCGTCCGGATACAGGAATTCGAGGCCGACAAACGGCGTGGCCCGGACGTCGACAAGCACGTCGCGCGCTGCGGCGGGGCCCACGTTACGGATGCGCACCGCCACCTCGTGATCGGCGCCTCTCTCGAGCCGGCTCGCCGCATCGGAGTCCGGCGAGAACGTGTCGTCACCGGCCGGGCGCAGCACCACGTCCGACCGGCTGTAGAAGTTGCCGCCCGGCGGCGCCGACGGCTCGACGCCGGTGTCACGGGGCCAGTCGGCAATCATCACGTCGCCGAGATCCAGCGCGCGATGGACGTTCAGGCGCCCGTAGCCCACCTCGTTGTGGCGCGACCCGTTCGGGTAACCGTCGGCATCTGCGTACGCAAAGCCGCCGACCTTGTCGGCGGTCCGTTCGATGATCCGCCGGATCTCGGTGCCGGTCAGCCAGTCGTACGTGCTGAAAAGGAGCGCGGCCGTAGCGGCCACCTGCGGCGTCGACGCCGAGGTGGCTTGAAACACGGACTCGAAGAAGCCGAGCTGGCTGTGAATGTAGTCGGCCCACGGGCTGGCACCGGGTGAATACCCTTCCTCGCCGCTGAGATCGGCGCAGGCGATGTCCCGGCCGGGCGCGACTACGGAGACACCGGTCGGCCGGCCATCGTACAGCTCGTCGCCATAGCCCGAACCCAGCCCGTGATCGGGCCGCCGCCAGCGGGCATCGGCGCGATCGGAGCCGCCGCACGCCATGAAAGTCGGATACCGCGCCGGGAACACCAGCCGCGGTTCGTCTTCATTTCCCGACGCACCGCAGAAAACGACGCCGCGCGCGGTCGCCGCGTCGATCATCGGACGGACCAGCGATGCCCAGTACTCGCCGATTCTGGCGCTGTAGTTGACGACTGACGCACCCGAGGCGATGGCGAGCATGATTGCGTCGCCGAACTCGGCCGTAGACCCTTCGGGCATCGCGATCGGATACAGGCCGCAGCCGCCGGCGACGCCGCTCATGCCCGTCGCGTTGTGCAGTCCCATGCCGGCGACGCTCGCGACCGCCGTGCCGTGCCAGCTCCGGGTCCCCGAGAGCGCCAGCACGATCGGCGATCCATCGGCCGACGGATCGCCCGCGTTCCGGCCGTCGCTCACGTACGCGTCGCGCAGGTCCGGGTGATCGAGGTCGCACCCCGAGTCGATGACGGCGATGACGATGTCGCGCCGCGCGCGTCCGATGTCCCAGGCCCGGAAGGCCTCGATGCGTTCGAGGTACCACTGCTGGTCGTGGAACGGATCGTCCGGCGTGAAGAGCCAGGGCGACTGCAGCGGGACGTACTCGAAGTCCGCTGCCGGCCCACCGGCCTGACGGCCGAGGCGCGCGACGAGATCGAAGGCCGTCGTCGTCGCACCGGCCGGTAGCTCGAGGTAGCGCCAGCCGCCGGGGAACAGACACTTGTCGGGGTTTCGCCTCAGTCCGAATCGGGCGGCGGCCTCGTCGGCGGCCTTCCCCTGTTCGGGCTCGGCCCGAAGCAGTAGAACGTCGGGACGCGCGGCGAAGTACGCGTCGAGGCCTTTGACCTGAGAGAAGCGGTACACCGGCGCCACCCATGACAGCGGCCGGCCGAGCGCGGTGGCGACCCTGGCGACGGAGGGCAGGCGCGCGAGCTTCCGCGACGACCGCAGCCAGACGAGGTGCGGGCCGTGATTGATCGCGAGCAGGGCCGACAGGTCGCCACCCTGTCCGGGATCGGCTTCGACCGCGAGGCCGAGCGCACCGAGGCGCGTCCGCACGCGGTCGGTGAGCACCGGATCGCCGGCGCGTCCGGCGTCGGCGAGGCGCGCGACAATCCGGGTCGGGTCCTGACGGGCAGGCATGCCGTTGGCAAGCCGCAGGGTGGCGGGCGGGGCGGCCATGGTGACCTCCAGCGC
>DATKDF010000186.1:0-18639 GCA_035512795.1 Vicinamibacterales bacterium
CGTCGACGATCTCCGGGAACTGCGCCTGCTTGTCGTGACCGTTGCGCGAGTAGAGCGCGACGTGCGCCGGCTGGCCGCGCCGGGCCGGCGGACGCAGGTCGACCAGCGCGCGGATGCCGTCGTACTTGGGCTCGAAGACGAGCCCGCGACCGACCACCGGCGGCTCGGTGAGCGACGCCAGCATCGGCTTGACCCTGGCCGGGTCGTCACGCCAGCGGGGCATTGGTCGGGAATTGTACGGCCTTCCTGTCGGCCCCGACCGGTACGACCGGTACGACCGGTACGACCGGCCCGACCGGTACGACGGGTACGTCAGGTACGACTGGGACAAGGAACGGACTGACGCTCGCCATCGTTCGGTTCAAGGCCGCGGGGCTCGGTGAGCAGAATGGCGTTGAACCCCGGCCGGCGCCCGGCACCCTGGACCCTGTCGTCCCCGCCGTTACCCGCCCGTGCATTTCCGTGCAGTTACACTTTCGTCCAGTACCAGCCGATAATGAGCCTTTGACTGGAGCCACCGTATGTCTGCCCGCCCGACCTGGAAGGGGTATCTCAAGATCAGCCTGGTGAACATTCCCGTCCGAGTCTTCCCAGCCACGGACGCGAAAGCCACCGTCAGTTTCAACCAGCTGCATCGGGAGTGCCGCACGCGCATCCAGCAGAAGCGGTGGTGTCCGACCTGTGAGACGGAAGTGCCGAACACCGATCTCGTGAAGGGCTACGAGTTCGAGAAGGGCAAGTACGTCGTCATGGACGAGGACGACCTGGCGAAGGTGCGGCCCGAATCGACGCGCGTCATCAACGTCATCCAGTTTGCCGACGCGGCGGTGATCGACCCGGTCTACATCGAGCGGCCGTACTATCTGGCGCCCGACGGGCAGGTGGCGGCCGAGGCCTTCGCCGTCATGCGGGAGGGCATGGCCGGCAAGGCCGCGGTCGGCAAGGTGGCGCTCTACGGCCGCGAGTACCTCGTGGCGATCCAGCCGCGCGAGAACGGCCTCGTGATGTACACGCTGCGCCACGCGAGCGAAGTGCGCGCCATGGGCGCGATCGACGAGCTGAAGACCGTGCCGGCGAAAATCAAGCCAGACGAGGTGAAGCTGGCCCGGCAGGTGATCGGCAACTTCGAGATCGGCGGCGATCTGACGCAGTATCAGGACGACTACCAGAACGAACTGCGCAAGATCATCGACGCCAAGGTCGCCGGCAAGGAGATCGTCGCGCCCACCGAGGAGGCGCCGCCGAAGGTGGTCAACCTCATGGAAGCGCTGCGGCAGAGTCTCGAACGCGTCTCGACCGGCAAGAAGCGCGCGGCCAAGGTCGTCTCCCGTCCGGCCGCCAAGGCGCCGGCGAAACGCCGCGTCGCCAGGTAGGGCCGGCCGATCCCTCCGGCCGGCCGACGGCCTTATCGCCGTCCCGCCTCGATCCTGAGCACGCGCAGCCCGTCCTCGAACGTAGCCGGGTCCGGCGGGCCCGGCGCCACCGGGGGCGTCCCGATGTCCCTGACCGGCGCGGCCGGCGCCGGCGGCACCGCCGGATCGGCGTCGAGTGTCTGCTGGGCCCAGTACGCGTAGGCCAGGACGCCCGCCAGGATCAGCAGGGTCGTGCCGATGGCCGCGACGATCAGCCGCTGGCGTCGCCGCCGGATCGCGCCTCGCGCCGGCAGGGTGGTGACGATGACCGGTCGGTCGGCCTGCTCGTCGGGCCGCTGGCTGACGGGCGGCGCGGAGCCGGAACCGGCGCCGCCCGAGAGCGACTGCGCGGCGCGGCTCACCAGCTCGGGTCCGATGACGCGCACGCGTTCGGTCAGGCCGACCTGCAGCGCGCGGTCACAGAGGAGGTTCACGCGCCGCGGCAGGCCGCGCGCGAGCGCGGTCACGACGGCGACCGCGTCGGGGGTGAACGTCACATGGTCGCGTCCGCCCGCGACGTCGAGCCGGTGCTCGATGTAGGCGCGGATCTCGTCGCCGCTCAGGGGCGCGAGGAACACGCGTCGCGAGATCCGCTCGTTCAGCGCGTACATCGAGTCTTTCTTCAGCGTCTGCAGGAGCGCCGGCTGGCCGCCCAGGATGACCTGAATCAGTCGCCGGCCCTTCTTCTCGAGCCCGGTCAGCAGGCGCACCTGATCGAGGACCGGCGGCGCCAGGCTCTGCGCTTCGTCGACGACCAGGACCGCACGCGAGTCGACTGAACGCACGGTCAGGAGGAAGCCCTCGAGCGTGTCCAGCAGCTGCACGGCGTCGGCCCGTGCCAGGGCGCCGGTGCGGAGTTCGTCGCGGGACACCAAACCGAAGTCGCGCAGGACGATCTTCAGGAGCTCGGCGCCCGTCAGGTACGGATTGAGGACGAAACACGAGAACGTCCGCTCGCCCAGGCCTTCGATGACCGCCCGGCAGAGCGTCGTCTTGCCGGTGCCGGCCTCGCCGGTGAGCAGCACCAGGCTCTCGTCGCGCTGCAGGCCGGCGAGCAGTTCCTGATAGGCGCGCCGGTGCGGGGCGCTCATGTACAGGAACCGCGGGTCGGTCGAGGTCGCGAACGGCTGTTCCGTGAGCCCGTAGTAGGTCTCGTAGAGCGGGCTCTGCGCGGGCTTGGCCGGGGCCGTCGGCTCCACGGGGGAATTATACGGGTTGTCTGCTATAAGGACCGTGAGCGGACATGTCCGATCGGCCGTCGCGCGTCGCCTTCGTCGTGTCGAACGTCGTCGTCTGGTGCCTGATGACCACGATTCTCGTGGTCGTGCCCGACCAGTTGGCGCGCTGGATCCCGATCGAGATCGCGCGGGTGGTCGGCTGGGGCGTCGCCGGGAGCGTCTGGGTCGTCTCGGTCGAGGCGCTGTGGCGCGCGCGCTTCGGTCCCATCGCTCGGTTCTTCCTGCAGCTCGTCCTCTGGATCAGCGCGGCACTTGTCGCGATCTACATCAGCGACCAGACACGGTTGACGCTCGGCTGACCGGTCGGGTCCGACTCGGACTAGAATCACCTTCTTCGCGTCCACCGGCGAGCGCCCGGGACACCGCGATGCAGGAGGAGTGATGAGGCACACACGGCCGGCTGTTGTCGTACTGGTATGGGCGGCGTGCCTGCTGACCCAGCCGGGGGTCACGGCCACACAGTCGCCCGCGGCCGAGATCGACCGGTTGGCCGCCGCGGTCCAGCCGGAGCTCATCGAGTGGCGTCGGCACCTGCATCAGCATCCCGAGTTGTCGAATCGCGAGGTCGAGACCGCCAGGTACGTCGCCGACCGGCTGCGAAGCTTCGGACTCGAGCCGCAGATGGGCGTGGCGCGGAACGGCGTCGTGGCCCTGCTCCAGGGCGGACGCCCCGGTCCGGTCGTGGCGCTTCGCGCCGACATGGATGGCCTGCCCGTGCGCGAGGCCGTCGACCTGCCGTTTGCCAGCCGAGCGACCGGCGAGTACGAGGGGAACGCGGTCGGCGTCATGCACGCCTGCGGGCACGACACGCACGTCGCGATGCTGCTCGCGACGGCGCGCATTCTCACCGAGATGCGGGATCGGCTGCCGGGATCGGTGAAGTTCATCTTCCAGCCCGCCGAGGAGGGCGCGCCGCAGGGCGAGCAGCCAGCCGGCGCGCAGCTGATGGTCGCCGAAGGCGTGATGGACAATCCGAAGGTCGATGCGGTGTTCGGGCTGCACGTCTTCGCCAACGTCGAGACGGGCACGATCACGTACCGCAGCGGCCCGTTCATGGCCGCGTCCGACTCGTTCGAGATCCTCGTCCAGGGCCGGCAGACCCACGGCTCGGCGCCCTGGCGGGGCGTCGATCCCATCGTCGTCGGCGCCCAGATCGTCAACGCCCTGCAGACGATCGTCAGCCGGAACGTCGACATCACGAAGCTGCCGGCCATCGTGTCGGTCGGCCAGTTCCAGTCGGGCGTCCGCAACAACATCATTCCCGACACGGCGCGCCTCGTCGGCACAATCCGGACGTTCGACGACGAGGTGCAGCGCGACATCCACGCGCGCGTCACGCGGATTGCCGAAGGCGTCGCGGCCGGCGCGGGCGCGACCGTGACGGTGACGATCAACCGCGGCTACCCGGTCACGTCCAACGATCCGGCGCTGACCGCACGGATGCTGCCGACGCTCGAGCGCGTGGCGCCCGGTCGCGTGAGGGAATCGGAACTGATCACCGGCGCCGAGGACTTCACCTACTACCAGCGGCAGGCGCCGGGCCTGTTCGTCTTCCTCGGCATCACGCCGCCCGACCAGGTGGGGAAGGCGCCGGCCAACCACTCGCCGTACTTCTTCGTGGACGAAGCGGCGCTCGCGACCGGTGTGCGGGCGCTCGCGCATCTCGCCGTGGACTATCTCTCGTCAGCAGGAGCGCGATAGTCTCCGGCGCCAGGCCCGGCCGGGTGGAAAACGGGCGCCGCGCCCACTATGCTTGGCGCGGAGGTTCTGACATGCGGGCAGCGGGAGCGCGGCGGATTCTGGCCGCGGTGGTGGCGGTGGCCCTCGTTGGCGCACCGATGGTCGCCCTCGCACAGGGCGGCGCCAACCGGTATCTCAATCACGACGAGCTGACGACCGCGCTGCGGGGGCTGGTCAGCCGGCACGGGACGCTTGCCGAGTTGTCGAGCCTTACCCGGACCGATGCCGGCCGTGACGTCTGGCTGCTGACGCTCGGCCGCCGGCAGGGCGGCGCGGATCCGGACAGTCGGTCCGCGCTCCTCATCGTGGCCAATCTCGAAGCCAACCACCTCATCGGCAGCGCGACGGCGCTCGCCACGGCTGAACACCTGCTGACGAGCTACGGTCGCGATGCCGGCATCACGCGGCTGCTCGACGAGCACACGGTCTACCTGGTGCCGCGCGCCAACCCCGATGGCGCCGAGCTGGTCTGGTCGATGGCCGGCTACGAGATTCCGTACAAGCCGGTCGCGAGCGACCCCTCGAAGGGCGGGATGAACGTCCGTGAACTCGGTGTCGATCTGAACGGCGACGGCCTCGTCACGCTGATGCGCGTGCCGGACCCGGCCGGGACGTTGATGGCGGACCCGGCCGAGCCGCGACTGATGCGCGAGGCCAACCGCGCGCGTGCCGAGCGGGGCCGCTACCGCGTGATGGTCGAGGGCATCGATCCGAAGAACGTCGAGGCGTACGTCGCGGCCGGCACCGACGGCGTCAATCTCAACCGCAACTTCCAGCACGAGTACCTGTACTTTCAACCGCACGTCGGGCCGCACATGGTGAGCGAGGTCGAGTCGCGCGCGCTCGTGGACTTCGCGTTCGACCATCCGAACATCGCGGCCGTACTCACGTTCTCGGCGTTCGACAACCTCCGCACGCCGCCGCCGGCCGATCGCCGCGTGCCGCCGGGCGTCACGGGCAATCCGCCGACCGTACCGACCAACATCCAGCCGCAGGACCGGCCGTACTTCGAGTTCGTCAGCACGCGGTTCCAGGAGATGACGAGCCTGCGCGGCGCCGGCGCGGACAACGAGGCGGGATCGTTCCCTCAGTTCGTCTATTACCAGCTCGGCCTGCCGTCCTTCACGACGCCGGTCTGGACGTTGCCGCCGCCAGAAGCGGGCGGGCGTGCCGGGGGACCGGGCGGTGCCGGCGGGGCCGCCTCGCGGGACGCGCGCTGGCTCGCGCACTTTGCCGCGTCGAACATCGATGCGTTCGTCGACTGGACGCCGGCCAGGCACCCGACGCTCGGCGACGTCGAGGTCGGCGGGTTCGAGCCGAACGCGCGCGTCAATCCGCCGCCGGCCGAGATCGCGGCGCTCGCAGCCTCGCACGCCGGGTTTGCCGCCTGGCTCGGCCAGCAACTGCCGAAGGTCGAGGTCGTCGAGACGACGGTGGAACCGCGGGGTGAGGAGGTGTTCCTGGTCACGGCCACGGTGGCCAACGAGGGCTACTTTCCAACCCAGCTCCAGATGGGCGGACGGATCCAGTCCAACCGGCCGATTACGATCCGGCTGATGCCGTCGACAGGGATGACGGTTCTGTCGGGCAACATCCAGCAGCAGATTCCGAGGCTCGACGGCATGGGCGGCCGCCGCACATTCACCTGGCTCGTGCAGGCCGCGCCGGGCACCTCGACCACGCTCGAGCTGTTCGCCGAACGCGCGGGCGGCCTGATGTCCACGCCCATCACGTTGCGATGAGGAGCCGATGATGACGATCACCCGCATGCTCACCCACATCCTCGGCACCGTGGCGATGGCGGCCGTAGCGCTGGCGACGGTGCCGGCCCCGGCGTCGGCACAGATGTTCGCGCAGCCGAACCGCGATCCCCGCGTCAACCTGCGTTTCGATCGGTACTACGACCACGCCCAGATCACGACGGCACTCCAGCAGCTTCAGCAGGCGTATCCGAAGTTCCTGACGCTCTCGAGCCTGGGCAAATCGGTCGAGGGCCGCGATCTGTGGATTGTCACTATCAACAACCCTGATACCGGCGCGCATACGACCAAGGCCGGCTTCTGGGCGGATGGCAACATCCACGGCAACGAGATCCAGGGTGCCGAGGTGAACCTGTACCTCATCTGGTTCCTGATGGAGAACTACGACGCGCTCCCGAAGGTGAAAACACTGGTCGACCAGCGCGCCTTCTACATCGTCCCCACGATGAACCCGGACGGCCGCGACAATTTTCTCAACACCGGAGGGCCATCGCGGTCGGGGATGAAACCCATCGACACCGACCGCGACGGACGGCTGGGCGAGGATCTGCAGGACGACCTGGACGGCGACGGCGAGATTTTCCAGATGCGGAAGCACGTGCCCGGCCAGGGGACGCACGTCGTCAGTCCGATCGATCCGCGGCTGATGGTGGTGGCGCCGGCCGGCACGCGTGGCGACTACCTGATGCTCGGGCCCGAAGCGCGCGACACCGACGGCGACGGCCGCCGCGGAGAGAACCCCAGGGGCGGCTACGACATGAATCGGGACTTTCCGTCCGACTGGCAGCCGCCGCACGTCCAGGGCGGCGCCAACCGCTACCCGTTCAGCTGGCCGGAGACGCGCGCGGTGGGCAACTGGCTGAAGGCGCACCCGAACATCGCGGCCGTGCAGTCCTGGCACAACTCGGGCGGCATGATCCTGCGCGGGCCCGGATCACAGCACTACAAGGGCACGGGCAACTACACGAACCGCGACAACGCCACCTACGAGTATCTCGGTGAGCGTGGGGCGCTCATCCTGCCGTTCTACCGGTACATGACCGTCTGGCGTGATCTCTACACGGTCTACGGCGGCACGCTCGACTGGGCGCACGATGCCCTTGGTGCAGTCGCGTTCACCAACGAACTGTGGTCCAACCAGCAGTTCTACGCCCAGGCGTGGACCGACGAGTCGCCGATCCCGGAGGAGCAACGGGCGCTCTTCTTCAACGACCGGCTCGGCATGGGCGCGTGGTTCAAGGACTGGGCGCCGTTCGAGCATCCGGACCTCGGCGACATCGAGATCGGCGGGACCTCGAACCGGTGGTACGGCCGGACGACGCCGCCGTTCATGCTGCAGGAACTGGTGCACCGGAACGCGATGTTCGCGCTCTTCCATGCCGACGAGCTGCCGCTCGTCGAGTGGGGGCCGGTGACCGTCGAGCGCATCGCCGGCAACACCTGGCGCGTGAAGGCCGAGATGCGGAACACACGCGCGATCCCGACACGGATCGAGGCGGCCGAGCTCTACAACACCGGGGCGCCCGACGTGATGACGATTGCCGGTCCGACCGTCCAGGCCGGTGGTGTGACCGCCGGCGAGTTCGGCGACGCGCTCACCATGCAGGTGACCGACCCCGACCGCATCGTCCTGCGGAGCGGCATCGCGGGCCGCAACCGCGTCTCGGTCACGTGGATCGTCACGGGCACGGGGACGGCCACGATCGAGTACCGAAGCCTCAAGGGCGGGACGCACCGGACCACCGTGACGCTGCGGTAGGCGGCCGTACGGCACGGCCGGGACGACGGTTCAGTCGAGAGCCAGCAGCCGGTCTTCGAAGGTGTAGTCCAGAGGTCGCTGCGGCTGGGTCCGGTACCAGGCGAAGCCGGCCGTCAGGGCCTGGCGCAGGGGTGTCGGCGAGACGCCGAGCAGCCTCTGCGTCTTCTCGACCACCTCGGTGTGGACGGGCAGGTCGAGGAACTCGCCGAAGTAGATGTTGGGGCCCACCAGTTGCCCGCCGGCGGCGTGGATGGCCGGTCGGGGTACGGACACGAACTCGGGCTCGACATGGGCCGCCGCGGCCAGTGCTTCAATGAACGTGCGCTGCGTCATGGCCTCCACGTGCCCGATGTTGAACGCCTGGCCGGCGGCCTCCGGCACTTCCAGGGCCCGCACACAGGTGTCTGCCACGTCGTCGACAAACGCCCACTGCATCGGGGTGTCGCCCCCGTCGGGCAGGACGATGGGCCGGCCGTCCAGCAGGCGATCCCAGAAGAACTGCTCGCGATAGAACGGCTGCCGTGGCCCGTGGACGAACGGCGGGCGCACGGTCACCACCGGGAAGCCGGACTGGCGATGCATCCGGAACAGGGCGCGTTCGGCTGCCGCCTTGCTCACCGTGTAGGGGTCCGGGGCGTCGTCGGGTGCGAGCGGTGCGTCCTCGAGGTGATCGAGGCCCGGCCCATAAGCGGCGATGCTCGACATGAACACGTACCGATGCAGGCCGTCGCCGCAGGCGCGGGCGGCGGCCTCGACCTGATCGGCCGTCGTGCCGCGCTGCCAGTCGTAGGCCAGGTCGAACACGCCCTCGAAGCGTTCGCGGGCCAGGATGGCGGTGAGCGACGGAAGGTCGCTGCGGTCGGCCTGCAGGTTGCGGACGCTCGGGTCGAGGTCGTGCTGATCGCGGCGGTGCAGGACGGCCACGTCATGACCGCGCCCGACGAGGCGTTCGACGATGGCGCGGCCCATGAAGGCCGTGCCGCCGATGACGAGTGTGCGCATCGGCCGGATCCTACCGCGATCCGGCTCAGCCGCGCAGCGCCGGCCGGGTCCCCTCTACTGCGGGTCACCCGTCGTCGCGCGCAGTCCCTGCAGCAGCATCGCGAGGCCGAGCATCGCCAGGAGGATCGCGATCACGGAGCGGAATCTCGCCTCGGGGATTCGTCGCAGGATGCGTCCGCCGAAGAGCGTGCCGATGACGACGCCGATCGTGGCGACGAGCACGATCGGCCAGATGCGCACGATCTGGTCGCCCACGGTGACGGCGTACACCGGCATCCGCGCCAGGTCGACGATGAGCCCGGTGGCCGTGGCCGTGGCCGTGGCGACGAAGGCGTATCTCGGCATCACGAAGCCGAGGAGGGCGGCCGAGCGGATGCCGCCCTGGTTGTCGACGAGGCCGCCGAGCGCGCCTGACAGAGCGCGCGCCGCCGAGGCCGCCGGCCGCGCTTGCGAGGCCGAACCGCCACAGCACGCGGCGGTCGACGTCGGCCTTGAGCAGCCAGAACCGGAGCGCCGTGCCGACGCGGAAGGAAACTGGGGTGAGTGACGGGGATCGAACCCGCAACCACCGGAGCCACAGTCCGGTGCTCTGCCATTGAGCTACACTCACCACACGGCAGGACCCTTCACTCTAGCACTACCCGCAACCCCGGCGAAGCCCCGAGCAACGCCGGCGCGATCGTCGGTTCCGAGCAGGCGAGCGTGCCCCGCTCCGGCGCGAAGATGGGCGCGCTGAACAGGTTCAGTGGATCGGTCGGCAGCGTCCGCGCGATCCAGCCGGACAGGACGAGCGCGGCCGTGCGCGCGCGCATCCGTGGCGCTAGCCGGCCGACTTGCGCAACGTGCGGAGCACCTGCGCGGGCTCCTCGCCTTCGGCGCCGACGTTCACCCGGACGACGTAGTCGCCGGCCGGCAGTCCGCCAATCGGGACGGCGCCCATCGCCAGAAACCGGTTGTCGTCGTCGGTCGGCTGAATCGCCAGGGGAGTGGCGATCACGGGCGGACCGTCGACCGAGGTCGCAATCTCGACGTTGGCCGCGACCCGATTACCGGCCTGTCCGCCGTACACCTCGATGTAGGCGATGGCGACCGGTTCGGTGGTGAACTCGAGCCGCGGCTGGAAGGACGCACTCGCCCCGTCACGCCCGGGCCGCATCAGGCCGAGGAGCGCGGAACTCAGTTCGTACTGGCCGGCGCGGGCCAGGCCCGCGACAATCTCGGTGTCGGCCGTGCCCGTCCGTCCGTCGGCATCACGGGCGGCAAACCGCAGGCGATAGGTTCCCGGCGTCGCCGAGACGGCCGCAAAGACGGCGCGGCGTCCCACGTCGCTGTCATTGGCCGTCCACTGCGCGACCAGGCGTCCCTCCGAGTCGAAGAGGCCGGCCGCCGCCGCGACGATGGCTGCCGTCGGCTCGGCCGCTTCACCGAGCACGGCAATCTGGACCTCGTCCGGCGTCGTACCGCGCGAACTGTAGCCGGTGACGCGCAGCGGCAGGTCGCGATAGACGCGTGCCTCGCGCAGCATGTCGGCCGGTGTAATCGTCGGCACCGGTTCGTCGGGCCGTGCCGACGCGATGAAGATGTTCGGCCGCGCCCGCTGCGTGACGCCGGGGCGGGAGATGCTGACGTCGAACCCATGGTTGTTGCCGTTCCGATCGGACCCTTCCGGTTCGAAGCCCACCATGTAGTAGCCGGACGTCTCCATCAGCACGCGATCGAGCGGGCGCGCCTGCGCGGTCGCGAGCGTGAGCCGGTGGCCGCCGGTGACGCCGGCCAGGTGCTCGAGGCCCTCCATGGGATTGGCCGACCCGCCGACGGCGTTGAAGTTGGTCGCCTCGTACGTCGGGTCGGGCATCACCTCGGTCGGCAGGATGACGAAGAACAGCGCGCGCGAGGCGGCGGCCGACTGGCCCACGAACTGAAAGTGCTCGGTGGTGATTTCGCAGACGCCCGGAGCCTGCGTCGCGATCGCGTCGCGCCGCGGGGCCAGCAGGCTGGCCGAGAAGAACATCACGTTCATCGGACCTTCGTGGTTGACCAGGCCGCGCAGCAGGCTGTCGAGCGCTTCGAGCGTTCGGCGCGTCCGGCACGCCTCATCCGAGGCGTCGAGCCGCTGCGGCGCATGACCGACGACGCTCAGCAGCGCGGTGCTGAGGCGGGGATGGTCGGTCGTCAGGTCCACCCGTGTGCTGCCGTGCGGGATGGTGACGAGCGCGACCCGATCCCGGCGCGAAAGACCGGCCAGGAACTCGTCGACGGCCTGCCGCATCTGGACTTCGCGGCCGGCCCGGAACGACTCGTCGTCGACCACCATGAGAAACGACCGCCCGGCGTCGGCGAGCGAGTTGCTGCCGTAGGGCTCTGGCAGCGGCGCGGCCGGGCCCTCCGCTAGCGGCTGACGGGCGACCGGCACGTACTGGAGCGAGCGGACGACGCGGGGACGGCCATCGACCCGAACGGAGACCTCTTCCGGGCGAAGGTCGGTCACAGGGCGTCCGGTGCTGTCGACGGCCGTGAAGTCGACCGCGACCAGCTCGACGCCCGCGATGAATCGGCGCTGGGGCGCCCGGTCGGACACGGCCGACTGGAGCGGCGCGGCCACGACCAGGGCGGCGAGGGGCAGAGCGAAACCGAGCCGACAAGCTGTCTTGCGCATACCTGTCTAGGATAGCCCGCTCCGGGCGTGACGGGGCGACCAGTCGGCGGGTCGCCACCGGAGTCCGGTAGACTGTCGTCCTCGCAGGACTGGAGGCCACGATGTCCGGATCCGGATGGAGCCGCAGGGACTTCGGCAGGTTACTCGCGCTCAGTGGCTCGGCGGCTCTGCTGCCGCGGCCGGCCCGCGCCTCGGTGTGGCCGCCGCAGGGCAGCGGCGAGGCCTTCTGGGCGAGCGTCCGCGACGAGTTCCTGCTGGCCCCGGGCCTGGCGATGTTCAATGCGGCCAACCTCTGCCCGTCCTCCCGTCGCGTGGTCGACGCGCTCGAAACATCAAGCCGCGAGATCGATCGCGATCCCTCCCCTGCCAACCGCCGGCAGCTCGGCGTGGGTCGCGAAGCGGCGCGCCGGGCGGTTGCGGGCTTTCTCGGCGCCGCGCCCGAGGACGTCGTCCTCACGCGCAACACGAGCGAGTCGAACAACTTCGTGTCGAGCGGGCTCGATCTTGGCCCCGGCGATGTCGTGCTCGTCTTCTCGGACAACCACCCGAGCAATCTGCGGGCCTGGACCGACAAGGCTGCCCGGCGCGGCTTCACCGTCACCGTCCTGCCGCAGCCGTCGCCGCACCCGGGCGACGAGGCGATCGTCAATCAGGTGAGACGTGCGATGAGCCCGGCGACACGACTGCTGGCGTTCAGCCACGTGACCGCCACCGTGGG
This sequence comes from Vicinamibacterales bacterium, assembly GCA_035512795.1. GTDB lineage: Bacteria > Acidobacteriota > Vicinamibacteria > Vicinamibacterales > SCN-69-37 > DATKDF01. The sequence continues at coordinate 12,286 of DATKDF010000186.1, forward strand.
TGACCTGCTGCCGGCCGCCGCGCTCTGCCGCCTGGCGCGGGAACGCGGCGTGCTCACGCTCGTCGACGGCGCGCAGTCGTTCGGTGTGCTCGACATCGATGTGAGGACGATGCAACCCGACTTCTATTCGGGCAGCGCGCACAAGTGGCCGTGCGGCGCACGCGAGAACGGCGTGCTGTACGTGAACCCGACCGTCCAGGGCCGGATCAAGCCAAGTGTCATCAGTCTCTATGGAGGCGCCGTCGGCATCTCGCGCGCGCTCGAAGCCAACGGCCAGCGCGACGAGGCCGCCATGATCGCGTTTGGCGAGGCCGTGCGGATGCAGACGTCCATCGGCAAGGCGCGCATCGAGGCCCGCGCGCGTCAACTGACGACGGCATTGGTCGACGGGTTGCACCGCATCCCGGGTGTCACGGTGTGGACCAGTCCGGTCGCCGATCGGCGTGCGGCCATCGTGTCGTTCCAGCCGGGTCAGGCCGACCCCGGACGACTTGCCGCGGCGCTCTACGAGCAGGACCGCATCGTCTGTGCCACCCGGGGCGGGAGCGATCGCCCGGGCCTGCGCTTCTCGCCGCACTTCTACAACACGATGGCCGACGTCGAGCGGACACTGGCCGCGGTGGCCCGGCGGGTGTAGGGGCGGTGTCGCGGGTCTCGGTCGTCATTCCCGTCTACCGGAACAGAGACACGCTCGCCGAGCTGCACCGTCGGGTGTGCCGTGCGCTCGAGTCGAGCGGCGCGCCCTTCGACGTGATCTATGTGGACGATGCCTGTCCCGCCGCGTCCGGCCAGGGGCTCGACGCGCTCGCCCGTACCGACCCGCGCGTGCAGGTGCAGCACCTCCCGGCCAACGTCGGACAGCACCAGGCCATTCTGAAGGGGCTGGCCCAGGCGCGCGGTGACGCAGTCGTGATCCTCGATGCCGACCTGCAGGATCCACCGGAAGCCATCCCGCGACTGCTCGCGCAATTGCGTGCGGGCGACGAGGCGGTGTTTGCCGGTCGACAGGGTGCGTACCACGACTCGGGCGGACGACGGCTGACCTCGCGCATCTTCAAGCGCCTGCAGGGTGCCCTGCTGGGCCTGCCGCTCGATGCCGGCTCCTACGTGGCCATCAGCCGGCCGGTCGTCGATCGGGTGCTCGCACTGCCTTCCCGGGGTCAGACGGTCGTCGCGATGATCGGCGTGTCGGCACGGCGCCTCAGCTCGATTCCCGTAGCGCGGGCCGTCCGACCCGCCGGCCAGTCCGCCTTCTCGTCCCGCATGCGACTGTCGCTCGCGCTCAGCACGCTCGCCTGGGCCGCCCGCAGGCGGCTGACCGGCCGGCTGCGCTAGCGCCTTTCAACAGGATCACGTTCATGTCCTTCATGTGATCCGACGAGAATCACGCAGTGCCAGAGGCAGGAGCGCCAGCGAGAGGGTGACGAGCGACACGTTCCTGACGAGTCCGCCGAACGCCTCGCTCGTGATCAGCATCGTCGCGAGCAGGACCATCGCCGGCCGCGTGGCCATCCAGGCCGCGGCGGCTGCCCAGCCCGAGCCTGAAGCGGGACGCGCCGGCGGGGCATCGGGCCATGTCAGGCCGACGTAGGCCGCGATGAGCGCTATGACGAACGGACCGAACGTCGCGTTGAGCAGCAGGACCATGCCGCCATGGAACGCGATGGCCAGCACGACGCCCGCACCGGTCCACCGCGGCCTGAGAAAGCACGCCGCCAGCAGCCACTGCGTCACGATCGTGAGCAGGCCCATGGCGATCGACAACCAGCCCTCCGGCAACCAGGTGGTGGCGGCGGCGTAAAGAGTGTGGTCGTGACGCGCGATGAGGAGCGTCTCGAAGTACCGGCCGTTCCACCAGTCCACATCGAACGTCTTGTTGAACGCCGCGCCCGCGTAGAGCAGCACGACCTGCGCGCGGAGCACACGCGTGCCGGTGGCGCCGCTGCTGAGGGCGACGACCAGCAGCAGGCACGCCACAAACGTATGCGCCACCGAGTGGCAGGGACGGCACGCCAGCAGACCGAGCAGATATGCGCTGCCCGACAGGCCCGCGCCAAGCCGGACCAGCGGGCTGAACAGCACGAGCACGTACCCGATGCCGGCCGCGCCCCGTGTCGCCAGGTCCAGCCCCGCCGGGTCGACGGCGTCGAGGAGCCCGACAACTGGCAGGTGCACGCGAAAGGGCGAATCGCCCCGCAGGATGAGCGCGAGCGTCACGATGCGCGCGGCGATGACGAGCGCCGGCGGCAGCTCCGGGTGGGCGAGCCGCAACGGATTGAGGGCCGTCCACGTCATCGCCCGGCATCCGCGGGCCAGGTCCAGACCTGGCCGGGGCGTCCGTTGACCGAGTAGTGCAGTTCGACCGTCAGGCGTTCGTCCCGGCCGTGGGTGCGTGCGTACTGGACGATGATGTCCTGCACGTTCCGGACGGCGTGGGCTTCCCATCCGGTCGCCGCCAGACCGAAGCGGCGACTGACTTCGCCGGCATCGAGCGGCCGGCCATCGGCCGAGGCGACAATCGTGTACTGGACCTGCGAGCTGTGCGGCGCCCAGTTGAACCAGCGCGCCGCGCCGAACTGGCTGGCCACGACCAGCACCACCTGCCCGGCGAGGAAGATCACGGCGACGAGCGTCCGGGGCGTCACGCGGGCGTATCCTCGCACGATTCGGCGAAATCACGATCCGCCGTGGCGTGCCGGTGTACTAGAATGAGGTGTCTGCCGGTCAGGGGCCCGGCGGGACGGGAAGCCCCACGGGAAACGGACGAGCAACGATGGGCGACGCTGGTGAAGGACTGATCGACGCCGAATCGCGGATTCAGGAACGGATGGACGAGCTCGAGCGTGCCCGCGCCGAGCGTGCCGCCGGTCCGCCTCCCGATCCGGTGGCGCATCGCGAACTCGAATCGCTGCGACTGGCGCGCGCGGATCTGGACCGCCAGCTGCAGGCCACGCCACACGCGGCCCGTCGCACCATGCTCGAGCAGGCCCTCGCCGATCTCGACAGCCGCATCGCCCGGTTCCGGGCCGACTAGCTGTCCCGAAGGGCCGTCATCGGGCTGACACGCGTCGCGCGCCAGGCCGGAACCCACGTCGCCCCGAGCACCGCCGCCACGAGCACGACTGACGCTGCCAGGAGTGTCGGCCACGACCAGGGCCCCACACCGTACAGGAGCGACGACAGTCCGCGGCCCGTCAGAAGCGCCAGCGGGATGCCGAGCAGCAGGCCGGCGGCCGTCAGCCGCAGGCCGTCGGCCAGGACCAGCCGCATCACCTCGACGCGCGCGGCGCCCACGGCCACGCGAATCCCGATCTCACGCGCCCGCCTCGATGTCTGGTACGTGAGGACGCCGTAAATGCCAACCGTCATCAGGAACAACCCGATCGCCGACAGTGTTGCCGCCAGCGCGGCCGTCGTCCGGTAGTCGCTCGACGCAAACGCGATGTACTGCGGCATCGACACGACCAGCCGGGCGTCGAGCCGGCGATCGAAACCGCCGAGCGCCGCCCGGAGGTCGGCGGCAGCCGGCGCAGTCGGGCCGTCCGGACGAATCAGGAGCGTGCCCTCACCGTGTCGCTGCCGCCAGTAGGGCAGGTAGAAGTAGGGCTCGGCCGCCTGGCCGATGCGATTGAGCGATGCGTCGGCCGCGACGCCAACGACGCGGTGATCGACGCCACGCAGCTGCACCAGTCGGCCGATCGGATCGACGTCCGGAAAGAACCGCTCCACAAAGGCCTGTGTGACCACGGCGACCGGTTCACCGCCGCGCGATTCGGCCTCGGTGAACGCGCGGCCCCGGACGATGGGTGTGCCCATCACGTCGAAGTAGTTGGCGCTGACGGCGCCGTACCTGACGTCGGGCGGCGCGGTGGCGTGCGACACCAACGATCCGGGCACCCCGACCGGCTGGGCCAGGCCGCTTCCCGACAGGCTGAGCGGGGCGCGGATCGCGATGGCCACGTCGCCGACGCCGCGGAGCGCCGCCACGCGGTCGACGGCCTCCTGGACGATCGACATCGGTGCGTCGCCGTACGGGATCCAGGCGGTGACGATGGGATCGCGCGAGAAGCCGAGATCCGTTCGCTCGATGGCGCGGGCGCTCTGCGCCAGCACGGCGGCGCCATAGACGAGCGCGAGCGAGACCCCGATCTGGCCCACCATCAGCCCGTGGCCGATCCGCCGGTCGAGCCGCGGCGCGCCGGTCCGCCCGGCGCCGCCCTTGAGCAGTCCGCTCACGTTCGCGCGCGCCGCCTGAATGGCCGGCGCCAGCCCGAACAGCATCGTCGTCACTACGGCGACGCCCAGGCTGAAGATGAGGACGCGGCCGTCGATGAGGAAGACCTCGGAGGACCGGAAGCCCGGCGGCGTCGCCAGAAACCAGGGCAGCGCGCGCACGAGCCACGCGCCCGTGAGCAGGCCGGCGCCGGCACCGAGCGCGCCGAGCGTCCCGGCCTCGACCAGGAGCAACCGGATGAGGCGGCCGCGGCTGGCCCCGATGGCCGTGCGCAACGCCATCTCGCGCCGACGCGCGGCGGCCCGCGCAAACAACAGGTGCGCGATGTTCACGCACGTAATGAGCACCACGGCGAGCACGAGCCCCATCAGCGCCGCAATGTTGCTGCCGCCCGTCTCCAGCCGGTAGGCAACATCCGGTTGCAGGCGCGCGGACCGGTCGGTGTTGGTGGCGGGCCACTCGGCAGCGAGTGCGGCCGCCACAGCCCGGACTTCGTCCGTCGCCGATGCGTTCGTTCCGGTCGACTCGAGCCGTCCGATGAGGTGGAACCACCGATCGGTGCGTTGGTCGAACTCTTCCCGGCCGTTCAGCGCGGCCCAGGTGGTGACCGGCATCCAGAGATCACGATCGGCGGCCGGATCGATCTCGCGGAACGTCTTCGGCAGCACGCCGACGACGGTCACCGGCGTGCCGGGATCGACGCCGAGCGTGATCGGCCTGCCGACAATCGACACGTCACCGCCGAAGCGCCGCAGCCAGAACGCATGGCCGAGCACCACCGCCGGCTCGGCCGCGAGTGCGCGTTCGTCGAGCGGCGAGAACAGCCGTCCGGCGGCCGGGACGACGTCCATCACGGTGAAGAAGTCGAGCGAGACGACGTTGGCCAGCAGCAGCTCCGGCGAGCCGTCGGGTCCGGGCATCACCGCGCCCCGGCGGCCCATCGCGGCCAGGCCGGCCAGGGACGTCGTCCGGTCGCGAAGCGCTTCGTACTCAGGCCACGACCAGTTACCCTCGCTCGAGGCGGGCGAAGTCTGGAAGACGCGCACGAGCTCCTGCGGACGGGCGGCGCCGGGCGGGCGGAGCCAGAGGCCGTCGACCAGGCTGAAGATGGCGGCGGCCGACCCGATGGCGACGCCCAGGGCGAGCGTCGCCGCGGCGGTGAAGCCCGGCGTCCGGCCGAATCCCCGCAAGGCGTCACGGACGTCACGGAGCACGTCCGATCGGTATGCAAGCGCCATTCCGATGACGCCGACTCGACCAGCGGGCGTCGGCCGCCGGTCGGCCCGCCGCGGCGCGTCAGATTCGGGCCGTTTTTCCCGCCGTTCACAATCGGACGCTGGTCCGCCACCAGTTAACCCCGGCCCGGCCGGATCCGTAATCGTCGGTGAGAGGTCTCATCGATGGAATCGGCATTCCGACATCTGCGACACGCGGCGCGGCTCCTGGCTCGCTCGCCGCTCTATACCGCCACCGCCATTCTGTCGCTCGCGGTCGGGCTCGGGGCCAATACCGCGATCTTCACGACGGCCAACGCGCTGCTCCTGTCGCCGACGCCTGGCGTGCACGAGATGGAGCGGCTCGTCGACATCGGGCGCACCCGCCCCGGTGGCGCCGGCATGGACACCGTGTCGTTCCCGACCTACGCGGATCTGCGCAACCGCGAGGGCCTCTTCGCCGGCGTGTACGCTCTGCGCCTCGAGCCGCAGCCGTTCAGCCTGGGCGGAGACGCGGGGGCGACGCGCGTCTACGGGCAGCAGGTGAGCGCCAGCTACTTCGACGTGCTCGGGCTGCAGCCGGCGGCTGGGTCCTTCTTCCGATCGGCCGAAGAACAGCTCGGTGTGCCGCTCCGCTCGGCGGTGCTCACTCACGCGTTCTGGCAGTCGCACTTCGATGGCCAGGCCGGCGTCGTCGGACGCGAGATCGTGCTGAACGGCGATCGGTTCACGGTGGTCGGGGTCGGCCCCAGCGGATTTGAGGGATCGACCGTGCTGGCGCCCGATCTGTGGGTGCCGCTCACGTCCTACGCGCGCGGCATGGCGAGCGACGAGACGCTACGCGGCCGGTTCAACAACCATCTGATCCTGGGCGCGCGGCTCGAGCCGGATGGGTCGGTGGGCGAG
>DATKDF010000187.1:0-10524 GCA_035512795.1 Vicinamibacterales bacterium
TGACGCCGGGTCGCCGACGTGGACCGACGCGATGCGCGCCAGCGTGAAACGGTGCCGCAGGAGGGCGGCGTGCGCGCCAGGTCGCACGCCGCCAGGACGGAGGCGCCGGTTCGAGCGTCGCGTCCCGGAGGCGGCCCGGCGTCACCGGCCCCGGCGGCAGGCGGCGGGACACCGCGACGTCGCCCGTTTGACGCGTCGGCGTCCCGTGCGCTACTAATTAGGAAGCTGTGACCGTTCGTGTCTGCGCGTGTCGTTGCACCTGTTGCCGGCCCCACCGGGGCCTGACGAGGTGTGTGCGCGCGACGAGCGTCGCCAGGCGGACCTGATCCTTCCGATCGCGCCGCCGGCACATCTTGCAGGCCCGGAACCGATGTTCCGGGCCTTTTTGTTTTTGGAGGACCTCGCCCGTGACCGACCTTCTGACCGACGTGCCCGTCTCGACGCCCGACCGGCTCGTGGGCCGCACGCCCCTCGTCCGCCTGCACCGGTTCGAGCCGCGGGCCGGTGTCGAGATCTGGGCCAAGCTGGAGTCGAAGAACCCCGGTGGCTCCGTCAAGGACCGGGCGGCGCTGGCCATCATCCGCGCGGCCGAGGGGCAGGGCCAGCTCGGATCGGGCCGCGTCCTGCTCGACGCCACGTCGGGTAACACCGGCATCGCCTACGCGATGATCGGCGCATCGCGCGGTCACCGCGTGACCCTGTGCGTGCCGGCCAACGCCACGCCCGAGCGCCGCCGCCTTCTCGACGCCTACGGCGCCGAAGTCATCCTGACCGACCCGATGGAAGGCGCCGACGGCGCCATTCGTGCGGCGCGCGCGCTCGCTGACCGTCATCCGGACACGTACTTCTACGCCGACCAGTACGGGAACGACGCCAACTGGCGCGCGCACTTCGACTCCACCGCCGTCGAGATTCTCGCGGACACGGGCGGCCGCCTCACCCACTTCGTCGCCGGCCTGGGCACGAGCGGCACGTTCGTCGGCACGGGTCGCCGGCTCAAACGCGATCAGCCGGCCGTCGCGCTCGTCTCGGTCGAGCCGGACTCGCCGCTCCATGGCCTCGAGGGGCTCAAGCACATGGCCACGGCGATCGTGCCCGCCATCTACGATCCGGATCTCGCCGATCGGGGGCTCGCGGTGCCGACCGACGAAGCGCACGCCCTGGTGCGGCGGCTGGCCCGGGAGGAAGGGCTCTTTGTCGGGCCGTCGAGCGGCGCCGCGCTCGCCGGCGCGCTTCGGATCGCCGGCGACGTCACCCGCGGCGTCATCGTCACCGTCTTTCCCGACGGCGGTGAGCGCTATCTGTCACAGGACTTCTGGCAACAGACCATCCAGGTGCCGGCGGCGCTCGCCGATCGCATCCGAGCTCACGGCGAAGCGTCGTATCCGGACGAGTGCTGCGGCGCCCTGCTCGGCCGGCCCGGCCTCGTTGAAGCGATCGAGCCGCTCGACAACGGCGCGCCCGAAGCCCGCCGGCGCAGGTTTCTCGTGACACCCGGGGACTACCTCCGCGCCGAACGGGCGGCCGCGGCCGCGGGCCACGATCTCGTCGGGTTCTACCACTCGCACCCGGACCATCCGGCCGCGCCGTCGCTCTTCGACCGCGACCACGCGTGGCCCAACTGGAGTTACGTCATCGTGTCGGTCCGCGAGGGCCGCGCCGCCGACATGCGATCATGGCGGCTCCGGTCCGATCGGACCGGTTTCACCGGCGAGACCATCGCCGAGCCCTGAGGGAGACCGACCATGGCCGTGAAAGTCTTCATTCCCACGCCCCTTCGTCCCTTCACTGACCAGAAGGCCGTCGTCGAGGTGGACGGCGCGAGCGTTGCCGAGATCCTCGACGGTCTCACCCGTCGCCACGGCGACCTCCGCCGCCATCTCTTTGGTGACGATGGTCGGTTGCGGAGTTTCGTCAACGTCTATGTGAACGATCGGGATATCCGGTACCTGCAGAAAACCGGTACGCCCGTGACGACCGACGACACGGTCAGCATCGTGCCGTCGGTTGCCGGCGGCGCGCCGGCGACGGCCGTCGACGAGCTGCCGGCCCTCAGCCAGGACGAAGTGACGCGGTACAGCCGGCATCTCATCATGCCGGAGGTGGGCGTCGAGGGACAGCGGCGCCTGAAGGCCGCCCGCGTGCTGTGCGTGGGCGCAGGCGGCCTGGGGTCGCCCGCGTCGCTTTACCTGACGGCGGCTGGCGTCGGGACGGTCGGTCTCGTGGATTTCGACACGGTCGACGTGAGCAACCTGCAGCGTCAGATTCTGTACAGCACGCGCGACGTCGGGCGGCCGAAGCTCGAAGCCGCGGCCGAGCGGCTGGGGGCGATGAACCCGGAAGTGCGGATCGTCACCCACGACACGCCGCTCACGTCGGCCAATGCGCTCGATATCTTCCAGGACTACGACGTCATCGTCGATGGGGCCGACAACTTTCCGACCCGGTATCTCGTCAACGATGCGTGCGTGCTCGCCGGCACGCCCAACGCCTACGGCAGCATTTTCCGGTTCGACGGACAAGCCTCGGTGTTCGCGACGAAGGGCGGGCCGTGCTACCGGTGCCTTTATCCCGAGCCGCCGCCGCCGGGCCTCGTGCCGAGCTGCGCGGAGGGTGGCGTGCTGGGTGTGTTGCCGGGTCTCATCGGCACCATCCAGGCGACCGAGGCGATCAAGTTGATTCTCGGCGCCGGCGAGTCCCTGGCGGGCCGGCTGCTGCTGTTCGATGCGCTCACGATGCGCGTGCGTACGCTGCAGCTCCAGCGCGATCCCGGCTGCCCAATCTGCGGGGACCAGCCGACGATTCACGCACTCATCGACTACGAGCAGTTCTGCGGCGTCGTCCCGGCCGCCTCGTCATCGGCCGACCCATTGAAGCTGCCGGCCGAGTTCCGGACGACCGCGAAGGAGCTGGCCTCGCGCGTGGCCCGCGGTGACGCCGTGTGGATTCTCGACGTGCGTGAGCCGCGCGAGTTCGAAATCTGCCGCGTGCCGGGATCGACACTCATCCCCCTCGGCGAGCTGCCGAAGCGGCTCGCCGAGCTGCCCGATCCGGTCACCGGTCCGGACATCGTCGTGCACTGCAAGGCCGGCGTCCGGAGCGCGAAAGCCCTCGCGCTCCTCCGCGAGCACGGGTACGAACGGATCCGGAACCTCGATGGGGGCGTCGTCGACTGGGTGAAGCAGGTGGATCCGAGCCAGAGCACCTACTGAGGTCCGGGGATCCTACGGTCCTGGGGTCCTATGGTTCGGTTCGAAGGTTCGAAGGTCCGCGGTCGCCGGGACGATGACGTCCGGCCACCGACTTGGACCGACGCGATGCGCCCGGCGGCGGGCTATCGCCCCCGCGCCTTCCGAATCGCCTCGACCGTCGTGCGCGCCCGGAACTCGACAATCTTCCGGCCCATGGCGATGACGCCGTCCTTGTCCGCGATGCTGACGCCGTTGATCGTGAGCTTACCGGCGGCTTTCCGCTCGTCGAAGCGGGCGGTAGCCGGGTCGTAGGCCATCATGACGGCCGTCAGGCCGTACTCGTCGTGGATGCCGTCGGCGTTGATCTTCTCCGGGATGCCGTTGTCGAGCACGAACTGGCGCACCCCGCCGGGGCTCGTCCAGTTGTAGTACTCGGGGATGTGATGAATCGCCGGTGTGCCGCCCCACGCCGCGCCGAGCTCCTGGGCCACGGCGCGCATGCCGGCGGTGTTGCCGCCGCTGTCACCCATCAGGAAGATGTGCGCGAAGCCCTGGCTCTTGAGGCTCGTGGCGATGTCGCGCACGACCGCGCGGAACGTGTCGGCCGTGAGGTAGAGGCTGCCCCATTCGAGATATGGGTTGCCGGGATTACCGGCCTCGAGGGGAATGACCGGCGCGACGAGCGCGTCACCGAGCGCGCGCGCGATGGCCTCGGCCGTGAGCCGGATCGCGTACTGATGCTTCGCGCCCGCCAGGTACGGTCCGTTCTGCTCGGTGCTGCCCGCGAAGACGAGTGCGCTCGTCTTTCCCGCTTTCATGGCGTCCCGGACCTCGAGATAGGTCAGTTCCTCGATCCACACGCTGTCGAGCGCGGCAATCGGGCGCGGTCTGGCCGCGGCCTCGTCGTGCGCCCGGCGCGCCGCGGCCTCGCGCTGTTCCGGCGTCATCTGCCCCCGTCCGCCGCCGCGCTGTCCTGGCTGACCCGGGGGCGTCTGCCAGGCGGCCAGCAGGGCCGATGATGCAACCAGTCCAGCGATGACGATCAGTCGGATCCTCATGTGGCCTCCAGAGAAGATGGATCGAGTTCGCGTCACTATACGTCGGTACCGCCGGGCGCGAGTATGATCCGGGCATCCCCGGAGGAACCCGCCCATGTGGAAAGCGCTGACCGCACTTACGGCCGTTGTCGCCGCCTTGGCCATGTTCGCGCCGGTGATTGGCGCGCAGGACACCAACCCGCGCTTCGGCCGGTGGAAGTTGAAGTCCGACGCGCCGGCCCCGCAGAGCAACATCATGACCTACGCTCCCGAGGCCGGCGGCGGCATGCGGGTGACCATCGACGCGGTGAACGGACGCGGCGAGGCGTCCCAGTGGGGCTACACGACCCGGTTCGATGGCAAGGACGAGCCCGTCGCCGGCCGCGACGGGCAGACGGCGGCCGTGCGGATGATCACGGATCGAACCGCGGAGATCGTCTACAAACAGAACGGGCGGGTGTCGCAGGTCCTGACGAACGTGCTGTCGCCCGATGGCAACACGATCGGCATCATCTATATGCGTCCAGGGACCGATGGCCGGCCGGACTCGGTGAGCTTCGCGACGTACGAACGGATCCGGTAGCGCCATGGACCTCACCCGGTTCGTCGAGCACCACGACGGCATCTCGGTCATCCGCGGCGGCGGGAACATGCGTGCCTGGAACGGCATCGAGTACCAGGCCGGCCTGTCGTCGAAGAACGTCAACGCGCGGCACCTGTCGATGAACGTGGCGACGGTGCCGCCCGGCGGCGTCGCATACGCGCACGTGCACGTCGGTTTCGAGGTGATGCTGTACATCCTGCACGGGCGCGTGCGGCACGAGTACGGCGATCGGCTGCAGCAGGCGATCGAGAACGAAGCGGGCGATTTCATCTACATCGAACCCGGCGTGCCCCACGAGGTCTTCAACCTGAGTGACACCGAGCCGGTCGTCGCGGTCGTCGCCCGCTCGGACGCGGCCGAGTGGGCGCATATCGCCGCCTACGATCGCCAGACGGGCCGCATCGGCGAGGTGATTGCCGAACCCTGAACCCTGAACCCCGAACCCCGAAGAACCCGGCACCCGGCACCCGAAACCCGGAACTTGCGATAGCACTACAATCCCAAAGTGATCCCCTATCACGATGAGAACGCCACCGAGCGCACGCCGGTCGTCACGATCCTCTTGATTGGCGCGTGCGTGGTCACGTGGGTCGTCGTGCAAGGCGCCGGCCTCGACCCGGCGCTGGCAACGTCGGTCTGCAACCTGGGGCTGATTCCGGGCGAACTCACCCTGCGGCTGCCCCCCGGTGCCGGGTTTCAGATGACGGACACGCTCGTCTGTCTCACCGATCCCGGGCGCCAGGTGCCGAACGTGTTCACTTCGATGTTCCTGCACGGCTCGTGGATGCACCTCATCGGGAACATGTGGTTCCTCTGGCTTTTCGGCAACAACATCGAGGACTCGATGTCGCGGGTGAGTTTCGTCGTGTTTTACCTGGCGAGCGGCGTCGCAGCGGCGGCGCTGCAGGTGGTGACCGACCCGGCGTCCGTGGTCCCGATGGTCGGCGCCTCGGGTGCGATCAGCGGCGTGATGGGCGCCTACCTGGTGCTGTTTCCGCGCGTCCGGGTGTTCACGATCGTGCCCCTCGGTTTCTACATCACGACGATGGCGCTGCCGGCGTGGGCGATGCTGATCTACTGGATGGTCATCCAGCTCCTCGGAGGCTTCTCGAGCATCGTCGCCGGCGGCCAGGGCGGAGGCGTCGCGTTCTGGGCGCACGTCGGCGGGTTTCTGGCCGGTGTGGTGCTGGTGAAGGTATTCGCGCGCGGCGACCGCCTCAAGCGGCACAGACGGAGCCACTGGGAACCGGGGGAGCACCGCGGGTAAGGCGCTTGCGAAGGGAAGAGGGAAAAGGGAAGAGAGAAAAGGGGAGAGGGGCTTCACTGGAGGGTGATTCTCACGGCGCCTCCGACAAACATCCTCCAGTCTCGATACCGTCCGTCGTCGCCGGGGTATTTCACGATGCGGTGGTCCACCTGCGCGCGGACGGCCAGGCCCTTCCAGAGGATCACGTCGGCTCCGGCGCCGGGCTGGATCGCGAGACCGGTTTCCTTGAAGCCGGGTTCTTCGAACGTTTCGCGCCCGACGAGGCCGTGTGCGAACGTGGTCAGCCAGCGGGAGCGGGTCAGTTCGACGCGCGCGCCGACGAGCCAGCCGTCGAGCGTCTGCCGCTCTCCGACGCTGTTGTCGCGCCGGTTGGCGCCGAGGTCGACGGCCGGGCCGATCCGGCTGTTCCACAGGAACACGTAGCTGCCGTGAATGGCCCAGCCCGTGTCGTACGTCACGGCCGGGAAGAAGTCGCCGGGTGGATCTTCACGAAGCGTCGTCGCACCGAATGCGATGGCGACCGAACCGGGTGTCTGGGCAGCCGCAGGCGGCGCGGTGGCGACGAGCGAGGTCAGGACGAGCGCGGCGGTCGTCAAGCGCGTCATCGGATCTGGATCGTACCTCTCAGAGCGCTGTTGCCCGGGTTGTCGTGATCGTGGAATCCGCAGGTCCGGATCTGGACCAGGTTACCCGTCTCGCGCGACTGCCCGGGTTGGAGAAAACCCGCCTGGTTGATCTCCGGGCAGTCGGTGTGATCCGGATGCGGATCCGACGACATGTTGTGCGCGCGGGAGTCACTGTTGACGAACAGGACGCGCGCACCGAGGTCCACGATGATGTTACGGGGGTTCGCGCCGGCCGGCGTGATCGTGATCGTGGTGGCCGCCACCGGCGACGTGTTCGGCGGCGAGGGCGTGCTGGGCGAGCCGCCGCAGGCTACCGCGTACCCGACGGCGAGGAGCACGAAGGCGCGGCGGGACACCTCCTCATTGTAGCGGCGCCTGATACTGCCCGGAGAGTATGGGCTCTGTTACCATGCCGGCGCGGCATAACGGCATATGGCCCGGATGGCACCATTCGTCGAGCACCTGTTCCGGCGCGCCGCGTTTGGCCTCTCCCCGGTCGAGCGCGACCGCTTTGCGCGCGGGTACAGCGACCGTCAGATCATCGATTCGCTCCTCGTCTTCGACGCGGGCGCAACCGATGTCGACGGGGCCATCGGGACGCCCGGCCACGTGGGCGTGACGATCGGCGCACGCTTCACGCCCAACACGAACATCAACCAGGCGCGGCAGCGGTGGCTCTTCCGGATGGTGCATTCCCCGGCGCCGCTCCAGGAGCGCATGGCCCTCATCTGGCACCATCACTTCGCGACCGCCCAGAGCAAGATCGCCGGCGTCTACGGCGGCGCCGACTCGACGCGGCTCTTGGCCGCGAAGCCGTCGGAGGACCCGACCGGGCATCGCGGGCAGATTGAACTCTTCCGGCAGTACGCGCTCGGGCGTTTCGAAGATCTGCTGGTCGAGGTTGCGAAAGACCCCGCGATGCTCGTCTGGCTCGACGGCCGCCTGAACGTGAAGGGCACGCCGCAGGAGAACTTCGGCCGCGAGCTGATGGAGCTGTTCACGGTGGGCGTCGGCTTCCACACCGAAGAAGACGTCTATGCGGCGGCGCGGGTGTTCACGGGCTGGAACCTGCGGCGCACCAATCGCGGCGACGAGGCCGGCACGGCGTCCTACGAGTTCAACTACCGTGCCGCCCAGCACGAGACGGGCCCCAAGGAGTTCAGCTTCGCGATCTATCCCTCCGGCCCGACACCCAACCGGATTCCGGCGCGGAGTGCGGCCGACGGACTGCAGGACGGCCTGGACCTGATTCACGCGCTGGCCGTGCATCCCGAGACCGCGCGCCGGATGGCCCGCCGCCTCTGGACGTGGTTCGTGAGCGAGACCGCGCCGCCCGACGAAGCCTTCGTCGCATCGATCGCCAGGGTGTACCTCGACGGCGGCACTCAGATGCGGCCCGTCCTGCGCGCCGTGCTCACGTCGCCGCAGTTTGGCGACGAGCGGAACTTCCATCAGCGTTATTCGTGGCCGGTCGAGTACGCCGTGCGGACGCTCAAGGAAGTGGGCTACCTGGGCTTCTCGGTCGGCGACCTGCTGACGCCGCTCCTCAACATGGGACAGCAACTGTTCGAGCCGCCGGACGTCAACGGCTGGGCGCTCGGCCCCGGCTGGTTCTCGACGAGCGCCATGCTCTCGCGCATGAACTTCGCCTCGCAACTGGCGACCAACCAGCGCGTGGCGCTTCGCGACGCGGCACGTGCGCACGCGGCTACGCCGGAGGCGCTCGTCGACTTCGTGCACGACACGCTGACGCTGCCCGACCCGCCGCCGCCGCACTACCAGGCCGCGCTCGACTACGTGCGCGCCGGCGGCGCGTGGACCGGGTCGGACGCGCAACTGCTGGCCCGGAGCGCAGGCCTCTTTCATCTGCTGGCCGGGTCGGCGGAGTACCAGTTCCTATGACGTTCACGCGACGCGAGTTCATCAAGGGCGGCGTCTCGGCGTTCACGATCGGGTTTGCGGCGCCGGCGTTTCTCTCGGACCTCGCCGTGGCGCAGGGATCGTCGCGGCGCTCGCTCGTCGTCCTGTACCTGTCGGGCGGCAACGACGCGCTCAGCATGCTCGTGCCGTACACCGACAGCTTCTACTACAGCCGGCGCCCGACGCTCGCCGTGCCGGCCGGCAGCGTGCTGCAGATTGGCGGGGATTCGACCGGCAAGCCGCTCGGGCTTCACCCGCGGCTCACGACGCTCCGGCAGATCTACGATCAGGGCCGCCTCGCCTTCGTGCAGCGCACCGGGTATGCCAACTCCAGCCGGTCGCATTTCCTCGGCACGGACATCTGGTCGACGGCCAACCCCGGCAACACGACCGGCGACGGGTGGCTCGGCCGGTATCTCGAGACGCTGCCCTCGCCGGTCGATCCGCTCACGGGCTGGAGCACGGTGCGGGAGCTGCCGCACACCCTCAAGGCCGATCGCGTGAGCGTGCCCTCGATTCCGAGTGTCGCCGGCTACGCACTTCAGAGTCCGAACACCGGCATCGAAGGCACCTACTCACGTGCCGGGCTCGAGGCGTTCGCCTCGCACCTGCCGCCGGAGCGGCCGCACCTTTCGTTTGTCAACACGTCGATCCAGGCGGCGCTCGCCACGCTCGACCGCGTGGGGACGGTGGCGACCTACGTGCCCACGGTGGCGTATCCGACGAGCGGTCTTGGCCAGGCCTTCCGCGCCGTCGCCGGCGCCATCGTCCGCGGAATCGGCACGAAGGTGTTCTGGGTGCAGACCGGCGGCTTCGACACGCACGCCAGCCAGGGCGTCAACCAGGCCAACGGCGCGTACGCGAACCTGATGGGCACGGTCAACGCCGCCGTCGGCGCCTTCTACGCCGACATGCTCAACCAGGGCCTCATCGACGACACCCTGATCCTGCAGTTCTCCGAGTTCGGCCGGCGCATCAACGAGAACGCGAGCAGCGGTACCGACCACGGCGCCGCGGCCGTCATGATGGCGCTCGGCGGCACCGTACAGGGCGGCCTGTTCGGCACGGCGCCCTCGCTCAACCCGGGTTCTGATACGCTCGAGAACAACAGCAACGACGTGCGGTTCGAGACCGACTTCCGGTCGGTCTACGCCCAGGTCATCGACAACTGGCTCGGCGCGAACTCGGTCGACATCCTGGGCGGCGACTTCCGGAAGCCGTCGTTGTCGTTCATCTGATGCCGTACGCGGCGAGGCACGGGCGCGTGGTCAACCCAAGGGGACGTTCATGATCTGGATGCGGATGGGATGGGCGGCTGCACTCGTGGCCGGCGTATGGTTCGGCGGCACGCTCGTGACGACGGGCGCCGTGCCGGCCGGCCAGTCGGCCGCGCCGACCTTCACCAAGGACGTCGCGCCCATCCTGTTCCGCAACTGTACCAGTTGCCATCGCCCGGGTGAGATCGGCCCGATGTCGCTTCTGACCTACGCCGACGTCCGCCCGTACGCCTCGTCCATCAAGGAAGAAATACAGGCCGGCCACATGCCGCCCTGGCACGCCGATGCGCCGGCGGGCACGTTCCTGAACGATCGCCGGCTGTCGGACGCCGAGAAGGACACGCTCCTCCGGTGGGTCGATGCCGGCGCGCCACGCGGCGACGACCGTGACATGCCGCCCGCCCCGACCTATACCGATGGCTGGACGATCGGCGCGCCCGATGTCGTGTTCTCACTGCCCGAGGCCTACCCGGTGCCGGCGTCGGGGACGATCGACTACCAGTACTTCGAAGTGCCGACCAACTTCACCGAGGACAAGTGGATACAGGCGATCGAAGTGCGACCCGACGCGCGCGACGTCGTGCATCACGTGCTGGTCTACG
>DATKDF010000188.1:0-5312 GCA_035512795.1 Vicinamibacterales bacterium
CCTGAAGCTCAGATCTCGTCGGTCCCTGGGCCGGCCACCCGCTCGTCAGTAGGGGAGACCGGCGTGCCGTTACGCCTCCCGCGCCGCCAGTTCCACCACCCGTGCAAGCGTCGCCCGTGCACGGCCGATCGGCAGGTTCGACACGTAGATGTGCCGCGCGCCGGCCTGGCGCAGTGCGCGGATGGTCCGCGCGCAGACTTCGTCGGCCGTAGCCCCCGCCGCAAACTCCGCCGTCAACTGCTCGACCGGTACGGGCAGGAAGTGGCGGAGCGTGTCGAGCGTCCGCGGATTCGCGCTCCGGTAATAGAAGACGCCGAACACGCCCGGCAGCGTGACGCCCTTGCACGTCATCTCGTCCAGGAACCGTTCGACCGCCGGCACGTCGTGGTGTGAGACGACCTGTGTCAGGAAAAACTCCGCCGCGAAATGCGGATCGGCGAGATAGCGGACCTGTGCGGCTGCGTCGCCGTGCGGGTTCGCCCAGCCGCCGAGCGCCAGATCGGGCACGTGCTGTCGGATCGCCTGCCGAAGCTGCCACGCGTGCTCGACGCAGCGTGGCGGGCCGACCGACTTGTCGCCGCCGAGGACCACGAGCGCCGGGAAGCCCTCGCGGGCGGCGCGCTCGGCGTAGGTCAGGCAGAACTCGAGCGAGTGCTTCGCCGTGAGGAACGGCACGACCCGGTTTCGCGGGACGTCGTCGCCCAGGTTGATGACCAGGTGCCGCAGGTTGTGCTCCTCGTGCGCGCCGACGGCCGAGTCGGTCAGGAAGACGAAGCGGCTGTCGTTCACCAGACCGCGGACCGAGTGGTAGGTGTCGATCCACGCGTCGATGCCGGCCGCGGCATCGAGTTCGGCGCGCGGCGGACGCAGTTCGGCCGAGATCACGAGGTCCGGTCCCCGGAGGACGTCGACCAGCGAGGGTTCCCGGCGCGAGGCCATCCCCGAAGTATAGAGAAAGACGCGTGGGCGGCGGGTAAGATGGACCGTTCATGGCGACCGCCTTTGCCACGATGATGGCCATGCCGGCCGTACCACTGGCCCCGCACGTGACACCCGTCGACGACCTCGTCCGGCTGCGCGCCGCGCTCGGATCCGGCGCGCCGCGCATCCTCGTCAAGCGCGACGACCTGCTGTCGTTCGGTCTCGGCGGCAACAAGGTGCGGAAGATGCAGACGGTCGCCGCCGAAGCGCGGGCGACCGGCGCCGACACGCTCATCACGGCCGGCGGCCTCCAGTCGAACCACTGCCGCGTCACGGCGGCCACCGGCGCCGCGCTCGGCATGCACGTCGTGCTCGTGCTGAGCGGCGAGCCGCCGGCGTCGCCGACCGCCAACACGCGCCTCGATCGCCTGTTCGGCGCCGAGATCCGCTTCGTGCCGTCGCGCGCGGAACGCGTCAGCACGATGGCCGCCGTCGCCGACGAGCTGCGCGCCGCGGGCCGCCATCCATTCGTCGTGCCGATTGGCGCGTCGACGCCGACCGGTGCGCTCGGCTTCGCACGCGGCGTCGTCGAGCTCTCGGCCGCCGGCGTCCGCCCCGACGAGATCGTGCACGCCACCTCGACGGGGGGCACGCAGGCGGGGCTGGTCGCCGGGTGCGCGCTCGTTGGGCTGAGCGCCCGCGTCATCGGCGTGAGCGCCGACGAACCGGCGCCCGCCCTCCAGAAGATCGTCGCCGCCCTCATCGAGGGCATCGCCGATCGACTGGGCGCCAGGCCCGAGACGGTCGGCGCCGATCGACCGATCGAGGTGGCCGACGACCAGGTGGGCGACGGGTACGGCGTGCCGACGGCGGCGTCGACCGAAGCGCTGGAACTGTTCGCCCGGCGCGAAGGCCTCCTGCTCGATCCGGTCTACACCGCGAAGGCGGCGGCCGGCATGCTCGCGCGCATCCGGTCCGGTGAGTTCACGCACGGTCAGACGGTGCTCTTCTGGCACACGGGCGGCCAGGTCGCGTTCTTTCAGTGAGGTGAGACAGCCGATGACGCTCACGTTTCTCGGGGCGGCGCGCACGGTGACCGGCTCGAAGTTCCTGCTCGAGACCGACGGCGCGCACGTGCTCTTCGATGCGGGTCTATTCCAGGGCCTCAAGGCGCTGCGCGAACGCAACTGGCAGCCGCTCGCCTTCGACGCCGCGTCGCTCGACTCGGTCGTCCTCACCCACGCGCATCTCGATCACGTCGGCTTCCTGCCGCGGCTCGTCAACCAGGGCTATCGCGGCCGCGTGTTCTGCACACCCGGCACGGCCGACCTCGCCAGGATCATCCTGGCCGACGCCGGTCGCATCCAGGAAGAGGACGCCGAGCGGGCCAATCGCAAGGGCTACACGAAGCACCAGCCCGCGCTGCCGCTTTTCAGCGAGGCCGACGCGGCCCGGGCGATGACCATGCTGCAGCCGGTCGGCTACGACCGGCCCATGCCGGTGGCCCCGGGCCTCACGGTCGAGTTCGTCAACGCCGGCCATCTACTGGGGTCGTCGTTCGTCCGTGCGCGCCTCGAACGGGAAGGCCGCACGATTCTCTTCGGCGGCGATCTCGGCCGGTTCGGCCGGCCGGTGCTGCCCGATCCCGAGCCGCCCGGCGAAGCCGATGTGCTGCTCTGCGAGTCGACGTACGGTGATCGCACGCATGAGCGAGACGACCACGGGGGCCATCTCGCGCGCATCGTCAACGAGACGATCGAGCGGGGCGGCCGCGTCGTGATTCCCGCGTTTGCCGTGGGCCGCGTCGAGGAGCTGCTCTACTGGATTGACCGGCTCGAGGACGAGAAACGGATTCCGGAGGTGCCGGTTTACGTCGACAGCCCGATGGCCGTGGCCGCGCTTGTCGAGTACCGGAAGCGGATCGGCGAGCTCGACCCGGAACTGTCGAAGCCGAATGGCGACGAACCGCGCCGGCAGAAGTTGCAGGCCGAGCGGCGCGTCTGTGGCTTCTGCACCGCGAAGCTGAAGGTCGTCACGTCCATTGCCGAGTCGCGGGCGGTGCAGGAGTCGAAAGGGCCGGCCATTATCATCTCGTCGAGCGGCATGGCCACCGGTGGGCGCGTACTGCACCATCTGAAGACGCTGCTGCCCGATCCGAGGCACACGGTGCTGCTGTCGGGCTACCAGGCCGCGGGCACACGTGGCCGGGCGATGGAGGACGGTGCGAAGGTCACCCGCATTCACGGCCAGGAAGTGAATATCCGCGCGCGGATCGAACGCCTCGATTCGCTGTCGGCCCACGCCGACGCCGACGAGATCATGCGGTGGTTGCGGATGTTCCCGAAGCCGCCGGCGCTCACCTGTCTCGTACACGGCGAACCGGGGCCGATGGACACGCTGATGGCCCGTATCGAACGCGAGCTCAAGTGGACCGTGCGGGCGCCCGAGCCGATGGAGACGATCGAACTGCCATGACCGGTCGCAAGTACCTGCTCGAACAGATTGACGACGCGGCCGTGGTCCAGTACTACGCGGACGGGTTCGACGCGCTGCCGGCCGACCAGAAGATTCTCGCGTGGCACCTGTACCAGGCCGCGCTCGCGGGCCGTGACATCTACTACGACCAGCGGTATTCGCCGTCACTGGACATGCGGCGCACGCTCGAGGCGATCCTCGCCGCGGCGCCGGCTGGCGTCGATCTCACCGAGATCCGTCGCTATACCAAGCTCTTCTGGATCAACTCGGGCCCGCACAACAGCCTGACCTCGCGCAAGTTCGTGATGAAAGGCACCCCGGCGGCGTTCCGCGCCGCCGTGCACGCCGCCGCCGCCGGCGGCGCGGTGTTTCCGTGCCGGCCGGGCGAGTCGCTCGACGCGCTGGTCGACCGGCTCGCGGGGCCGCTCTTCGACCCGGCCGTCGACCCGCTCGTCACCAACAAGGCGCCCGGTGACGATCGCGACATCCTCGAGGCCAGCGCCAACAACCTGTACGACCGCGTGACGATGGCCGATCTCGAGGGATTCGAGGAGCGCCACGGACTCAACTCGCGCCTGGTCAAACGTGACGGCGGCCTCGTCGAGGAGGTGTACCGCGCCGGGGGGCGGTACGGCGAGCTGATCGAGCGCGTCGTCGGACACCTGCGCGACGCGCTGCCCCTGGCGCCGCCGCCGATGCGCGCGGCGCTCGAGGCGCTCATCCGGTTCTACGAGACGGGCGAGGATGCCGACCGGGAGGCGTACGACATCGCCTGGGTGCGCGACACCGACTCGCCCGTCGATACCATCAACGGCTTCATCGAGACCTACATGGACGCGCGCGGCGTCAAGGGGGCGTGGGAGGCGCTGGTCTACTACGTCAATCCGGCGAAGACCGAGAGCCTGCGCCGGCTGGCCGAGGCGGCGCCCTGGTTCGAGGCGCGCATGCCGTGGGACCCGAAGTGGCGCCGCATCGATGTCGTCGGCGTCACCGCGCGCGCCATCGACGTCATCGTCGAAACCGGCGAAGCGGGGCCGACGACGGCGATCGGCATCAACCTGCCGAACGACCAGCGCATTCGCGAGGAGTACGGCAGCAAGTCCGTGTCGCTCGCCAACATCAACGAGGCCTACGACAAGTCGCAACTGCCGGCCTACCGGCAGGAGTTCTGCTGGGATGCTGACGAGGTGGCGCGCGCCGAGCGGTGGGGCGCGCTCGCCGGTGAAGCGACCACGGCGATTCACGAGGTGCTCGGTCATGGATCGGGCCGCGTGGCGCCGGAACTCGACGGGCAACCGCAGCTGTACCTGAAGGAGCAGTACTCGGCCATCGAAGAGGCGCGCGCGGACCTGGTCGCGCTCTACTGGATGCCGGACGCGAAGATTGCCGAGGTCGGCCTCGTGCCGGCGGCCGAGCAGGCAGAGGTTGTACGGGCGGAATACGAGGCGTACGCGCGGAACGCCCTCGTCCAGCTCCGGCGGATCCGCGAGGGGACGACCATCGAAGAAGACCACATGCGCAACCGCCAGTTGATCGTGCACTGGCTGATGGCGCACACGAAGGCCATAGAGCGCCGGACGCACGAGGGCAAGACGTACTACGTTCTGGTCGACGCCGGGGCGTTTCGTGAAGGGTGCGGCCACCTGCTCGCCGAGGTGCAGCGGATCAAGTCGGAGGGCGACCACGCCGGCGCGCGCGACCTGTTCGAGACGTACGGCATTCATTTCGAGCCGGCGCTTCGCGACGAAATCGTCCGGCGCGTCGATCGGTTGAAGCTGCCCTCGTACACGGGATTCGTCCAGCCGAAACTCGAGCCCGTGGTGGACGCCTCGGGCCGGATAACCGACGTGCGCATCAGCTACCCGCAGGATCTCGAGCGCCAGATGTTCGAGTACGGATAAAGACCCCCGGCGTCT
>DATKDF010000189.1:0-17389 GCA_035512795.1 Vicinamibacterales bacterium
GGATGGTCGAGTTCGGCGGCTGGGAGATGCCCGTCGAGTACTCGGGCATCTCCGACGAGCACATGGCCGTCCGGACGCGCGCGGGCCTCTTCGACGTGAGCCACATGGGTGAGATCGAAGTGGCCGGCACGGATGCCCTCGCCGCCCTTCAGTGGATCACCTGCAACGACGTCTCACGCCTCGCGACGGGCCAGGCCCAGTACTCGGCGCTGCTCACGCCCGAGGGCACCTTCGTCGACGACATCCTCGTCTACCGGCTGGCCGACGAGCACTTCATGCTGGTCGTCAACGCGGCCAGCATCATGAAGGACCACGAGTGGATCACCCGGCAGGTGGCCACCCGCGGCGGCGACGCCGCGGTCGTCAATGCCAGTTCCCGGTACGCGCTTCTGGCGCTGCAGGGCCCGAAGGCCCTCGAGGTGCTTCAGGCGCTCTGTGGCGAGGACCTCGCGGCCGTGCGCTACTACTGGTTCACGACGGGCGAAGTGGCCGGCGTGCGCGCCACCATCTCGCGCACCGGTTACACGGGCGAAGATGGCTTCGAGATCTACGTCCCGCCGGCCTCGGCCGAACGCACCTGGAGCGCCATTCTCGACGCGGGCCGCGCCGTGGGCGTCGTGCCGTGCGGTCTCGGGGCGCGTGACACGCTGCGCCTCGAAGCCGGTATGCGCCTCTGCGGCAGCGACATGGACGAGTCGGTGACGGTCCTCGAAGCCGGCCTCGGGTGGATTGTCGGCTGGAAGAAGGACGACTTCATCGGCGCCGACGTCCTCCGCCGGCAGAAGGCCGACGGCGTCGCGCACAAGCTCGCTGCTTTCGAGATGGCCGACCGGGCCATCGCCCGGCACGGCTACCCGGTCCTCCGCGGGGACGACCGGGTCGGCGTCGTGACGAGCGGCACGTTCACGCCGTTCCTCAAGAAGGCCATCGGGCTCGCGCGCGTGCCCGTCGACATGACAACGGCCGGGACGACGATCGAGGTCGAGGTCCGAGGCCGGCGCGCCCCGGCCACGGTGGTGGCCGAGCCGTTCTACAAACGCGCGACATAGCGTTGATCGAGGCGGGAGACAGCATGTATCCGGATGACCTGAAGTACACCAAGGACCACGAGTGGGTGCGGCTCGACGGTGACGAGGCGACAGTCGGCATCACCGACTTCGCCCAGCGGCAGCTCGGCGACATCGTCTACGTGGAATTGCCGGAGGTCGGCCGGGCGGTCAGGCAAGGCGAGATGTTCGGCACGATCGAATCGGTCAAGGCCGCCTCGGAGCTGTATGCGCCGCTCTCGGGCGACGTCGTGGCCGTCAATCAGGATCTGACCGACCACCCCGAAGCGATCAACAAGACACCGCACGACGCCTGGATGATCCGCATCCGTCCCTCGGAGGCCGGCGAAGCCGGCGCCCTGCTGGATGCGGCCCGCTACGCCGACCTCGTCAAGTAGCACGTCCCGCGTCGTCCCGTAGAGAAGGACCGCCGACCGTGGCAGACACGTTTCAGGAACGACACCTCGGCCCCCGTCCGCACGACGTCGACCGCATGCTCGACGCGGTGGGCGCCTCGTCGCTCGACGCGCTCGTCGATGAGATCGTCCCGGCCGATATCCGGCTGGCCGCGCCACTGCCGGTGCCGGTTGCCGAATCCGAATTCGAGTACCACCGGCGTCTCCGAGACGTGGCCGCCAGGAACCGCGTGGCACGAAGCTACATCGGCCTCGGGTACGCCGACACGATCACGCCGGCCGTGATCCAGCGGAATGTCTTCGAGAACCCGGGCTGGTACACGCCGTACACCCCGTACCAGGCCGAGATTGCCCAGGGCCGGCTCGAATCGCTCCTGAACTTTCAGACGATGGTGGGGGAGCTCGTGGGGTTGCCGGTGGCCAACGCGTCGCTGCTCGACGAGGCGACGGCGGCGGCCGAGGCGATGGCGCTCCTCTACCGGACGCGCACGTCGCGTGACGCGTCGGTGTTTCTCGTCTCCGACCGCACGTTCCCGCACGTCGTGGCGGTCATGACGGCTCGGGCCACGCCGCTCGGCATCGCCTGTCGCGTGGCCGACATCGCGCAGGCGGCGATCGGCGCCGACGTGTTCGGCGTCTATCTCCAGTCGCCCGACGACCATGGCGAGGTGTCCGATCTGGCCCCGATCATCGCGCGCGCCCACGACGCCGGCGCGCGCGTCGCGGTCGGCACCGATCTGCTGGCCTCGACGCTCATGACGCCGGCCGGCGAAGCCGGCGCCGACGTCGTCCTGGGGAATGCGCAGCGCTTTGGCGTCCCGCTCGGCTACGGCGGTCCGCACGCGGCCTTCTTTGCGACGCGTGACGCGTTCGTGCGGCAGACCCCGGGCCGGATCATCGGCGTGTCGGTCGACAGTCAGGGGCGCCGGGCCTACCGGATGGCGCTCTAGACGCGCGAGCAGCACATCCGGCGAGAAAAGGCGACGTCGAACATCTGCACGGCGCAGGCGCTTCTCGCCAACATCTCGGCGTTCTACGCGGTCTATCACGGCCCGGACGGGCTTGCGACCATCGCGCGGCGGGTGGCGTCGCAAACGTCACGGCTTGCCGTCGGCCTGTCGGCGCTCGGCTGGCAGCAGACGAACACGGCGTTCTTCGACACGCTCCGCCTCGCCGGCACACCCGATGCGGCGGCCAGGGTGCGCGCGAGTGCCGACGGACGTCTCATCAACTTCCGGTATCCGGAGCCAGGCGTCATTCAGATCTCGCTCGACGAGACGGTGAGCGAGAGCGATCTCGAGGACATCCTCGAGGTATTCGCCGCCGGACGCCGATCGTCGCCGCCCGCACCAGGCACTGCGCCCGACGGCCTGCCGACCTCCCGCCGGCGGCAGTCGGCGTTCCTCTCGCACCCGGTCTTCAATTCGCATCATTCGGAGACGGAGATGATGCGGTACATCCGGAGTCTCGAGCGCAAGGACCTGGGCCTTGACACGGCGATGATTCCGCTCGGGTCCTGCACGATGAAGCTCAACGCGGCGGCCGAGATGATGCCGGTGAGCTGGCCGGCGTTCTCGCGCCTGCATCCGTTTGCGCCCGTCGACCAGGCGGCCGGGTACCAGCAGGTGTTCCGCGAGGTCGAAGCGTCGCTCTCGGCCATCACGGGGCTCGCGGCCGTCTCGCTCCAGCCGAACTCGGGCGCGCAGGGCGAGTATGCGGGTCTGCTCGTCATTCAGGCGTACCACCGGTCGCGGGGGCAGGGCCATCGCACGGTGGCGCTCATCCCGCAATCGGCGCACGGCACCAACCCGGCCAGTGCCTCGATGGCCGGTCTGTCGGTCGTCGTCGTGGCCTGCGACGAGGCCGGCAACATCGACGTCGACGACCTGCGCGCGAAGGCCGCGGCGCACCGCGATCGGCTGTCGTGCCTGATGGTCACCTACCCGAGCACGCATGGCGTGTTCGAGCATCGCATCCGCGAGATCTGCGCCGTCGTGCACGAGCACGGCGGTCAGGTGTATATGGACGGCGCGAACATGAACGCGCAGGTGGGACTCACGAGCCCTGCGGCCATTGGCGCTGACGTCTGTCACCTGAACCTGCACAAGACGTTTGCCATCCCGCACGGCGGCGGCGGCCCCGGCATGGGGCCCATCGCCGTGGCCGAGCACCTGGCGCCGTTCCTGCCGGGGCATCCGCTCGTCGGAACCGGAGGCGCGCAGGCGATCCCGCCCGTGTCGGCCGCGCCATGGGGCAGCGCCAGCATCATCCTCATCTCGTACGGCTACATGCGGATGCTCGGCCGCGACGGCATGACCGAGGCGACGCGCGTGGCGATGCTGAACGCCAACTACCTGAAGGCGCGCCTCGAGAACCACTATCCGGTGCTGTACGTGGGCGCCAACGGGCGCGTGGCGCACGAGCTCATCTTCGACCTTCGTCCCTTCAAGCAGCAGACGGGCATCGACGAGCAGGACGTCGCCAAGCGGCTGATGGACTACGGGTTCCACGCGCCGACCGTGTCGTTCCCGGTGCCCGGCACGCTGATGGTCGAGCCGACCGAGAGCGAGCCGCTCGAGGAGCTCGACCGGTTCGTCGAGGCCATGATCGCCATTCGCGGCGAGATCGATGCCGTGGCGCGGGGGGACGCCGACCGGCAGGACAACGTCCTGAAGCAGGCGCCGCACACGGCCGAGGACGTGTGCGCCGACACGTGGACGCATCCGTACTCGCGACAGCAGGCGGCCTATCCCGTTCCGCACCTCCGCCACCGCAAGTTCTGGCCGCCGGTCTCGCGCATCGACAACCCGTACGGCGACCGGAACCTCGTCTGCGCGTGTCCGCCAATCGACGCCTACGAGGAAGTCGCCGGGTGACGTGAGGGATTGGGCCAATCCGGCATCATGACGAGTTCCGACGGTTCGACGCGATGAGCACGCCCCGCCTGATGCAGCACGTGTGCGTCTTCGCGGGGTCGAGTGCCGGACGACGGCCGGCGTACACGACTGCGGCGGCAGACCTCGGCCGGGCGCTGGCGGCACGCGAGATCGAACTGGTCTACGGCGGTGCCCGCGTGGGGCTGATGGGGATTCTGGCCGACGCCGTGCTGGCGTCGGGCGGCCGGGTATTCGGCGTCATTCCCGCCGCACTCGCTCTCAAGGAAGTCGCTCACGACGGCCTCACGGAGCTGCGGGTCGTCCAGTCGATGCACGAGCGCAAGGCGCTCATGGCCGACCGCTCCGACGGGTTCATCGCGCTGCCTGGCGGCCTGGGCACCTGGGAGGAGTTCTTCGAGATCCTGACCTGGGGTCAGCTCGGTCTGCATCGGAAGCCGTGCGGCCTGCTGAACGTGGGCGGCTACTTCGATCCCCTGTTATGCTTTGTCGCGCACGCGGTCGCCGAGGGATTCGTCACGCCGGAGCACGCAGCGATGATCTCGGTCGCGAGCGCTCCGGAGGCGCTCCTCGGCAAGCTCGCAACCGCCACGCTACCGGTCGTGGAGAAGTGGCTCGACCGGGCGTCGACCTGAAGCCGGAGAGCACGCCATGAAGCGTTGGGTGGCAATCGTCGCTGCGGTGCTGGTGCCCGGCGCCGCGTACGGCCAGGATCCCCTGCCAGGCTGGCCCGGGCTGGATCTGTCCCGGCTTTCGACCGTGTACGTCGTGGCCGTGACGGGGGAGCAGACGACCGGCACGCTCCTTCGCCTCGACCGCGATTCGCTGACGCTCCTGAGTGATGGAGCCGAACGCCGCTTCGAGGCGGCACGCGTCCGGCGCATCGACAGGCGCGGTGACTCGCTGCGGAACGGCGCCATCATCGGCGCTGTCGTCGGCGCCGTCCTGGGCGGGCTTGTCGTGGGAGCCTCCGACTGCCCGGGAAGCGTGCCGGGCGGCAGGTGCCTGGGTGCTCGCGTCGGCCTCGCGATCATGTCGACGGGCGTGTACGCCGCCATGGGGACGGCTCTCGACGCTCTCGTGGTGGGACGCACCACGCTCTACGAGGCTCCAGGTGGGCGGCCCTCCTCGGCCCACGAAGATTCGGGGAGGGTGACGCACGGGCGACGTGCGGCGCTCAACCTGCGCTTCTCCTGGTGAGGAGCGGCGCGGTGTCTAGTTCACGCCGGCCCGATACGCCTCGAGCAGTTGATTCGTAATCGGCCCCGGTCGGCCGTCGCCGACGATCCGGTCGTCGATGCGCGTGACGGCCATGACCTCGCGCGTCGTGCTGGTGACGAAGGCCTCCGTCGCTGACGCGAGTTCCGCCGGGGCGTAGTCGCGCTCGGCGGCCGGCACGCCGAGTCGTGCGGCCAGTTCCAGCACGTACTCGCGCGTGATGCCGGGGAGGAGCCCCGCTTCGAGCGGCGCCGTGACGAGCGTGTCGCCCAGGACGACGAAGAAGTTGGCCTGCGAACACTCGGTCACGTGGCCGGCCTGATTGAGCATGAGCGCTTCTTCGGCGCCCTGGCGCAGCGCCTCCTGCATGGCGAGCGCGTTGTTCAGCAGGTTGTTCGACTTGATCCGGGGATTGAGCGCCGCCGGGTGATTGCGGCGCACGCCCACCAGTGCGACCGCGATGCCCTCGGTGAAGGACCGCACCGGCGGTTCGGCAAACGGCTTGACGATGATCACGAGCGACGGCGTGGGACAGGCGGCTGGATCGTAGGTGAGATCGCCGACGCCGCGCGTGAGCAGGATTCGGATGTACCGCTCGCCCGGTGCGTCGAGCGCGGTGGTTGTCTCGTGCACGCGCGCCAGGAACCCGGCGTCGTCGTACGGCACGGCCAGCGCCATCATCCCGGCTGACCGGCGCAACCGTTGCATGTGCCGTTCGAAGAACGCCGGCCGCTGGTCGTAGGTGCGCAGCGTCTCGTAGACGCCCTCGCCGTAGAGAAACCCGTGGTCGAAGACCGGGATCGCCGCGCTCGCGGCATCGCTGATCTGTCCGTTCACCCAGACGACTGCGCGCATGACCGACCCGCAACTCCCGCGCGGGTTGCGCGAGTCTAGCACACGCAGTACGCTCGGCCCGGACGCCCCCCGGATGCGTGTGCTCACTCGTCAACAGATGCTGGAAGCCGAGCGGCAGGCCAGGGCCGCGGCCGGCGGGCCGGCGTCCGCCTTGATGGAACGTGCCGGGCGGGCGGTCGCGGCCGAGATCGAGCAGTGGCCGCACGCGAGGCGGCGACGACTCGCCGTCGTGTGTGGCAAGGGGCAGAACGGGGGCGACGGGTTCGTGACCGCGCGTGTGCTGGCCCGGAAGGGTGTTGATGTCGATGTCGTGCTCGTCGGCCGGGCCATCGACGTGACCGGGGACGCGCGCGCGATGTTCGACATGCTGACGGGCACGACCGCGCGGATCGCGGAGTGCCCGGATGAGGCCGCCTGGCTGGTGGAAGCGCCGGCCGTGCTCTCGGCTGATGCGGTAGTCGATGCACTCGTCGGTACCGGACTACGGGGGCCGCTCGAGGGGCTCTGGGCCCGCGTCGTGGACACCATCAACCAGTCGACCGGCACCATCGTGTCGGTCGACCTGCCGAGCGGGCTCCTGGCCGATTCGGTCGACGTGACGGAACCGGCCGTCCGGGCCCACGTCACCGTCACGTTTGCGGCACCGAAGCTGCCGCTCGTGCTGCCACCCGCGATGACCCGGGCAGGCCGCGTGGTCGTGGCCGACATCGGCGTGTCGGCCGGGATCATCGAAGCCCTGCCGGGACCGCGCATCGACGTCATCTCGGCATCCGACGTCGCGCCGCTCGTCACGCCGCGGCGCCCCGATTCGCACAAGGGTGACTACGGCCACGTGCTCGTGGCGGCCGGGTCGCGAGGCATGAGCGGCGCCGCTGTTCTGGCCGGACTGGGTGCGCTCAGGTCCGGCGCGGGCCTTGTGACTGTTGCAACGCCGGCGGCCTGCCAGGCCGTCGTCGCTTCGTCGCGTGCCGAGTTGATGACGCTGGCCTTGCCCGAGACGGGCGACGGGGGACTGACGGCCGAGGCGGGGGCGACCGTTCTCGCGCATGGTGCGGACGTGATCGCCATCGGGCCCGGGCTTGGCCGTGCGGCCGGGACGATGGCGTGCGTCAAGGCGCTCTGCCGGGCTGCGGTCGTGCCGCTCGTGGTCGACGCCGACGCGCTCTTTGCCTTCGCCGGTGGGCTCGAGGGGCTCGGCGGACGCGAGGGCCGGGCGGTCGTCATCACGCCGCATGCCGGCGAGATGGCGCGCCTGACGGGGCGGTCGATCGAAGCCGTCCGGGCCGACCGGCTCGGCGTGGCGCAAGCGGTCGCGACGGGACACCAACTCCATGTCGTCCTCAAGGGCCACCGGACCATCGTGGCCTCACCCGATGGTCGTGTCGCGATCAACACGACGGGCAATCCCGGCATGGCCACGGCGGGCAGCGGCGACGTCCTGACCGGGATGATCGCCGCGTGGATCGGTCAGGGCGTTCCGGTGGACGCAGCCGTGCGGCTCGCCGTCTGCCTGCACGGGCTCGCGGGCGATCTGGCGGCTCAGTCACGAGGCCAGGTCGCGCTCATCGCCGGCGACATCGTCGAGGCGCTCGGGGCGGCTGAGCGGTCACTTACCGGATGACGATGTTCGAGACGCAGTCGGAAGAGGAGACCATCGAGGTCGGGCGGACCGTCGGCGCCACGCTCGCGCCGGGCGCCGTCGTCCTCATCGAGGGACCGCTCGGCTCCGGGAAGACGGCGTTCGTCCGCGGCCTCGCGGCCGGCCTCGGCGGTGACCCGGGCGAAGTGTCGAGTCCCACCTTCACGCTGGTGCAGCATTACGCCGGACGCGTGCCGGTCAATCACGTCGATCTCTACCGCCTGGCTCCGCACGAAGTGCCGGACCTGGGACTGGACGACCTCACCGAGGATCACGTGCTGGCGGTCGAGTGGCCCGATCGATGGAGTGACGCGCCGGGCGAGGCCATTCGCGTGCAGATCGAGCCGACGGGAGACACGGCGCGGGTAATCACCGTCCAGTCAGCGGATGAGCGAATTCAGTGAATCAGCGAACCAACTCATTGCCTCATTCACTCATTTCATTCGCTCATTCACTCAATTCACTAATCCACTGAATTCTCACTCACGTCTGTAATTGGGCGCTTCCTTGGTAATCACCACGTCGTGCACGTGTCCCTCGCGGATGCCGGCTGAGGTCACGCGGATCAAGCGGGCGTCGCGCTGGAGCGCGGGGATGTCGGTCGCGCCGCAGTAGCCCATACCGGCGCGCAGGCCGCCGACGAGCTGGTGGATCATCGCCGCCACCGACCCCTTGTGGGCCACGCGGCCCTCGATGCCCTCGGGCACGAGCTTCTCGTTGCCGTCGCCGCTCTCGAGGTCGAACTCGTCCTGAAAGTAGCGGTCGCGGCTGCCGCGGCGCATCGCGCCAATCGAGCCCATGCCGCGATATTCCTTGAACGAGCGACCCTGATACAGAATCAGCTCACCCGGGCTCTCGTCGGTGCCGGCAAACAGGCTGCCGATCATCGCCGAGCTGGCGCCGACGGCGATCGCCTTGACGACGTCGCCCGAGTAGCGGATGCCGCCGTCGGCGATGATCGGCACGTCGGTCTCGGAGGCCGCGCGTGCGCACTCGGCGACGGCGGCAATCATCGGGACGCCGATGCCCGCTACGACCCGCGTCGTGCAGATCGAGCCGGCGCCAATACCGACCTTGACCGCGTCCACGCCGCGCTCGATGAGGGCCGCCGTGGCCTCGGCCGTGGCGACGTTGCCGGCCACGAGGTCCACGTCCGGATAGCGGGCGCGAATGGTCGAGACGACGTCGAGCACGCCGCGCGAGTGGCCGTGCGCCGTGTCGATGACGAGCACATCGACGTGCGCGCCGACCAGGGCCTCGGCGCGGTCGAGCGCGTCCTTGCCGACGCCGATCGCCGCCCCGACCCGGAGGCGGCCGAGGGCGTCCTTGCAGGCGTTCGGGTACTTGATGAGCTTCTGGATATCCTTGACCGTGATGAGGCCCTGCAGCCGGAACGCCGCGTCGACGACGAGCAGCTTTTCGATTTTGTGCTGGTGGAACATCTCCCGCGCCCGGTCGAGCGTCGTGCCGACCGGGACCGTCACGAGGTGTTCCTTCGTCATGATGTCGGCGATGGGACGGTCGGTGCTCGTTTCGAAGCGCAGGTCGCGGTTGGTGAGGATGCCGACGAGTCGTCCTTCCTTGCTGCCGTCTTCGGTGATGGGCACCCCGCTGATCCGGAAGCGCTTCATCAGGTCGAGCGCTTCGTAGATGCGGTGCGCGGGCGAGAGCGTGATCGGATTGACGATCATGCCGCTCTCGGAGCGTTTGACGCGGTCGACCTCCTTGGCCTGATCGTCGATCGCGAGGTTCTTGTGGACCACGCCGAGGCCGCCCTGCTGGGCGACGGCAATGGCCAGCCGGCTCTCGGTCACCGTGTCCATGGCCGCACTGAGGAGCGGGACGTTCAGCGGGATGCGCCTCGTCAGCCGCGACCGGACGTCCACCTGGCTCGGCAGGGTGTTCGACGCCCGGGGCACGAGCAGCACGTCGTCGAAGGTCAGCGCTTCGGTCAACCCCGCCGCGACCTGCGCGGCGGCTCCCAGACGGTCCTTGGTCATCGCGTCAGGCCCCATGGCATTTCTTGAACTTCTTGCCGCTGCCACCCCAGCACGGGTCGTTGCGGCCGATCTTCGGCTCGTCGCGACGGACGGTCTGCACCTTGGCGTCGTCGCCGCCCGTGCGGGCCGGGCGCGGAGGTCCGGCGGCTCCGGCCGGCTCACCGGTGAGCGAGGGGGCGGGGCCTCGTTCCAGGGTCATCGCCGGCGCGCGGCGGGCCGCCGGGCGGACCGGCGGCGGCGCGCCATCGGTCGCCACCGGGCGCAGCCGCCAGAGATAGCGGACCATTTCCTCATCGATGCGCTCCTTCATGGCCTGGAAGAGCGCGAAGCTTTCCTTCTTGTACTCGACGAGCGGGTCGCGCTGGCCGTAGCCGCGCAGGCCGATGCCTTCCTTCAGGTGGTCGAGCGCATACAGATGGTCCTTCCACTGGGCGTCGACGATCTGCAGCATGATGTCGCGCTCGACACGTCGGAGGAGCGCCGGATCGATGCCGCCCGCGCTTTCCTTCTCTTCGTACTGGGCAATCGCCAGGTCATGCAGCTTCAGGGCCATGTCGTCGGGCGACATGGCGTCGAGTTCCAGGCCGTCGACCGCTTCCGGTTCGAGGCCGAACAGATCGCTCACCGCGCGCGCGAGGCCGCCGAGGTCCCAATCCTCCGGGTCCTGCTCGCGGCCGGCGTGGGTGTCGACGAGGCCCTGGACGAGCTCTTCAGCCAGCGTGAACAGGTAGCTGCGCGTGTCGACCAGTTCGGCGTCGTCCTCGGCGTCGATTTTGATCCGGCCTTCGAGCAACTCCCGGCGCAGCCCATAGACGTTCTCGCGCTGCTTGTTCATGACGTCGTCGTATTCGAGGAGGTGTTTGCGGGTGGAGAAGTTCTGCGTCTCGACCTGTTTCTGCGCCCGTTCGATCGCGCGCGTCACCATGCCGTGTTCAATCGGGACACCCTCTTCCATCCCCAGCCGCTGCATCAGGCCCGCGACGCGATCGGAGCCGAAGATCCGCATCAGGTCGTCTTCGAACGACAGGTAGAACCGTGACGACCCCGGGTCGCCCTGTCGGCCGGCACGCCCGCGCAGCTGGTTGTCGATGCGCCGCGCCTCGTGCCGCTCGGTGCCGATGATGTGCAGGCCGCCGCTCTGGACGACCTCGTTGTGCTCGGCGTCGGTTGCGCGCTGCAGGTCCGCGAAGATCCGCTCGTAGGCGGCGCGCGGCACCCGATAGAAGGCGTCGAGGTGGAAGAAGTAGACGAACTCCTCGTCGTCGACGAATCGCTCCTGCCCCTTCGGCAGCCGTTCGGCGACCTGGTCGGCGAGCGTCTGCTGGCGGGCCATGAACTCCGGGTTGCCCCCGAGCAGGATGTCCGTGCCGCGGCCGGCCATGTTGGTGGCAATCGTCACAGCCGCCTTGCGGCCAGCCTGGGCCACAATCTCCGCTTCCTGCGCGTGGTACTTGGCGTTGAGGACGACGTGCTTGATGCCGCGGCGCTTGAGGAGGCCGGACAGCTTCTCGGACTTTTCGATCGACACCGTGCCGACGAGCGTCGGACGGCCGCCGCCCTGCATCTCGATGATGTCGTCGATGATGGCGCTGTACTTCTCGGCGGCGGTCCGGTACACGACGTCGGGTTCCTCCTTGCGCCGGAGCACCCGGTTGGTCGGCGCCACGACGACGTCGAGCTTGTAGATCTTGTTGAATTCCACCGACTCGGTCTCAGCCGTGCCGGTCATGCCGGACAGCTTGGCGTACTTCCGGAAGTAGTTCTGGAACGTGATCGTCGCGAGCGTCTGGTTCTCGCGCTCGATCTTCACCTTCTCCTTGGCTTCCACGGCCTGGTGGAGGCCATCACTCCATCGGCGTCCGGGCATCAGCCGGCCCGTGAACTCGTCGACGATGACGACCTGGCCGTCCTTGATCATGTAGTGCACGTCGCGCTGAAACAGCGTGTGGGCGCGCAGGGCCTGATGAATGTGATGGAGCAGCGGCATGTTCGCCGGGTCGTACATGCCCGTTGAACCGGCCGCGATGCGGTGGGCCAGCAGGGTCTCGGCCTTGGCCATTCCGCTCTCGGTGAGCTGAGCGGCCTTGTGCTTTTCGTCCACCAGGTAGTCGCCCGACTCTTCGAGCCGTTCGCGATCCTCGGCCTTGACGTTGCCCTGGGTCACTGCGCCGGCCGTGAGCTTCGGGATGATCCGATCCACCTCGTAGTACAGGTCGGTCGACTCCTCAGCCGGGCCCGAGATGATGAGCGGCGTGCGTGCCTCGTCGATGAGGATGCTGTCCACCTCGTCGACGATGGCGAACGAGTGGCCCCGCTGCACGAACTGCGACAGGTCGAACTTCATGTTGTCGCGCAGGTAGTCGAACCCGTACTCGTTGTTCGTGCCGTAGATGATGTCGCACCCGTAGGCCGCCTGTCGCTCGGCATCGTTCAGCTCGTGCTGGATGACGCCGACCGAGAGCCCGAGGAACCGGTACAGCCGGCCCATCCATTCCGAGTCGCGCCGGGCCAGGTAGTCGTTGACGGTGACGACGTGGACACCCTTGCCGGCGAGCGCGTTCAGGTAGGCGGGCAGGGTCGCGACGAGCGTCTTGCCTTCGCCGGTCTTCATCTCGGCGATGCGGCCCGTGTGCAGCACCATGCCGCCGATGAGCTGGACGTCGAAGTGGCGCATGTTCAGCACGCGGCGGCCGCCCTCGCGCGCCACGGCGAACGCCTCCGGCAGGAGGTCGTCGAGCGACTCGCCCGCGGCGACCCGCTCCCGGAACGTCGCCGTCAGGCCCCTCAGCTCGGCATCCGACAGCGCCTGCATGGCCGGCTCGAGTTCCCCGATCCGGGCCACGGCCGGGCGCAGCCGCTTCAATTCACGGTCGTTCTGGGTGCCAATTACCTTCGCGAGGAACGTGTTGATCATGCGGCGACCGCTCGTCCCGGTGGCGGCCGGCGGACCTCTCGGCCGCGTCCACCGTGACATGGGTATCCAGCGATTCTAGGGAACCCGGTCGGGCCGGTCAACTTGCGCGATCGGCACGCAACCTGGGAGCAGCCCGGGCGGCGCCGTCAGGGACGGGTCAGCAGGCGCAGCGGATTGATCGGCGACCCGCTGAGCAGCACCTCGTAGTGCAGGTGCGAACTGGTCGCGCGGCCCGTCGAGCCGACGTAGCCGAGCAGGTCGCCGCGCCGGACCGTCTGGCCCGGGCGCACGATGTAGGTCGAGAGGTGCGCGTAGCGGGTCGAGAGCCCATAGCCATGGTCGAGCAGCACCGACTTGCCGTAGTTGCCTCGTGACCCGGCGAAGTCCACGGTGCCATCGGCCGGGGCGCGTACGGGCGTGCCGCGGTCGGCGGAGATGTCGAGGCCGGCGTGGAAATCCGGATGCCCGGTGAACGGGTCCTTGCGGCTGCCGAACGCCGACGACAGCCACCCGACGGTCGGCCAGAGCGTCGGTGTCGCGCGCGCAAGGGCCTGCTGATTCTCGAACCGCACGCGGAGGCTGCCCAGGCCGGACTCGAGGCCCTCGAGCACCAATTGCAGGCGGGAAAACGTCCGCTCGGGCGACACCTGCGCCGCCGTTCGAGCCGCCGGCACCGCCACATCGCCACCCATGGCCCTGGCCCGAACAATGGCCGGCAGCCGGTCGATCGCGCGGCGGGTCGCCGGGTCGAGTTCGGCAAGCGTGCTCAACTCGGTGATGGCCGACTGCAGGTTGGCGATCTGGTCGGTCAACTGCCGGGTCGCCTGCAGATAGCTCTCGTTCTCGAGTCGAAGGGCCTCGTTCTCGGCCTGCAGGGCGGCCAGCCGAGCCTCTTCCGAGCCGCCCACGAGCAGCCCGCTCAACCCGGCCAGCACCACCATGCCAGCCGACAGGATCGCCAGCCCCAGGCGGGAAATACCGAACTGGCGCCGCGACGTGCCGTCGGCGCGGACA
This sequence comes from Vicinamibacterales bacterium, assembly GCA_035512795.1. Classification (GTDB taxonomy): domain Bacteria; phylum Acidobacteriota; class Vicinamibacteria; order Vicinamibacterales; family SCN-69-37; genus DATKDF01. The sequence continues at coordinate 13,997 of DATKDF010000189.1, forward strand.
TGGGCAAATGAGTAGCGAGTCGGCTGATTGGGCAAAACTATCGGAGGGTAGCACACGGACTGCTCATCTGCCAACATGCTCCGCCCCAGGACGTCCCTCATGTGCCCTGAACTGCAGGGCTTCGGCGACGTGCGACGCGTCAATCCCGCTGGCGGCGGCCAGGTCGGCAATCGTCCTGGCCACCCGCAGGACGCGCGTGACGGCCCGTGCGCTCAGGCCGAGTCGGGTGACACCCCGCTCGAGCACCGCCTCGGCCCGGGCGTCGCCCGTCTGGCACACGGCCCGGACCGTCTGAGCCGCGAGGCGCCCGTTCGGGCGTCCCTGCCGCGTCACCTGTCGGGCTCGGGCAGCCGCCACCCGGGCGGCGACCGCGGCCGACCGTTCCCCGGCGCCCGGCCGACGCAGATCCTGCCAGGGCACCGCGGGGAGCTCGACGTGCAGGTCGAAGCGATCCCGCAACGGACCGGAGAGCCGCTCGCGATAGCGCTCGGCCGCGCCCGGCGTGCAGCGACAGCGGGCCACTGCACTGCCGGCGTGTCCACACGGACAGGGGTTCATCGCGCCGACGAGCATGACGTCGGCCGGGAGCGTGACCGAGCCGGCGGCGCGCGCGATGCGGACCACGCCTTCCTCGAGCGGCTGGCGCAGCGTCTCGAGCACATGTCGGCCGAACTCGGGGAGTTCGTCCAGGAACAGGATGCCGTGATGCGCCAGGCTCAGCTCCCCCGGGCGGGGCACGCTGCCGCCACCGACGAGGGAGACGTACGAGCAGGTGTGATGCGGCGCGCGGAACGGCCGACTCGTGACGAGGCCCTGGCCGGGCGCCACGAGGCCGGCCACTGAGTGGATGGTGGTGACCGTGAGCGCTTCGTCGAAGTCGAGGCACGGGAGCAGGCCGGGGAGTCGTCGCGCCAGCATCGTCTTGCCCGCGCCGGGGGGACCGTTGAACAACAGGTGATGCGCGCCGGCCGCGGCGATCTCGAGCGCCCGCCGCCCGGCGAGCTGTCCCTGGACGTCGGCGAGGTCTTCGGCGGGCCTCGGCGCAGGCACCGGCGAGCCAGCCTCCTTGGTCGCGCTGGGTCGCGCGCGCGGATCGCAGAGCACGCGCGCGGCGTCGATGAGCGACGGGACCGCGAACACGTCGAGTCCCGTGATGATGCCGGCCTCGGCCAGGTTGGCCGTCGGACACATGAGCGCCTGCGGGGTCGCGCGCCGGGCGGCGGCCGCAATGGGCAGCAGGCCGCGCATGGCCGGCACCGATCCATCGAGCGACAGGCCGCCGACGATCGGGTAGGACGCCGGCGCGCGATGGGGGAGGTAGCCGCCGGCGGCGAGCACGCCGAGGGCGATCGGCAGGTCGAATGCCGCGCCGACCTTGCGAACATCGGCCGGCGCCAGGCTGACCGTGACGCGTCCGTCCGGAAACGGAAAGCCCGAGTTCCGAATGGCCGCCCGGACGCGGTCGCGACTCTCGCGCACGGTCGCATCGGGCAGTCCGACCATCGTCACGCACGGCAGGCCGGACGAGACGTCCACTTCGACTGTGACGGGAATCGCCTCGATGCCGACGACGGCAGCGGCCATCACACGCGCGAGCATGCCTCTGCCGGCTCGCAAGAGCCGCGCCACGTGCGGAGACTGGCCGGCGGGCGGATCGCGTCCGGCGGTTGCAGAAACTGCCAACCTGCGAGGCTGGGGTCGTTGAAGAAATTGCCCGGGCGGGCCTACCGGCGAATCGTCAGCCGGTCGCCGATCTGGATGCGGTCGGTCGAGAGCCGGTTGAGTGACTTGAGGGCGTTGACACTCGTGCCGAACATCTGCGCGATCCGCGTCAGGGTGTCGCCGCGCTGCACGCGATAGACGACCGGCCCGGCTGCGGCGGCCGTGGCCGTCCGCGTGGCCGCGGCGGGGCGCGGCAGAGCTGCCGCGGTGCGGCCAGGAATCATGAGGTTCTGGTTCGGGTGGATCCGCGTGGTGCGCAGGTCGTTGGCCGACTGCAGGTCGGCCACGGTCACGCGGTGCCGCCGCGCGATCGTCGAGAGCGTGTCGCCGCGCCGCACCGTGTAGACGTCGAGCGTGACGAACAAGGAGGGGTCGGCGGTCGCCATGTGTGTTTCGACCGCCGCCGACGTCCCGACCGGGACCTTCAGCGGATGCGGCCCGACGGGCGTGGTCGTGCGCCGCAGTTCGGGATTGAGCTCGCGCAGGTTCTCGACCGGCACACCGGCCCACTCGGCCAGGATTCGCAGGTCGAGGGCGTTCGGCACCGTCACGGTTTCGTAGGTCAGGGGGGCTGCCGGCCCGACCTCGAACCCGAACAGGTCGGGGTTGCGGCCGATGATGACGGCGGCCATGACCATCGGGACGTACTCCCGGGTCTCGCGCGGCAGGAAGCGCGTCGAGGTCGTCAGATCCCAGAAATCGCCCGAGCCGCTCCGCGACAGCGCCCGCTGCACGCGTCCGGGGCCGGCGTTGTAGCTGGCCAGCGCCAGGGGCCAGTCGCCGAATACCTGATGGAGGGACCGCAGGTACTCGGCCGCCGCGCGCGTCGCCTTCTCCGGGTCGGCACGTTCGTCGAGAAACCACGTCTGGTTCAAGCCGAACTCCCGCGCCGTGCCCAGCATGAACTGCCACATCCCGCGCGCACTCGCCCGCGACAGCGCATTCGACTTGAACGCACTTTCGACGACCGGCAGGTAGGCCAGCTCGAGCGGCACGCCCACTTCGGCAAAGACCTGCCGGATCATCGGCAGGTAGCGTTGCCCGCGATCGAGGCTGCCCTGCATGAACTCGCGCAGGTCCCCCTGGAAGGCCTCGACGTACGAGAGCACCTTCGGGTGCATCGGAATCGGCATGCCGGGCGCGTTTCGCGCCAGGTCGGCGAGCACGGTCTGCTCCGTGGTCTCGAGCGGCTGCGGCCGCTCGAATGTGGAGGCGGCGAGCAGGGCGTCAATCGCGGCCGGTTCGGACGGCGATTCAGCCGAACCATCGCCTTCGCGGAGCATCATCAGGTCGAGGGCGCTGATCCGGTCGAGCAGGGCGTCATACGCACCCTCGATGCGGAAGTCCGATCGCGCGCCACCCGGCATGCCGAGCAGAATGTCGATCGCGGCATCGAAATGCGTGCGCGCCGCGACGACCCGGCCATTCTGGAGCGCGACTTCGCCGGCCTGCAACTCGGCTTCGGCCTGCCGCAGGCGCTCGGCGATCGCCTCGGGCACGAGGGCGACCGGCGTCCCGGCCGACGGCATGACCTCGACCGGCGGCGGCAGCGAGGGAGGCGCTGGGGGTGCCGGTGCCGGGCGCGCGGCGCAGCCGGTGGCCAGCGCCAGGGTGCATCCGGCCACGAGGAGCCGGCCGGTCAACGGGGCCACTCCTGTCGCACGAACACCC
>DATKDF010000190.1:0-16880 GCA_035512795.1 Vicinamibacterales bacterium
AGCCCGGCCCGTCGTTGCGGCCATGATGCGGCTCCGCGTCTGGCGGTCGCTCGCGTCCGTTCGTGAACGTTGCGCGTAGTCGATCACGTTGGTGGCCTGGCCGATGTCGGCACCCATCTCGATGAGCAGGGTCATCGCCGCGATCCGATTCCGGGACACTGCGAAGACGAGCGGCGAGCGCCCATGCGTGCGGTCGATCGCGTTGGCGTCGGCGCCGGCGGAGAGCAAGGCCTTGACCGCGTCGGCGCTGCCGGCCTGGGCCGCCAGATGGATCGGCAGCACGCCAGTGGTGGTGAGCGCGTCGGCCTTGCAGCCGGCCGCGAGCAGGCGCGTGACGGCCGCGGCATGGCCTCGCGTGCTGGCCAGGTGGAGCGGCGTGTAGCGGCCGAGCCGCGTCAGCGGATCGACGGCGGCTCCGGCGTAGAGCACGACGCTCATCGTGTCCACATCGCCACGCTCGGCCGTCCAGTGGAGCGCCGTCATGCCATCGGCCTGCGCCGCGTTGACGTCGGCCCCCTCACGCAGGAGCGTCCGGACGGCCTCGGCGTCGCCGCGCATCGCGGCGTCGGCGACTGGCGCGTCGACGGTCACGGCCCGGGCGGTGACGAGGCCGACCGACAGCAGACCCGCGAACCCGACGAGGAAGAGGCGATGGCGCATGGCGGCTCCAGCTCTGTCAGTTTCCGGCCGCGGCGACCGGCGGCGCGAACGAGAACTCGCCGCTGCTGTCGCCGAACGTCTGAAGGTCGTCGAGGCCGAGCTTGTGCATCAGGCTCAGCATGGGGTTGGCCATGGGCGTCCCGTCGGCGGCCTTGAGGTGCATGCCGCCTTCGACCACGCCGTTGCCGCGGCCGAGCAGGATGAGCGGGCAGTTCCGGTGGTTGTGGTTGTGGCCGTTGGCCATGGGCGACCCGTAGAGGATGAGCGTCTTGTCGAGCAGGTTCGCTTCGCCATCCATCGTCGTCTTGAGCCGTTCCAGGAAGTGGGGCAGGAGCGACACATGGTACTTGTTGATCTCGCTGAACTGGCGGATCCGCTCTTCGGCCGTCCCGTGATGCGACGCGTTGTGGAAGCCCGTGTCGACGCCGCTGCCCGGATAGACCCGTCCGGAGCCGTCGCGTCCCATCTTGAATGAGAAGACCCGCGTCGTGTCCGACGCGAAGGCCAGCACCTGCAGGTCGAACATCAGCTTGACATGTTCGTCGTACGAGTCGGGGACACCGGCCGGCGCGCCCGGCAGCTCACGCGTTTCGCCGCTCAGATTGCGCGCCTCGATGCGCGCGATCCGCTGCTCGATCTCGCGGATGTTGGTCGCGTACTGATCGAGCCGCACCTGGTCGGCCGGCCCGAGCGATCGGCGGAGGCCGGCCAGTTGCCCGGTCAGCATGTCGAGAATGCTGCGATCGGTCGCCCGGCGTCGCGCCCGCTGTTCGGCCGTGCCGCCGGCACCGAACAACTGCTCGAAGACGTGCCGCGGATCGCGCACCATCGGCAGCGGCTCGTCCGGCGCCGCCCAGCTGATCGTGTCGGTGTAGACGCAGGCGTAGCCGTAAGCGCAGCCGCCCGACTGGTCGACCGTCTCGATGGTGAGCTGCATCGAGGGGATGGGGGTGTCGGTGCCGAAGCGCCGGGCGTAGAGCTGGTCCATCGACGTGCCGACGCGCACGTCCGAGCCTTCGGTGAGCTTCGGGCGGGCGTGGGTGAACATCACCGCGCTGGACCGGAAGTGGTCGCCGCCGACCTCGGCCGGTGTGAACGCCTCGGCCATCCGGGCGTCGGTGTTGCTCACAATCGTCAGGTAGTCGCGATACGGCGCGAGCGGGCTGAGACTGCCGGTCCCGAGATCGAACGTGCGCCCCACGCCAGCCGGATTCCACAGGTGCTGCGCCGCGCCGATCTCGCTGCAGCCGGCTGCGCCATGCACCTGCTCGATGCAGACGAGGCGGGTCCGCTCGGCTGCCCGGCCCGCCGCGGTGCGGGCCAGCAAGGCCCGGGCTGGAATCATCGAATCGAGGAGCGGCAACGCGATCGTGGCGCCAAGGCCACGAAGCGCCGCCCGGCGCGACATGTGGGTTCCAGTCAGGTACATCACGGTCCCTCTTTACTGTTTCGGCGCGTCGGCTGTTTCAGCCAGCGCCGAGCGAAAGGCGGCACTGCGGGTCACCCCGCCGATGAGTGCCGACACTCGGTAACCACCCGGTTCAGCGTCCCGGACGATCTGCCGGATCGCCGGCATGTCGAAGTGCTCGACCCGGCGTCCGAGCGCATACGACATCAATTTTTCGGTCAGGTAGGTGATGACGACGTCCGAGCGCGCCGCCAGGGCCGCCCGCAGGTCGCCGGCGCCGGCGAGCGGCGTGCCGTCGTAGAGCTCGCCGGCGGCGTTGACGATCACCCCGCGGTCCCGTAATCGCCACGATCCGGTGACGTCGAAGTTGTCGAGCGCCAGGCCAATGGGATCGATCACGTTGTGGCAGGAACTGCACGCCGGGTTGGCTCGATGCATCGCCAGCTGCTCGGCCACCGACAGGAACCGGCCGTCGACGGCATCGCCCGCGTCCTCGAGATCCGGGATGTCGGGCGGCGGGGGCGGTGGCGGGCTGCCGAGCAGCACTTCCATCACCCACTTGCCCCGCAGGACCGGTGACGTGCGGTTGCCGTGCGAGGTGAGCGTCAGGATGCTGCCATGGCCGAGCAGGCCCCGGCGCCGATCGTCCGGATAGGACACCTTGCGGAACGCCGGCCCGCTCACGCCGCCGAGGCCGTAGTGCCGCGCGAGCCGTTCGTTGACGAACGTGTAGTCGGCCGTGACCAGGTCGATCGCCGGCCGATCCTCGCGCACCAGGTGGTCGAAGAAAAGCTCCGTCTCGCGGCGCATGGCCGAGGCGAGCGTGGCGTCGTAGTAGGGAAACGCCAGCGCGTCGGGCTCGACCTTGTCGAGATCCTGCAGCCGCAGCCACTGGGCCGCAAAGCGCGTCCCGAGGGCCTCCGACCGCGGGTCGGCCAGAAGACGCTGCACCTGCTGGTCGAAGACGGCCGGTGTCGAGAGCGTCCCGCGCCGCGCCAGGTCGATCAGTTCCCGGTCGGGAATCGTGCCCCAGAGGAAGAACGACAGGCGCGAGGCCAGGGCGACGTCGCTGATGCGGTACGCGGTGCCGGCCCGCGCATTGCTCGGCGTCCCCTCGACGCGGAAGATGAAGTGCAGGCTCGACAGCATCGCCTGCAGCGCCGTGCGGATGCCGCCCTCGAAGCCCCCGACCGTGGCCCCCTGACGATAGAACGGCAGCAGTTCGTCGACCTCACCGCCGGCGAGCGGCCGTCGATACGCGTCGGTCGCCAGCCGTTCCAGAATCTGCCGGGCGCACGGCGTCTCTTCCTCGGGCGCCGTCGGGCGGCACGAGAAGATCCGGCGCCGCGTCGGGTTGTCGGACACGCCGGTCACCTCGGTCGGTCCGACAATGGCGAGGTTGCGCAGATGGGGGAGAGTCGTCACCCCGTATCCGACGCCGATCTGGGTGTCGGCCAGCGTGTGGTCGATGGGCTTGATGAGGTCGTCTTCGACGCCCTCGAACTCCTGAATGAAGGCGGCGGCCACCCGCCGCGCGCCGGCCCGCACGAGCACCGGTTCGGTCGACACCATCAGGCCGTCGGGGTCGGACTCGGAGATCCAGCGATCGACCTTGACGAGCGACGCGCGCGCACCGTCGATCGACACCTCCAACTGAATCGAGCCGATCGTCCGTCCGAAGAGCGCACCGGTCGGCTCGCCGTGGAGGAGGAGTTGAAACCGATACAGACCGTCGGCCGGGAACGTGTGCGTGACGACAGTGCCACCCCGCGTGCCGAAGGGCGCGCCCTCGAGCCGCCCCTTCTGCGAGAGCGTCCTCGGCACGTGATAGGTTGACGAGCTGGGGTCGGCCGTCGGGTCGCCAACGGCCACGCGGCTGACGTGCGCCGCCGCCCGCAGGTAACCCTGCATCGCGGTAGCTGACGGCATCTGCACGTCGGCAATGTTGTCGAAGCTGGCGCTGATCGTGTCGGCGGGCAGAAACGACGTGACGTCGACGTCGAGGCCAAAGAGCGACCGCACCGCCGCCGCGTATTCCGCCCGGTTCAGCCGCTGGAACGATCGGCGTCCCGGGTTCGGGCTGGCCGCCGCCGCCCGGTCGAGCGTCGTCTCGAGCCCGGCCGCGAGGGCGAGTCGGGTGGCCTCGTCGAGTTTGCGCGCGGCGTTACGGGGCGGCATCATGCCGGTGCGGAGCTTTCTGACGATCTTCTCGGAGAGCTCGGCGTGCTCGGCTGCCTCGGCGGCGTCGTATTCCTGGAGCGAGAGGTTGCCTCGCAAGGTGCCGTCGTTGTGGCAGTTGACGCAATAGAACTGGATGGTTTCGGTCTGAGCCTGTGTCAGGAGCGGTGCCGGCGCGATCGCGGGCGCGCTCCTGACGGCGAGGGCCTCGGGTGGGGCCGGCGGTGGCACCACGGGCCCGCTCGCCAGGCCGACGCGCAGGGTGAACGCCGTGCAGAAGAGTCCCGTGACGAGGCCGGCGAGGCCGAGCCTTCTCATCGATCCCTCATGGTCTAACCGTTGAGGGTACAACCGGCTGGCGTCGTTGTCAGCCACAATTTGAGTAGGTCGGCCCCCGGGCGGGGGCCGACGTTCCGGCCTGCGGCGCGAATCCTGCGATCTCGGCGCAACTGGAGACGGCACGAGTTTTGCCTCAAATGAACGACGGTTTCGTGATGCGCGACCCGAGGGCCACGCCCGTTCGACCGGAAGCTGACGCCGACGTCGGTCCCGCTGCGTCCAGCCGTGCGAGCCGCCAGCTGCACGCGGCCGCCCTGGCCAGCCAGCTCGAGTCAATCGCCGCCGGCGATGTCTTCGCGGCCGTCCAGGAGATCGTCGTGCTGGCGGCCGAGGCGATCGGCTGCGAGCGCGTCAACGCCTGGCTCTTCAACGAGGACGAGACCGAGCTGCGCTGCATCGAGGCCTACGAAGCGAGCACGGGTCGCCACACGTCGGGCATGGTGCTCGCTGAGCCCGATTTCCGCTTCGAGTTCGACGTCCTCAAACACGTTCGCTACGTGGCGGCCGACGACGCGCAGGCCGATCCGCGGACGGCCGGCTACGTCGATCCGTACCTGAAACCGCTCGGCATCACGTCGATGCTCGACGCCGTGATCCGCGTCTCGGGTCGCCACTTCGGCCTGCTGTGCTTCGAGCACGTGAACGTGGTGCACCACTGGGAGCAGGACGAGATCGCGTTTGCCTGTCAGATGGGTGACCAGATCGGCCTGGCCCTGAACATTGCCGAGCGACGGCATGCCGAACAGCGCCTGCAGTTTGCCAACGCACTCCTGACCACGCAGATGGAGACCGCACCGGACGCCATCCTGGTCGTCGATGCGGCCGGTCGCGTCTTTTCGTCGAATCGACGCTTTCGTGAGCTCTGGGGGCTGCCGGCGGCCCCCGAACCCGGTGAGGATGCCGATGCGGTGGGCGAGCGGGTGCTGTCGCAGGTCGAAACCCAGGCGCAACTGCTGGCCGATCTGGCCGACATCGAGCAGCACCCGGACCGCGAGGTGTCCGATGAGGTCAGGCTGAAGGACGGCCGGGTGCTCGAGGTGCATACCTCGGCCCTGCGGCTGGCCGATGGCACGTTCCTCGGCCGCGTGTGGTTCTTTCGCGACGTCACCGATCGCAAGCGCGTGGAAGCCGAGGTGCATCACCGCGCGCGGCACGATGGGCTCACCGGTCTGCCGAACCGTGCGGTCTTCAAGGAGGCGGTCTCGCAGGCGATCGCGCGCGCCCGGCGGGGCGACCCGGGGTTCGCCGTGCTCTATCTCGATCTCGATCACTTCAAGGACGTCAACGACTCGCTCGGGCATCCGGCCGGCGACGAGCTGCTCCAGCAGGTCGGCGAACGGCTGCAGGGGAGCTGCCGCTCCACCGATACGGTCGCCCGCTTCGGCGGTGACGAGTTTGCCGTGATTGCCCCCGGCCTGCGCGAGCCGTCGGATGCAGCCGTCCTGGCGTCGTCGATTCTCGCGGCGTTCGCGACGCCGTTCCTCGTGCAGGGCCAACACCTCCGCACGGCGACGAGCATCGGGATCACGGTCCATCGGACGGGCGAGGCCGAGGCCGAGGCGCTGCTCTCGCAGGCCGACCTCGCCCTGTACCGGGCCAAGGCCGATGGCCGCGGCAGGTTCCGGTTCTTCACGCAGGCGATGGACGACGAGGTTCGGACCCGCGTGGCGCTTGGCGCCGAGCTTCGTCGCGCGGTCACATCGGGCCAGTTGTTCCTGGTCTATCAACCGCAGATCGATCTCGCCACCGGTCGCATCGTCGGCGTCGAAGGACTCGTGCGGTGGGCGCACCCGACGCGCGGGGTGCTGCCGCCGCCGGCGTTCATCCCGATCGCGGAACGCAACGGTCTCATCCGGAACGTCGGGCTCTTCGTGCTGACCGAGAGCTGCCGTCAGATGCGCGCCTGGCAAGGGGCGGGCACGTCGCCGCGACGGATGGCCATCAACCTGTCGACGCTGCAACTGACATCGCCGCTCGATCAGCAGCGCGACCTGGTGGCCGTGCTCGAACGGACCGGCCTGCCGCCGTACAGTCTCGAACTCGAAGTCTCGGAGGGCGCGCTGACGGCGGCCGTTTCCGAGCAGCCCGACATGCTGCCGCGCCTGCGGGAGCGCGGGTTCGGCCTGGCCGTCCACAACTTCGGCACGGGTTCGTCGTCGCTCGACGCGCTGCGGCGCTTCAAAGTGGACCGCATCAAGATCGCGCCGCAGTTTGTCCAGGGGATCCCCGGCGACTCGAGTTCGGCGGCCATCGTACGCGCCACGATCGGGTTGGCGCGCGAGCTGAACGTCGCCGTGATTGCCGAGGGTGCCGAAACCGCCGAGCAGGTCGAGCACCTCCGGGCCTGGGGGTGCCGCGAGGCGCAGGGATTCTATTTCAGCGAGCCGGTATCGGCCGACGTGATGACGACGATGCTGGCGACCCGGGTGGCACCGCGGGCCTGACGCGGCAACCGGCCGGCGACAGCTGACGTCTGATAAGCGGTGGTGCGCATCCGGGCGACCGGCGCCGGTTTCGTGCGGCTGGCCGCGGTCGCGACAATCGCGCTGCTCGCTTTCTCCTCATCTCCCACCTCATCTCTGGTCGCGTCCCGGCCCGCGCCGGTCGCGACGGCTCAGCCAGGCGCGCTCTCCGGGGTGCTGACACGCTACGCGGCCGGCCAGCACGAGGCAGCGCTCTCGGGACTGCTGGCCGTCCCGGACATCAAGCCCTATGTCCGGCTGTTCCAGGAGGGGACTCCGGTCTGGATCGCCGGGGCGACCGATCCCGATGAGGTGGCGTATCGGCGCCTGCTTGTGGCGACGGTCATCCTCGAGATCGCGCACGCGCGACTCCAGGAGGACTGGGCCGACGTGCGCGGGCTCGTCGAGTGGGCGTGCGCGCTCCTCCGTGTCGATCCGCCGCGCCCCGAGGAACGGCTCTGGCAGCGGGCGTCGCTCGCGGTCGTCGAGGGCGCCTATGACTGGCGCTTCCTCACGACGGCGCCGCCGGCTCGCCGTGGCGAAACGCCTGATCCCAATCTGTTCGGTCATGCGGCGCACGTGCGCGAGCGGTTTCCTGACGAGGCCCGCTTCGCGATGGCCGAGGGGATGATTGTCGAAGCCGCCGCGCCGAGAGAGCCGGCCGCCGAGCAGGCGCTACCTGTCTCCGAGCTCGCGCGCTTCGGCCTGGCCGGGCCGGCCGTGGCGGCGCGCGCCCGGGCCCGCGCCGCCGTGGCCATCGACGCCTACGCGGCGCTCGTCGACGACAGCGACGTCGGCGCGGAGGCCAGCCTGCGCCAGGGCTACCTTCTGTATCGTCTCGGTGACGCGGCGGCGGCTCTCGACGCGTACGCCCGTTCGGCCGACCGCGCGGCTGACGATGCGTGGGTGCGATACCTCGCGCATTACTTCACCGGCCGCCTCAGGGAACGTGCAGGCTCGCTGGCCGAGGCCGAAGCGGCGTACCGTCGTGCGCTCGAGGCGATGCCAGGCGCGCAGTCGTCAGCCATCGCGCTCTCGGCGCTGCTGTTCCGGCATGGCCGGCCCGACGCGGCCTACGGCGTCATGGAATCCGCGTCGGCCGTCGAGCCGACGCCGGTCGATCCGTGGCGGACGTATGGCTACGGCGACCTCCGGTTCTGGCCGGACCTGGTCCTGGGTCTTCGCGCGCAGGTGCGCCGATGAGAACGTCCGCGATCCTGGTTGCTGTGCTGTCGGCCGTCGCAGCGGGTGTGCCGGGCCGGGACGCCGCGGGCACCGGCCAGCGGCCGGTTTTCACGTCGAGCGCGCATTCGGTGTCGGTGGACGTCTCTGTTCGCCGTGGTGCGGCGCCGGTGCCCAATCTGGCTGCCGCGGCCTTTCGCCTCTTTGACAACGGCGTGGAGCAGGCCATCGAGGCCGTCTCGATCGAGTCGGTGCCGATCGACGTCACGCTCTTCCACGACACCAGTCCGAGCTTGTCCGGCAAGATCGACGACCTCCAGAACGACATCCGGCGCATTGTCGGCCTCCTGCGGCCGACCGATCGCGTGCGGCTCGTGACCTTCGGAATCAACGTGGACGTCACGCCGTGGTGGGCGGCACGCGAGCCCGTCGACCTGTCGCAGGTGAGGGTCGGGCGCATCTCGGCAGTCAACGACGCGCTCATCGTGGCGATGATGCGCCGTCCCGAACCCGACCGGCGGCACCTGGTGGTGGCGCTCACCGACGCGGTTGACGCCGGCAGCGCCGTGAGCACTGCGACGCTCGAAGCCGTGGCGGCCCGGGCCGAAGCGGTTGTCCATCTTGTCCGGATGCAGCAGCAGGCGGGGGCGCGCTACACGGCCGGGCAGTGGTTGCCGCTCATGGGTGATCGGGGCGGGCCTGACCGGCTGGGGGGGGTGGCCGAGCGGACCGGTGGGCGGCTCTACGACGCGTCGGGAAGCCGCGACGTCATTGCCGCATTCCGGCTCGCGTTCGACGACTTCCGCCAGAGTTACGTCCTCCGCTACTCGCCGACCGGCGTTCCCCGCGCCGGATGGCACGACATCCGCGTCGAGGTACCGGGCGTCCGGGGCGCGACCGTTCGGGCGCGGCGTGGATACTTCGTGGAAGGCGAGGCGTCAGGCCGGTAACATGGGGCCCGCATCAGGAGGCCCCATGACGTTCAAGCTGACCGGCTCCGTCGTTGCGTCGACGGCCCTCTCGCTCATCGCTCCGATCGCCGCCGACCAGCAGTCGCGCCCGGCGTCGCTGGCCGGACGCTCGACGGTCTATGCGCCGCGCGGCGTCATCGCGACGAGCCAGCCGCTCGCGACAGCCGAAGGACTGGCCGTGATGCAGCGCGGCGGCAACGCCATCGACGCGGCCGTGACCGCCGCCGCCATCCTCGCCGTCGTCGAGCCCCACATGACGGGCATCGGCGGCGATCTGTTCGCGCTCGTCTGGTCGGCGCGTGACCGGAATCTGCACGGTCTCAACGCGAGCGGCCGCAGCGGGTCGCTGATGACGCGCGAGACATTGGCTGCGCGCGGCCGCGAACGCGTGACGCGCGGTCCCGAGTCGATCACCATTCCGGGCGCGCTCTCCGGCTGGGCGGCGCTGCTCGAGACACACGGCACACTCTCGCTGGCCGAGGCGCTCGCGCCGGCCATCCGCATCGCCGACGAGGGCTTTCCGGTCACGCCGATCATCGCGCGGCAATGGACCGCGCAGGAGAACTTCCTCCGCCGGGACAAGGCGTCGCGCGCGACGTTCCTGCTCGACGGTGAGCGCGCACCGCGCGCGGGCGACTGGTTCCGCAATCCCGAGCTGGCGGCGACGCTGCGCCAGATCGCCGCGATGGGGCCGTCGCACCTGTATGGCGGTGAGCTCGGCCGCCGGATGGCCGCCCATGTGCAGGCACGCGAAGGGTTCCTGACGGCTGACGACTTCGCGGCGCACGAGGCCGAGTGGGTGCAACCGGTGTCCGTGCCGTTCCAGGGCTACCGGCTGTGGGAACTGCCGCCGAACAGCCAGGGCATCGCGGCGCTCGAGATGCTGCGACTCCTCGAGCCCTACGACTTGAAGGGCATGGGGCACAACTCGGCGGCGTACCTCCATCACCTCATCGAGGCGAAGAAGATCGCTTACGCCGACATCCAGCACTACGTGGGCGACCCGGCCGACATGCGGGTCACGCCGGAGCAGCTGCTGTCGGACGCGTTCATCGACGCGCGGCGGAAGCTGATCGATCCGGCCCGCGCGCTGCCCCGCGTCGATCCCGGCGACGCGGCGACGGCGGGCGACACGATCTATCTGGCGGCCGCCGACGAACACGGCAACATGGTGTCGCTCATCAACAGCGTCTTCGACTACTTCGGGTCGGGCGTCGTCGTGCCGGGCACCGGCGTGCTGCTGCACGACCGCGGCCTCGGCTTCACGATGACCGAGGGCCGGGCCAACACCGTGGCGCCGCGCCGCCGGCCGTTCCACACGATCATCCCGGCCTTCGTCACGAAGACGACGAGGCCGACGGGCGTGCTGCGCGACGCGTCCGGCGAAGAGCCGTTTCTCGCGTTCGGCGTCATGGGCGGCGCGATGCAGCCGCAGGGCCATGTGCAGGCGCTCCTGAACATCCTGGTCTTCGGCATGGACCAGCAGCAGGCCAACGACGCTGCGCGCTTCCGACACCTGTCCGGTCTGCAGGTCGCCATCGAGTCGCCCGTCGGCGACGCCGTGCGCGCGGCCCTCGCGGCGATGGGTCACGAGCTGCGCGACGAGTCGCGCACCGACTTCGGCGGCGCGCAGATGGTCATGAAACTCCCGCGCGGCTGGGCGGCCTCATCCGATCCCCGGAAGGACGGGCACGCCAGCGGGCGATGACCGCTGGACGGGCGGCCAGCTCGCCGCGGTCGTGGCCGGCACCGGGAGCCAGCCGCGCGCGCGAGTGATAGACCTGCTGATTGCTGCGACGGCGCACGCCCATGGTGCCCGCCTCCACACCCGCAATGCCGCAGACCTCGCAGGACTCGAGCATCTGGTTGACATCGTCGCGATATGAAGGAACTGCCCGCGACCGGGATTCGCCCGCAGCGACGCGTACCGGCCGCGCACCCCCGATCGGGACGTCCTCCGTGGCATCGTCGTCGATCACTTCGAGACATTCCGCGACCGCGTGGCTGCGCGAGCCGACCGCGAGGGGCTCCCGCGGTTCGTGGAACGGGAGTTTCGCGCGTACGTCGCCTGTGGGGCGCTGGCTGGAGGGTTTGCCCGGTTTCGGCGAGCGTCTTCGCTTCCCGTTCGAAGCGCATCAGGCGATCGCCCCTCGACGCAGCTCGGGGCGACCCTGAGCCTGCCGAAGGGTCGGGATCGTTCGCGAACGACCCGGGCAGGATCTTCAGGGCGACGTCGCGGTCGAGCTTGGGGTCGCGGGCGCGATACACCTCGCCCATTCCGCCTGCGCCGAGCGGGGCGACGATTTCGTAGGGGCCGAAACGTGTGCCGGAAGTCAGAGACATCTCGGTTATCTCGTGGCCGAGCGCCAGTGCAGCAGGACGCGCACCGGCGGTGCCGCGCCGCCCGGTCCGTCCACCAGCGTGTTGATGATGAAGGTGCCGTCCGGGAGGACGTCGAACGGGTGATAACTCGTCGGGCGTGTATCGAACAGGGCCTTCGCAACGCCGACCTCGAGCGACGGCGTGGTCCGCACGGGCACGGCCATCAACGTCCGCCCCTTGAAGAAGAAGAGTTCCTTACCGGTGGGGCTCCAGCGCGGCTTGTCGCCGCCATCCACCGACACCTGAATCTTCTGTGTCCCGTGTGCGGGAGACCGGTCGGGTGCGAAGTCCCGAATGTACACCTCTTCCCGTCCTGACTCTGTCGAGCGGTACGCAATCCACTCGCCGTCCGGCGAAAACTGGGCGACCGTCTCATCGGCGTCGGTCGTCAGGAAGGGGATCGGTGTGCCGCCATCCTTGCCCACGATCAGCAGGTCCTGCGCCCGGCCGGACACATGTTCGTCATAGATGAGGAACCTGCCGTCCGGGGACCAATGATTGGGGTGCTTCACGAAGTCGGACGTGGCGAGTGCGCGCGCGTCTCCGACGCCGTTGGCCGCGCGCACGTAGATGTCACCGCTCTCGCCGTCCGGCGAGTAGGTGTAGGCAATGAGATCGTCGACTGATGGGACCGGCACATAGTCCGTCTGGGTGCCCGGAGTGAGGCGCGTGAACACATCCCTGCCGAGCTCAACGATCTGAATGTGCCGCGCCGCACCGCGGTCAAGGCGGCTGACGGCCAACCGGCGTCCATCGGCGAGCACCGCCAGCTCGGCATACGCCGCGGGAGGGCCGATGCGCCTGACGATGCGGCCCTGCCGATCGACCTGGAGGAGTTCGGAGGTGAGCATGGCCGAGTCGCCACCCTCGCGATACGTCAGGTGGCCGGTCTCTGAGACGGCGATCGTGGACGCCACGCCAGAGGCGAGCAACACAGGATCGCCGACCAACACGCCGCGATCCGCATCAAACGGATGGGCCATCAGCCCGCCGCGACTCACATACAACAAATGCCCATCGTCGTACACCGCGGGACCGTCGGCCGTCACGACCGCGTCGGCCGGCTGTGCGTCAGGTTCGTGGTCGATCGACGCGAGGCGCACCTTACCCTGAACATCGGGGGTCGCCCCGGCGGCGAAGTACAGGAACCGGCGGCCGTCGGGCAGGAACCCGGAGGGGATCAGGTATTGATCGCCCGACGTCGTGTACACGACGGGCGTCGCCGCGCCACCCGCCTGATTCACCCGCCACACGCCGCCCGTGCGCGCATCGAAGTTGATGCGCTGGCGGCCGAACATCACCACACCGTCGGCATTCCACGCACCGGGGATGAGCACGCCCGTATCCGCGAACAGCTCGGCAACCTTGCCGCTGACGAGATCCAGGCGGCGCAGGGCGCCGGGGCCCGAAAACACCACGGCCTCGCTGTCGGGCGACCAGGCGACCCGCCCGCCGGTCTGCCGGCGCGCGCCTTCGGTACCCGGCAGGGCCCTGGCGTCCAGACCGCCGAGCGGCCGCAACCAGAGCCGCGCCGGTTCGGCCGCTACCGGGATTGATGCGTACAACAGTTGACGGCCATCGGGAGAGATCGAGACCAGCGTTGAGAGGTTCGGCGCGGTCACTTCGAAGGTCACCGCGTCGGGTGCAGCCGGGGCGGGACGAGTGAGGGCAACCGCGGCCAATACGGCCGCGGCCAGCCCGGCGACGCCGGCGAGGGCGGGCCACATCCAGTTCGTGGATCCCGGTGCCGGTGCGGCTTCGGTCGTCGCGGCAGTGGCAGGATCGAATCGATCCAGCCGTCGGCGAACCTCGCCGATATCGCGCAGGCGCATCCGGGGATCACGCACCAGACAGTCATCGAGCAGCGCGCGCAAGGGCTGCGGGATGCCGGCCGGCATGGCGGACGCGATGTCACGCGTCAGGACCGCCGCCAGCGTCTCGGAAATGTCTTCGGCCTGGAACAGCCGGCGTCCCGTCAGCATCTCGTAGAGCACCACCCCAAACGCCCAGATGTCCGCGCGCTTGTCGACCGGCCTTCCTTTCGCCTGCTCGGGCGACATGTACGCGGCCGTGCCGAGGATCAATCCCATCGCGGTCAGGGCCGGACTCGTCATCGTCGGCGAATTCGCCACGCTGCCGCCCGACATCGACGTCGTCACCGGATCGATCGCCTTCGCCAGCCCGAAGTCCAGCACTTTCACCGTGCCGTCACCGCGGACCTTGATGTTCGCGGGCTTCAGGTCGCGATGCACGATGCCTGCATCGTGCGCGGCCTCGAGCGCTTCGGCGATCTGCCGCGCAATCGGCAGCGCGTCGTCCAGCGTAAGTAGGGCGCCCTGGGTTTGAAGGGCGCCAATCACTTCCGACAAATCCCGCCCCTCGACCAGCTCCATGACAAGCGCGTTGTCTTCAATCCCGTAGATGGTGGCGATGTTCGGGTGGTTGAGCGATGCGAGCGTCTTTGCCTCGCGCGTGAAGCGCATCAGGCGATCCGGGTCGTTTGCAAACGACTCGGGCAGGATCTTGAGCGCGACGTCGCGGTCGAGCTTGGTGTCGCGGGCGCGATACACCTCGCCCATTCCGCCTGCGCCCAGCGGGGCGACGATTTCGTAGGGACCCAAGCGTGTGCCGGAGGTCAGAGACATGGAATCACTTCCGTAGTTGCCGGCGAACGTCGCCCGCCCAGTCGAAGGCCACGAAGACGACCGGCCCCTGGCCGACGCGTTCCACGACCAGAAACGCCGTGCCGTTGGGCGCGACGTCTTGCACGGCGCCGGCAAAGGCGGCTTCACCGACCCGGCTGCGCGTTACCTTCGGCGACAGCGCGGTCTGGAATCGGGCCATCATCAGGTCGCCGCCGATCCGGTAGAACACCTGGCGGCTGTCCGGGCCCCAAATCGGCTGAGTCCCACCCTCGACCGAGATCTGAATGCTGCCGGTCCCATTCAGCGCGCGCACGTGCACTTCCTGCTCATTGCGATCCGTATAGGCCACCCACTGGCCGTCCGGCGACACCCGGGCATCCACTGGCCGCGGACGTCGTCCGGAGGTAGCCTCGCCGAGGATGGGCGTCTCGGCGCCGCCGTTCATCGAGACCAGGGACAGGCCTGACAGCGGCCCTTGATTCATGCGTACGGCCACGACCGACTGCCCCTTGGGCACGCGCGCCGCCGCCGCGATGCGCCCGTCGAGCGTGACCAACTGCCGCGGGGGCACACTCCGGTCCACCGGCGTGATCCAGATCTGCCAGTTCCGCAGAAAGATGAGTGACTTGCCATCATCGGTCCAGTCCACCAGCCGGTCGTACTCGCCGCTGGTGACGCGTGTGGCCTCCGCCGACGCGCGATCGATCACCCACAACTCGAGGTGGTCGCCGTCACCAATGCTGACGGCCACTCGATCGGCGCCTGGCGAGAACCGGGCCACATCAAACGCCCGTACCTTGTCGCCGACCGGCGTGGTCTGCCCGGCGGCATTCCGGACGAACAGCCGGGCGGCCATGGCGCCTGGAGCGGCGAACACCAGGGTGCCATTCTGTGACAGCGAGACGCCCGTGCCCATGCCGGTGCGCTCGACCTGATCGAGGAGTTGGCGGGCTTCCCCACGCCGCTGCATCGCCGTCGCATCAAACGGCACCGCCATCAGGACGCCATCTTCGCGCGAGTAGATCAGGTGCCCATCAATGACACCCAGGGCCTGGGTCCCCTCGATGTTCAAGCGCACGCGCCGCCCGTCGGTCAGCGAGAACGCGGCCAGCGAGACGCCGCCGTCGTCCGCGCTGCTCGTGTAAAGGAGCATGCCCTCATCGCGCAGGGCGACCGGGCGCCGCTGGCTGCGTTCGCCCCCGTCCTTGTCGAGCGGGATCAACATCGCCGGCGCGCCACCATTCACATTCACGCGGTGGATACCGTCGAGTGTGCCGATCATCTCGAACGCAATCTCGTCGTTGGATAACCAGGTGAGCGCGGCGGTGACGTTGTCGATCGAGGCGATGTCAGAGACGATGCCGCCCGACAGTCGTACCTTGCGAATCTGGTAGTTCGCGACCACAAACGCGACCCATTCGCCATCCGGAGAAATGGCGGGCTGCATGCCGCCTTCGGTGCCCTCGAGGCGACGCGCGGCTACCGCATCCAACGTGCGCACCCAGAGATAGGCGCCGCGGCCGTCGTCGCCGCTGAACACGATCGTCCGGCCGTCAGGCGACACGGCAAAGGGCTGGGTCATCGCGGTGTCGACGCGCAGTGAGGGGTCGCTCACCAGCGGAAACCGCACGGACGCGGCGTCCGGTTGAAGCGCTGACGATGGGCCCTGCAACCAGAGCCAGGCCAGGGCGATGCAGGCCGCGGCCAGCACGGTCAGCAGCGCGAGGGCGGGCCGGCTCGCAAAGGACACCGGCGTTGACAGCACATTGCCGATCGCGGTCGGGACCGCCTGCTCCGGATGCGCCAGGATCAGCCGCGCTTCGCCGATGTCGCGCAGGCGACGTTTCGGATCGCGCTCGAGGCACCGCCGCAACAATGTGAGGATCGACGTGGGAGTCGTCGCCGGCAGCGCGCTCCAATCCACGTCCTTGCTCAGCACGGCGACGAGCAGGTCGGACACGTCTTCGCCTTCGAACGCGCGCCGGCCGCTCAGCATCTCGTAGAGCACGACGCCAAACGCCCAGATGTCCGCGCGTCTATCGACCGGCTTGCCCTTCGCCTGCTCAGGCGACATGTACGCGGCCGTGCCCAGGATCAGGCCCATCGTGGTCAGGGCCGGGCTGGTCATCGTCGGCGAATTCGCCAGCGTGTTGGAGGCCGGACCTTCAGGCCCGGCAGGCGCCATGGCCTTCGCCAGCCCGAAGTCGAGCACCTTCACCGTGCCGTCGTCGCGCACCTTGACGTTCGCGGGCTTCAGATCGCGGTGCACGATGCCCGCGTCGTGCGCGGCTTCGAGTGCTTCGGCGATCTGCCGGGCGATCGGCAGCGCGTCATCGATTGGCATGGAGGCCGGGCCTTCAGGCCCGGCATGAACGGCGGAGCTGAAGCTCCGGCCTCCATTGGCAATCACCTCCGACAGATCGCGCCCCTCGACCAGCTCCATCACGAGGGCGTTGTCTTCGATCCCGTAGATGGCGGCGATATTCGGGTGGTTGAGCGAGGCGAGCGTCTTCGCTTCCCGTTCGAAGCGCATCAGGCGATCGGGATCGTTCGCGAACGACTCCGGCAGGATCTTGAGCGCCACGTCGCGGTCGAGCTTGGTGTCACAAGCGCGGTAGACCTCCCCCATTCCGCCCGCCCCAAGCGGGGCGAC
>DATKDF010000191.1:0-10015 GCA_035512795.1 Vicinamibacterales bacterium
AGAACTCGGCACCGCTCGGGTCGATGTACCTCATCGATGTCGTGGCCCGGCCGTCGGCTGATCCACCGGCGGTCGCCCTGGCGAAGCTCAAGGCCCTGGTCGACGAGGAACTCGAGAAGCTCCGGCAGGAACAACCCGACGCGCGCGAGGTGGAACGCGCGCTGAACCAGGTGGAAGCCTCGTTCTACAACCGCATCGAACGGGTCGGCGGGTTCGGTGGCAAGGCGGATCAGATGAACGGCTATTACGTGATGACCGGCAATCCCGACTACTTCAACGAGGATCTCAGCCGCTATCTCGCGCTCGACCCGGGCGACGTGCAGGCGGCCGTCCGCCGGTGGCTCGTGCCCGACCGGCGGGTGGAGATCACGATCGTGCCGGCCGCGGCGGGAGGTGCCCGATGACGCGCATGCTCTCGGCCCTGCTCGTGGGCCTGCTGACGGCCGTGTCGTCGCCGATGGCCGAGTCGAGCCGGCTCGTCGCCGAACAGCAGGCGCCCGACCGGACGAAGACACCGGTCCCCGGCGACCCGCCGGCGCTCACGCTGCCCCCGATTC
The DNA here is from genome assembly GCA_035512795.1 of Vicinamibacterales bacterium. GTDB lineage: Bacteria > Acidobacteriota > Vicinamibacteria > Vicinamibacterales > SCN-69-37 > DATKDF01. The sequence goes on from DATKDF010000191.1 coordinate 558, forward strand.
ACAAGCGCACGCTCGGCAACGGCCTGCCGGTGTGGGTGGTCGAGTCGCGCGAGGTGCCGGTCGTCAACATCACGTTGATCGTCAAGACCGGGGCGTCGGCCGATCCGATGGGCCAGTTCGGGCTGGCCAGCTTCACGGCCGCCATGCTCGACGAGGGCGCCGGTTCGCGCGATGCGCTCGAGCTGGCCGACGCCGTGGAGTTTCTGGGCGCGTCGCTCACCACGAGCAGCGCCATGGACTCGTCGACGGTCCGGCTGCAGACGCCCGTGTCGAAGCTGGACGCCGCCCTGCCGCTCCTGGCCGACGTGGTCCTGCGCCCGTCGTTTCCGGCCAACGAACTCGAACGACTGCGCCAGGAGCGGCTGACATCACTGCTGCAGACGCGTGACAACCCGTCGGCCCTCGCCGCGGCGGCCTTCTCGCGTGTGTTGTACGGTCCGCGCCATCGCTACGGCACGGCCATCCTGGGTAACGACGCGTCGATTGGCGAGATGTCGGCCGAGAACCTGCGCACGTTCTACCGGACGTACTACCAGCCGCAGAACGCGCACCTGCTCGTCGTCGGCGACGTGACGGCCGACGACATCGTCGAGCGGATCGAGAAGGCGCTCGGGGCCTGGACGGGATCGGGGCCGGTGAGGCAGCCGGCCCTGCCGGCGGTGACGCAGCACGCCGCGCGCCAGATTTACCTCGTCGACAAGCCCGGCGCGCAGCAGTCGCAGATCCGCATCGGCTGGATCGGCGTCAACCGCCGCTCGCCGGACTACCACGTGCTCGAGGTGCTCAACACGATCCTCGGCGGGTCGTTCACCTCGCGGCTCAACCAGAACCTGCGCGAACGGAACGGCTACGCGTATGGCGCCGGCTCGTCGTTCGACATGCGTGTGGAGGCCGGGCCGTTTCTGGCCGCCGCCGGCGTCCAGTCGGACAAGACCGCCGAAGCCCTGCGCGAGTTTTTCAACGAACTGGACGGCATGCACCAGCCTGTGCCCGCCGACGAGTTGTCGCGCGGCCGCAACCTCCAGGCCCTGGGCTTCCCGGCCTCGTTCGAGACGACGGCGGGCGTCGCCGGCAACCTGTCGGAACTGGTCGTCTACGGGCTGCCGGAGACGACCTTCGAGGAGTTCGTGCCGAAGATCCAGGCCGTCACGTCGGCCGACCTGGCCCGGGCCGCGAAGCAGTACCTGCAGACCGACAAGTTCGCCGTAATCATCGTCGGCGACCTGTCGACGATTGAAAAGCCGATCCGGGACGGTAACTTCGGACCGGTTCGCGTCCTGACGCTGGACGAAATCCTCAAGTAGAGCGGAGCGTGTGACGCCCACGCCCGCCGGTCGCGGTAAGATCGCGGCCGGAGGGTGCGATGGGAGCGACGCGACGTGACTTTCTGACCGGTTCGGCGGTGGCGGTGGCGGCGGCGATCGCCGGCCGGGTGGTGCCGCTCGCGGCGTGGCCGCAGCGCGGCCAGGGGCAGGCGCCGCCGGTGACGCCGGTGTTCACGCCCCTCCGGCGCGATGTCGGCTTCTTCACCGGACGCGGCGGCACGATCGGCTACCTCATCAACCCGGGCGGTGTGGTCGTGGTCGACAGCCAGTTCCCGGACGCGGCCGCCCTCTGCCTGGCCGGGCTGAACGAACGGTCCGGCAACCGGCCGATCGACTGGCTCATCAACACGCACCACCACGGCGACCATACCGCCGGCAACATCGTCTTCAAGGGCGTGGCCAAGAAGGTCGCCGCGCACGTCCGGGCCGCCGAGCACATGCGGCAACCGCCCGGCCGGCAGGCGCAGGCGAGCGAACAGCTCTACCCCGACACGACGTTCGAGACGACGTTCGAACAGACCATCGGCGGCGAGACCGTCCGCGCCAAACACTACGGCCGCGCGCATACGGGCGGCGACGCCGTCATCACGTTCACGCAGGCCAACGTCGCGCACATGGGCGACCTGATGTTCAACCGCCGGCACCCGGTCGTGGACCGACCGGCCGGCGCGACGCTCGAGGGCTGGATCGGCGTGCTGGAACAGACCGCCAACGAACACACCCCGGAGACGGTGTACATCTTCGGGCATGCCGGCGCGAACATCCCGGTCACCGGCAGCCGGGCCGACCTCCTGCACTTTCGCGACTACCTGACGGCGCTCCTCCAGCACGTGCGCCGCGAGGTCGCCGCCGGACGGACCGAAGAGGAGATCCTCGCCGTACGCGAGCCCCTCGCCGGTTTCCCCGACCACGGCCCGCTCAACGCGACGATTCTCAGAAACGCGTATCAGGAAGTGGCCGGGTCGTAGGGCGCCCGGGCCTCACCGGCCGCCGCCGGTCTTGTCGATCACATAGACGCGGGCCTCGCCGGCGGCGAGCGAGGCGCGGTACTCGTGCACGTCCGGACGGACGAGCATCGACATGTCGTGGCCGTCGATGAGACTCACCCAGGGGCCAAAGGGCACCGCCCGCGGCAGGTCCGCGACGAGGCCCGCAGCCAGTGTCGACGGATTGGCGACCACGAGAACCCAGGCGCGGCCGGCGTCGAGCAGGACGGCGCGGGCCGGCGACGGGCTGTCGGCGCGTTGCACGATCGCGGGTCCCGGACGGAGGCGCGCGAGCAGTTCGCCGTTGGCGTCGACCTGCCGGCTGAGCACGACTGCGACGCGCACCCATGGTGCAGGAGTGCCGGCCGCATCGTGGAGGCCCGCGCCTGTCGCCGCGCCGGCATCGATCGTGATCAGCCGCACGCCGCCGGCCAACGCCAGCCACGCCCGTGCGGGCATCGTCCCGACCGGGTCGGGCACGAGATCGAGCGCGAGCGTCCGGCCCAACGTGCGAGCGGTATCGCCCAGGCGTACGACCCGCAGGCCGAGCATGTCGGCGAGCCGATCGACTTCGCGTGCCGACGCAGTCTGCTCGTCCCCCCAGACGACGGCCGAAAAGCCGAGGGCCCGCAAGAGCGCCAGCTCGTCCTGAACGGGCACCCCGGCCGGTGTGCCCCGGTACCAGATGGCGACAACCGGTTCGATCGGATCAACCGCCGCCGTCGACTGGTTCGCCCGCGACGCGAGCGGCGTCGCGACCGACAACGCCAGCACTACCAGCCCGAGGTGTCGCCGGGTCACAGCAACGGTCCCGACGTCGGCGTGAACGACGGCGGGTCGCTGGCTGGAAACGAATCGATCGACGCCTCGGTCACTCTCCTGTCGCCCGCTTCGGCACAGTCAGCCTCGAGCTGCCGCCGCCGAACCCGCCGCGCGGCCGCCGCCACGGCCGCGAGCGCCAGACCACCGAGGAGGATCGACCAGGCAAGCCGGGAAGCCGACATGAGGAAAGTCTCTCACGGTCCGAGGGCCCCGGTGCGCCGTTGGTTACGCGGCCTTCCGCACCGGGTACGGTTCGGTCATGACGCGATCCTGCCCCAGGGCATCGACCGAGTACCGTCCCGGGCCGGTCTGCGTGAGCGCCAGGCTGCCGAGGAGCATCGTCAGGGCGAACTCGACGCCGTTCGGCAGGAAGTAGCCGTTCGGCAGGTGCACGGTGACGACGGCGATGAGCATGGCGAAGGCGAGGAGCACACCCGTCGTGCGTGTGAAGAAGCCGGCGAGAAGCGCAAGGCCGCCGACCGTCTCGACGGCGATGAGGGCCACGGCGTTCGGGCCAGGGAACGGGATGCCGAGCGTTTCGAGGAAGCCGGCCGTTCCGGCGACGCCGAAGCCGAGAAGCTTCTGCAGGCCGTGGGCGACGAACACCGTGCCGAAGGCAATGCGCATGAGGAGCAGGCCGCGGTCGACGGCGGCGGTGGGAACGTGGTGAGCAGTGCGGGTCATGACGAGTCCTCCCTGTGTCTGTTGTGTCATAAATCGTTCTATCGAACATCGTTAAAACGAATATTTGCGCCAAAAAAATCAACTGCCGGTCCGCGCCCGCACCTGTTCGACCAGACCGCGGAGCGAGGCGAGCGTCGCATCAGGCACATGGCCGAACTGCCGTGTGTGCAGCTCGGTGACCGGTGCGTCGAGCCGATCCAGGAGCGCGAGCGCGGCGTCGGTGATGCGGGTCCGGACCACGCGCCGGTCGGCCGTGTCGCGGGACCGGCTGATGAGACCGGCCGCTTCGAGCCGGTCGAGCAACCGCGTCACATCAGGGTCGTGCCGGAGCAGCTGTCCGCCGACCTCCCCGCACGTCGCGCCACCCGGGCCCGCACCGCGCAGGATCCGCAACACGTTGTACTGCGCGGCCGACAGGTCGAACTTCCGCAGCAGCTCCGCCGCCTCCCGCTCGAACTCCCCCACGGCCCGAACAAGCGCCAGATAGGTGTCCCGCTCGAGAGCCGTCCGCCGCACCGACCGCCTGACCATAGGCATAACAATAGTCGTTGAAACGACAGTTGTCAAGCTGCCTCATCGCTGACGTCGGACGACGCTTCCCTGCCGCGCCCCGGTGTGCTGGCCCTCCCGCACCACGACCACGCCGTTGACGACCACCAGGGCCATCCCGGCCGGCGAGGCGTGCGGCTGGCTGTAGGTGGCCCGATCGGCCACCCGCGCCGGGTCGAAGACGACGAGATCGGCAGGCGCCCCGACGCGGACCTCACCACGCCCGGCCAGCCTGAAGTGGCGGGCCGGCAGCGACGTCATCCGCCGCACCGCCTCCTCGAGCGTGAGCACTCCGCGCTCGCGCACGTAGGTGCCGAGCACTCGGGCCGTGTTGCCCGAGCCGCGCGGATGCGGCACGCCACGGCCCGGCTCGATCACGCCAGCGTCGGACGCGATGCTCACGAACGGATCCCGCATGATCCGCACGACGTCGTCTTCGTGCATGACGTGATAGACCATCGACGCGCCGCCGGCCATCTGCAGCCGGCGCGCCGCCTCGAACTGCGACTCGGCCGAGCCGTCGCCCACGAGCCGTTCGGCCACCACCGCCATCGAGAGGCCGTTCAGCGACGGATCGGCGGCATGGTGCGCCACCGAGGCCCAGGCCAGATCGCTGAACCCGCGTTCGGCGAGCGTGGCGACCATCTCGGTGCGGATCCGTCGCCACTCGATGTTGCTCGACAGGCGCGCACGTGTCGCGTCGGCCCCCCCTTCGAGCGCCCACGCCGGAAACCGGATCGCGAGCGACGACGAGCCGGCCGTGTAGGCGTACTGGTCGGCCTGGACGACGAGCCCGCGCCGGCGCGCCTCGGCCAGCATCTCGAGCGCGACCGTGCTGGCGCCCCAGCGCGCCGGACTGTCCACCTTGAGGTGCGAGATCTCCAGCGGCATGCGCAACAGACGCGCGACGCCGATCGCCTCCGACAGCGCCGCTTCGAGATGGGTGCCCTCGTTGCGCAGGTGCGTCGCGTAGATGCCGCCTTCATTGGCCGCCACCCGCGCGAGCTCGATGACCTCGCTCGATCGCGCATAGGTGCCGGGCACGTACTGCAGACCGGTCGAGAACCCGAGGGCGCCCTCGGCCATCGCCCGGAAGACCAGTTCGCGCATCCGGCGCATCTCGGTCAGCGTCGGGTCGCGTCGCTCGCGGCCCATCACCGTGGCGCGCACCGTGTTGTGCCCGACCAGCGTCGCCACGTTGACCGCGACGCCCGCCACCCGAATCCGTTCGAGCGCGTCGCCCACGGGCAACGCCGACGTCCCGCAATTGCCGGCGACGATCGTCGTCACGCCCATCCGGACGAAGTTCGAGGCCAGGGGCTTGTCCTCGATGTCGTCGGCATGGGTGTGCACGTCGATGAACCCGGGTGCCACGACCAGGCCGGTCCCGTCGATCCGCTCGCGCGATGGCCGGTCGGCCGCCTTACCGATCGCGGCGATCCGGCCGCCGGCCACGGCCACGGCGGCCAGCCGGGCCGGCGCCCCGGTGCCGTCGACCAGACGTGCGTTGACGATGACCAGGTCGTAGGGCGGGGCCTGTGCCCCGACAGCCAGTGTCAGCAGAACGGTCGCAAGCCAGGCGATGACGATCGTTCGCATGGGGCGCCGCTAGCGGTCGGGATCGACGGCGGCCCGCGGGCCGCCGGTGGCGACGCTGACGAGTGCACCCACACCGGTCACGACGACGGCGCCGATCACGTTGTGCCAGAGGAAGGAGATCGACGAGGTCGCCGGATGCAGGGCGACCGTGCCCACCGACAACATCCCGACGAGCAGGCCGATGCTCGCGCCGATGCCATTGGCGTGCCGCACGCCGAGCGCGAGGACGAACACGCCGAGGATCGACCCGTAGAAGAACGAGCCGAACCGGTTGACGACCTCGATGAGCGATCCGAGATTGACGGCGTACATCGCCACAACGGAGGCAAAGAGCCCCCAGAACGCGGTCGCCATCTTCGACACCGCCAGGTAGTGCGCGTCGGTGGCGACCGGCTTCAGCAGGCGGCGGTAGAAGTCGATCACGGTCGCCGTGGCCAGCGAGTTCAGTTCGGCCGCGATGCTCGACATCGCCGCGGCGAAGATCGCGGCAATCAGGAGCCCGACGAGCCCGATGGGCATGAAGGTCGTCACGAACGTGGGAAACACGTAATTGACGTCGCGGTAGGCCGTGTCACCGGTAACGGCCTTGACGAGATCGGTGGCCCGGCCGCGCACGTCGCGTACGGCCGTATCGGCGTCGACGAAGGCCTGTCGCAGGCCGTCGCGCCCCGCGGCATCGACGGCGGCCATCGCCTCGGCGGCCGCCCGTCGCGCCTCGAAGGCCCGCTGGTACTCGCCGTCGAGCGCCGTGTACTCCGGCGCGCGGTCCGACGCGGCAATCGCGCCGGCGTGTACCGGGTTGAAGAGCATCGGCGCCGGCCGGAACAGGAAGAACACGAAGACGAGCACGCCCGTGAGCAGAATCACCACCTGCAGGGGGATCTTCCAGTAGGCGCTCATCAGCAGCGAGTGGCGGGCCTCGTCCACCGACTTCGCCGTGAGATACCGTTGCACCTGGCTCTGGTCGCACCCGAAGTACGAGAGCGCGAGAAACAGCCCGCCGATCATGCCCGACCAGAACGTGTAGGTCTCGTTCAGGTCGAAGCGGAAGTCGACGGCCTGCATGCGCCCGACCGCGCCGGCCACGTGCAGGGCGCTGCCGAGCCCGACCGACTCGGGCAGGCTCGTGATGAGGACGGTCACGGCGGCCGCCAGTCCGGTGACGATGACCACCATCTGTTTGACGTCGGTCCAGGTCACGGCCTGTACGCCGCCCACCATCGTGTACACCACGGTCGGCGCGCCGATCGCCAGGATCGTGAAGGTCAGATCCCAGCCGAGCACGACCGACAGAATGACGGCCGGGGCGGCGATGATGACGCCGCACGACAACCCGCGCGAGACCAGGAACAGAAAACTCGTGAGCGTCCGCGTGACGACACCGAAACGGCGCTCGAGGTACTCGTACGCCGTGTACACGCGCGCGCGGTGGAAGAACGGCACGACCGTGACCGACAGGATGACCATCGCCAGCGGCAGGCCGAAGTAGAACTGGACGAACCGCAGGCCGTCGGCGTAGCCCTGGCCGGTCGTGCCGACGAGCGTGATGGCGCTCATCTGCGTGGCCATCACCGACAGCCCGACCGCCCACCACGGCAGCGTGCGATTGGCCAGGAAGTAGCCGTCGACCTTGTCCGTGCCGCGGCTCAGGCGGACGCCGTCCCAGACGACCCAGGTGAGATAGACGCCGACGATGGACCAGTCGATCCAGTGCATGGCTCAGGCGAAGTGCCAGCCGAGCCAGACGAGGGCGGCCAGCACCACCGCCTCGAGAACGAGCACCCGGATGTAGATCGCTGACAGGTCCGTGCCCAGGTCGGGCGCCGGTCCGGCGCCGTGAGTGGCCATCGACGGCAGTATAGAATCTCGGCGAGCCGATGCGCACCCCGACCCTCGCGCTCCTCTGCATGCTGGCGGTCCTCGTGACCGGCTGCGGCCGCTCGGCCGACCACTACGACGTCCTCATCCGCGGGGGCACGATCTACGATGGCTCGGGGCTGCCCGGTTTTCAGGGCTCGGTGGCGCTCAACGGCGACCGCATCGCCGCCGTGGGCGCCCTCCCGGACGCCAGCGCCGACCTGGTCATCGACGCCACCGGTCTGGCCGTGAGCCCGGGCTTCATCAACATGCTGTCGTGGTCCACCGAGTCGCTCATCGCCGACGGCCGGTCGATGGGCGAAGTGCTGCAGGGCGTGACATCGCAGATCATGGGCGAGGGCACGTCGATGGGCCCGCTCACACCCGAGATGAAGACGCGCTGGAAGTCGCTCCAGGGCGACATCCAGTTCGACTACGCCTGGGACTCGCTCGCCGGCTACCTGCAGTTTCTGGAGCACACGGGCGTGTCGCAGAACGTGGCGTCGTTCATCGGCGCCGGCACCATCCGCGAGCACGTGATCGGCCACGAGAACCGGCCGCCGACGCCCGACGAACTCGACCGGATGCGTGCGCTCGTGCGCGACGAGATGGAGGGTGGCGCGCTCGGCATCGGGTCGTCGCTCATCTACGCGCCGGACAACTTCGCGTCGACCGAGGAACTGATCGAGCTCTGCAGGGTGGCCGCGCGCCACGGCGGCACCTACATCACACACATGCGGAGCGAGGGCAACCGGCTCGTCGAGGCCGTTCAGGAGACGATCCGCATCAGCCGCGAGGCCGGCATCCCGGCCGAGATCTATCACCTCAAGGCCGCCGGCGAGCGCAACTGGCCGAAGATGGATCACGTCATCGCGCTGGTGGAGGCGGCGCGCGCCGAGGGCCTCGCCATCACGGCCGACATGTACGTCTACACGGCCGGATCGACGGGCCTGAACGCCGCGCTGCCGCCGTGGGCGCTCGAAGGCGGGTACGACGCGCTCTTCGCGCGGCTCGCCGATCCGGCCGAGCGCGCGCGCATCCGCCAGGCGATGATTGCGCCGGCCACCGACTGGGAGAGCCTCTACCAGGCGGCCGGATCACCCGATCGCGTGCTCCTCGTCGAGTTCAAGAGCGAAGCGCTGAAGCCGCTGACCGGCCGGACGCTCGCGCAGGTGGCCGAGGCGCGGGGCACCGACCCGTACGACACGATCCTCGACCTGATGCTCGAGGATCGCACCCGCGTCGGCGCCGTGTACTTCCTGATGTCCGAGGAGAACGTCCGGAAGCAGATCGCGCTGCCGTGGGTGTCGTTCGGCTCGGACGGCGCGTCGATGGCGCCCGAGGGCGTGTTCCTCAGGTCGTCGACGCACCCGCGCGCCTACGGCAACTTTGCGCGCCTGCTCGGCCACTACGTGCGCGACGAGCAGATCATCCCGCTCGAAGAGGCGATTCGGAAGCTGACGAGCCTGCCGGCCGACAACATTCACCTGGCCGACCGCGGCCGCCTCGTCCCCGGCTCCTTCGCCGACGTCGTCGTCTTCGACCCGGCGACGATCGCCGACCGGGCGACGTTCGAGGTGCCGCACCAGCTGGCCGTCGGCGTCCATCACGTCTTCGTCAACGGCGGCCATGTCGT
>DATKDF010000192.1:0-17973 GCA_035512795.1 Vicinamibacterales bacterium
CCGATCGCGATGACGGCCACCACGATGGCCACCTTGACGATGACGATCAGGCTGTTGACCAGAGCCGATTCCTGCGTGCCGCGGATGAGGAGGAGCGAGAGGGCCAGCAGGATGATCACGGCCGGGATGTTCATGATGCCGGTGACGTCGGTGCCCGCCAGGGTCTCGAATGGTGAGTGGGACCAGTGGTACGGGACCTCCAGGCCGATCCATTGGAGCACCCGATTGAAGTACTCGCTCCAGGCGATGGCGACCGTCGCGGCGCCGACGGCGTACTCGAGCACGAGGTCCCAGCCGATAATCCACGCCACAAACTCGCCCATCGTCGCGTAGGAATAGGTGTAGGCGCTGCCGGCGATGGGAATCATCGAGGCAAACTCGGCATAGCAGAGGCCGGCGAGCGCGCAGCCGAGGCCGGCCACGAGAAACGCGAGCGTCACCGACGGCCCGGCCCGGTCGGCAATGGCCGCCGCCGTCCGGACGAACAGGCCGGCGCCGATGATGGCTCCGATGCCGAGGGCCACGAGCGACCAGGCGCCGAGCGTCCGTTTGAGCGCGCCCTCGCCGGTCGCGGCGCCCTCGGCCAGCAACAGGTCAACCGACTTGGTGCGAAACAGGAAGCTGGACACGCGGGTCCTCCGGATCCGACGGCAGGTGTGTCGCGACCGAGCCGGCGTGATTATACTCGCGACCGGTCAGACCGGCCCGCGGGCCACCGTTCGTGCTTGAGCCTGATGCTGGCCGTCGGTATCATCTGTGCCCTGCCGAACAACGGGCGTCGCGGCCAACCGCGGCGTTGGATGACGCGGTGGGGTGAGGTACGCGCATGACGGGTCGAGGGGCATTCGGTTCACGCATGGGGTTCATCCTGGCTGCCGCCGGATCGGCGGTCGGGCTGGGCAACATCTGGGGCTTCCCCACCCAGGTCGGACGCGGCGGCGGTGCCGCGTTCGTGCTGGTGTACCTGGTCTGCGTCGTCCTGATCTGTGCGCCGATCATGATTGCGGAACTGGCCGTCGGCCGCCGGGCGCGCAAGGACCCGATCGGCGCCTTCCGGGTGCTGCGGCCCGGATCGGCCTGGTGGGTCACGGGCCTGCTCGGCGTCCTGGCCGGTGTCGGCATCCTGTCGTTCTATTCGGTCATCGCCGGCTGGACGATTGCCTACATCTACTTCACGCTGACCGGCGCCTTGCAGGGCAGCTCGGAGGCCATCGGCACCTTCTTCGGCAGTTTCACGGCCAACGCCCCGCTGAACATCATGCTGACGTTCGTGGTCCTGGCCGGCACGGCCGTCATCATCCTGGGCGGCGTGCACTCGGGCATCGAGCGGGTCACGAAATTCCTGATGCCGCTGCTCTTCGTGCTGCTCGCCCTGCTGGCCCTCCGGTCCCTCACGCTGCCCGGCGCGGGTGCCGGCCTCGAGTACTACCTCAAGCCCGACCTGACGAAGGTCTTCGACATCACGGTCATCAACGCCGCGCTCGGCCAGGCCTTCTTCTCGCTGAGCCTGGGCATGGGCGCGATGATCACCTACGGCAGTTACGTCGGCGGCACCGAGAACCTGGGACGCGCGGCCGCGTGGGTCGTCCTGCTCGACACGACGGTGGCGCTCATCGCGGGATTCGTGATCTTCCCGGCCGGGTTCACGCTGGCCGGCTTCGACCCGACGTCGAGCGGCCCCGGCCTGATCTTCGTCGTGCTGCCGCGCCTCTTTGCCGAGATGCCCGGCGGGGTGCTCTTCGGGGGCGCGTTCTTCGTGATGCTGACGGTCGCGGCGATGACCTCGACGATTTCGCTGCTCGAGGTCCCGACCTCGCACCTGATCGACTCGCACGGCTGGACGCGTCGCCGGGCCGTCCTGACGATCACGGCCGTGACGTTCGTCCTGGCCATCCCGTCGGCGCTCTCGAACGGCGCGGTCGGCTTTTTCAGCTCGCTGCCGGGCATCGGCATGGACTTCCTGTCGCTCATGGCCACGGTCTGGAACAACTTCGCCCTGCCGGTGGGCGGGTTCCTGCTGGCCATTTTCGTCGGCCACGTCTGGCGGGTCGACCGCGCCCTCGAAGAGCTGAATACCGGCGGCCGGATGCCGGCCGCCGCGCTCTGGAGCTTCCTCATCCGCTGGATCTGCCCGGCAGCCATTCTGCTGATCATCGTGGTCACGGTCTGGAACCTGCTGCCCTGACGCCGCCTGCCGCCCCCAAGGAGACGCCATGAACCTGGAAGACCTGACCACCACGATCAGCCGCATCGATAGCGCCGTGTGGCATTGGTATGCGATGCCGCTCGTGCTCGTGATCGTCGGCGGCCTGCTGACGGTTGCGACCGGCTTCGTGCAGATCCGCCGGTTCCCCGTCGCGCTGCGGACGGTCCTGAAGGGCGCGTTTCAGAAGGCCGACGCGGGGGCGAAGACGATTACCCCCTTCCAGGCGCTGTCGACGGCGCTCGCCTCGACGGTCGGCAACGGCAACATCGGCGGCGTGGCCACGGCCATCCTCATCGGCGGTCCCGGCGCGGTCTTCTGGATGTGGGTGACGGCCACGGTCGGCATGGCGACCAAGTACTCGGAGGCCGTGCTTGGTGTGCACTTCCGTGTCACGCGCGAGAACGGCGACCTGGCCAGCGGGCCGATGTACTACATCACGCGCGGGCTGGGTGGCAGCAGCCTCGGCAAGACGCTGGCCGTCCTCTTCGCCTTCTTCGGCGCGGTGGCCGCGCTCTTCGGCACTGGCAACATGGCGCAGTCGAACACGGTGGCGCGCACCTTCGTCGAAGCCGTGCGGACGGCCACCGGCACGGAGGTGGCCCTCTGGGTGCCGGGCCTGCTCATCACGGTCAGTGTGGGCCTCGTGCTGCTCGGCGGCATCAAGCGCATCGCCCAGGTGGCCGAGCGGCTCGTGCCGGCGATGATTGTCATCTACCTGCTGGCGGCCGTCTCCTACGTGATTCTGAATGCCGGCGCCCTGCCCGCCGTCTTCGGCATGATCTTCAGCGAGGCCTTCACGCCCACGGCCGCCATCGGCGGCTTCGTGGGCGCGAGCGTCGCACAGGCCATCGCGAGCGGCGTCAGCCGCGGGGTGCTGTCGAACGAAGCCGGCCTCGGCAGCGCGCCGATCGCCCACGGCATCGCGAGCGTCAGGCACCCGGCCGAACAGGGCGTCGTCGGCGTCTTCGAGGTCTTCATCGACACCATCGTCGTCTGCTCGATGACGGCGTTCGTCATCCTGTCGTCCGGTCTCTGGACGGCGGCGGCCTATCAGAACGCCAGCGGCGATCTCACCGCGGCGGCCATGGCCACGACGATTCCAGGCGCCGCCATCATCGTCGCCTTCAGTTCCTTCTTCTTCGGGTTCTCGACGCTGATCGGCTGGTGCTACTACGGCGAGAAGTGCTTCGAGTACCTGTTCGGATCCCGGTTCATCACGGCCTACCGGGTGATCTTCACGGCCCTCATCATGGTCGGCGCCGTCGTCTCGGTGCCGCTCGTCTGGGCGGTGGGCACGCTCCTCAACGGGTTCATGGCCTTCCCGAACCTCGTGGGGCTGTTCTTCCTGATAGGCACCGTGAAGAAGATCACGGCCGACTACTTCGACCGGGGCGGCCGCGAGTTCTCGGTGGATCACCCGATGACGGGCGCGCGGCTGGGGTCCTGACCGCCGCTACCCACGCCCGCGCCCGGGCGGCCGGGTCGTGGCCGACCAGATCGGCGATGACGGCCACCGACGACGCGCCGGCGGCCAGCACGGCGGGTGCCCGCGCGCGCGTGATGCCCCCGATGGCCACGAGCGGCACGCCGGCCGGAGCGCTCAGCCGCCGGGCAGCGGCAACCCCCTCCAGTCCCACGACCGGGTCGGGATGGGCCTTCGACCGCGTCGGGAACACCGGTCCGAACGCGACGTAGGAAACGGGCGCGGCCAGCGCCTGCTCGAGTTGGGCGAGCGTGTGGGTCGACACGCCGACGAGGGCGTCAGGCCCGGTGATCGCGCGCGCGTCGGCGGGCCCGAGGTCGTCCTGCCCCACATGGACACCCGCCGCGCCCGAGAGCCGCGCCACGTCGGCCCGATCGTTGATCACGATGCGCGCGCCAGAGGCCGAGGCGAGCCGGACGAGCCGGTCCGCCAGATCGAGCGTGGGGCCGAACGACCAGGACTTGGCGCGAAGCTGGACCAGCCGGATCCCGGCATCCAGCCAGGCTGCCGCCGTCGCGAGGGGGTCGAGGCCGCGCGCGTCGAGCGTGTCGATGTCGAGGATGGCGTACAGGCGGCTGAGGGCCGCGCTCACGCCGACTCGGCGAGCGACTTGGCCGCCGGGCGTTCCTTCGCGTACCGCTCCATGAAGCTCGTGCTGAGCCGCCCGGCCTGGAAGTCGGGGTCGTCGAGGATTTTCAGGTGCATCGGAATCGTCGTCCGAATGCCTTCGATGACCGTCATCTGGAGCGTGCGCCGCATGCGGGCGATGGCTTCGGCCCGGTCGTGCCCGAACGTGATGATCTTGGCGATGAGCGAATCGTAGTAGGGCGAGACCGTGCAGTCGGAGTGCGCGTAGGTGTCCACGCGCACACCCGGGCCGCCCGGCACGCTGAAGGCGGTAATGGTGCCCGGACTGGGGACGAACGTCTCGGGGTCCTCGGCGTTGATCCGGCACTCGATGGCATGGCCCTTGAACTCGAGGTCGCCCTGCCTGAACGTCAGCCGCTCGCCGGCCGCGATACGGATCTGCTCCTTGACGATGTCGATGCCCGTGACGAACTCGGTCACCGGATGCTCGACCTGCAGGCGCGTGTTCGCCTCGAGGAAATGGAACCGGCCGCTCGGATCCATCAGGAACTCGAACGTCCCCGCATTGGTGTACTGCACGGCCCGCGCGGCATCGACGACCGTGGCGCCCAGCTTGCGCCGCTGGCGATCGGTCATCGCCGGCGACGGCGCCTCCTCGATGAGCTTCTGGTGACGCCGCTGAATCGAGCACTCGCGCTCGCCGAGGTGCACGACGTTGCCGTGGTGATCGCCGAGCACCTGGAACTCGATGTGGCGCGGCGACTCGACGTATTTCTCGACGTAGACATCGCCGACGCCAAACGCCGCCTCGGCCTCGCGCCTGGCGGTCCGGAGCGCCCTGGCCATTTCCTCGTGGCTGCCGACGACGCGCATGCCGCGCCCGCCGCCGCCAGCCACCGCCTTGATGATGACCGGATAGCCGAGCTCGGCGGCCACGGCCAGCGCCTGATCCTCGCCCCGGACGGGGCCGTCGCTGCCCGGCAGCACCGGCACGCCCGCCCTCTTCATGGCCTTGCGCGCCCGCGCCTTGTCGCCCATCAGCCGGATGACGTTCGGGTCGGGTCCGATGAACTTGATGTGGCAAGCCTCGCAGACCTCGGCCAGATAGGCGCTCTCGGACAGAAACCCGTAGCCCGGGTGAATCGCGTCGGCGCCGGTGATTTCGGCCGCGCTGATGATCGCCGGCACGCTCAGGTAGCTGTCGGCGCTCCGCGCCGGGCCGATGCAGACGTCCTCGTCGGCAAAGCGGACGTGCAGCGAATGCTCGTCGGCCTCGGAGTACACGGCCACGGTCCGGATGCCCAGCTCGCGGCACGCACAGATGACGCGCAGCGCGATCTCTCCACGGTTGGCGATGAGAATCTTGTTGAACATGCGGTCTCCGCTCGGCCCCTACGTCACCTTGATGGCGAACAGACGCTCCCCGAACTGAACCGGCTTGCCGTTGTCCACATACACCGCGGCGATCTCGCCGTCGCAGTCGCTCTCGATGTCGTTCATCAGCTTCATCGCTTCGATGATGCACAGCACCTGGCCCTTGCGGACCGTCTCACCCACCTCCACCAACGCCGGCGCGCCCGGTTCGGACGACCGGTAGAACGTCCCCACGATCGGCGACTTGACGACGGCCAACTCGGCGCCCCCAGGCGTCTCGGCCAGCGCCCCCGCCGGCGGCACGGGTTCGGCCGTCGGCACGGGGGCCACCGGGACCGGTACCGCCGTCATCGGCGCCAGGACGGCCGCCCGGGCCGGCTCGGCCGGACCGGACTTGCGGACCCGGACCTTCAGACCGTCCCGCTCGAGCTCGAACTCAGCCAGGTCGTGTTCGCGTACCAGTTCAAGGATTTGTTTGATGTCGTCGAAATTCATACGGTCAGACGATCAGAAGGTCCCGGGACGCCGTGGTCAGAACCTCGACCCCGGTCGCCGTCACGAGCACGTCGTCTTCGATTCGGACGCCGCCGAGCCCGGCCACGTAAGCCCCCGGCTCCACGGTGAAGACCATCCCCTCGGCCAGTACCTCCGAGGCCTCGTCGCCCACCGCCCGGCCAAGCCGCGGCGCCTCATGGACTTCCAGTCCCAAGCCGTGGCCGGTCGCGTGCAGAAATGCCGCGCCGTACCCGCGGTCGACCAGCACTTGCCGGGCGGCACCGTCGACCGATGCGGCCGAGACGCCGGGCCGGACCGCGTCGATGGCGGCGGCCTCTGCATCGAAGACAGCGCGAAAGAGCCTGTGCGCGTCTTCCCCGAGCCTGCTGATGGCCGCCATCCGCGTCAAGTCGGTGCAGTATCCGTCCAAGACCCCGCCAAAGTCCAGCAGGACGAGGTCTCCAGACCGCAGCTGGCGCGAGGTCGGGCGGGCGTGCGGCAAGGCGCTGTTTGGCCCGGAAGCGACGATTGTGGTGAAAGCCGGACCCGAGAACCCGGCGGCCTCCAGCGCTCGGTCGATTGCCCGAGCCACGTCAATTTCGCGCGCTCCGGCCTTGACGAACTCCCCCAGACGGCCGGCGACCTCGCTGAGCTGCCGGGCGCCCCTACGGAGGCAGGCCAGCTCCACCGCGTCCTTCCGGATCCTGAGATCCTCGACGAGCCGGTCGGTCCGGACCCAGTCGCGGCCAGAGAACTTTGCACGCCAGTCGTCGAGCGTCGCCACGGTGACATGCCCGGCCTCGAATCCAATCCGGACGGCGGCCAGTCGATCCAGCAGGGCCGTGAGCGCCTCGGCGTAGCCCGCCGGCACCGGTGCGATTTCGAGCGTGGCCAGAGCACCCCTGGCCATCGCGTCTCGCGCAGCCGCGTCGTAGCGGCCGTCGACGAGCAGCGACGGCCGGTCACGTGTCACGACGAGCAGACCGGCCGTACCCGTGAAGCCTGTGAGGTAGCCGATGTTCGCCGGTGTCGACACGACGACCGCGTCGAGCGTGCCCGCGAGCAGTTCCTGCTGAAGCTGGCGCAGGCGCCCGGACCAGTCCGGGACAGCAGCGGGGACCATGGCGGGCCAATTCTATTAGGCGGCCGAGTCCTTGGAGGTCTGCTCGCGACGCACCTGGGAGCGGACCAGCAGGTCCTCGAGCGCGTGCAGCGCCCCCCGGTCCTCTTCTGATGACTCGCCGCCGAACGCCTCGTCGAGGCCGGCGGCAGGCAGATCCTCGTCGAGCACGACGGCCTCGGGTTCGGCCTCGCCCGCGTCCGAGCCGGCCGAAGTGAGCTCTGTGGCGATGGCATCGAGGCTGACCTCGGCGTCTGCCTCGAGATTGACGGGCTCGATCGGGCCGACGCCGGCCGCGCCGGCTTGTGCTTCCGCTTCGGCGGCCAGTTCGTCGAGCGCTTCGGCCTCGTCGAGCAGTCCGGCGGCGGCTTCGACGGCCACCTCGGCCGCGTCGACCACGGGCGGCTCCGACCAGGTCGGCTCCTCGAATGCCAGGGCCGGCGCATCGTCGGTGGCCGGGAGTTCATCGCTCCCGGCCACGGCGCGTGCGATGTCTTCGGATCGCGGCGGCCAGTCGCCCGGAAACTCCGCCGACAGGGCCGCCGACGTCTCGATGTGGTCGTGCAGGTGCGCCATGCCACGAATGGCCTGCAGGTTGTCCGGGGCGCGCCGGAGCACGTACTCGAACTCCGGCCTGGCCTCTTCGTACAGCGCGAGGTCGATGAGCGCCCAGCCGAGCGTGACGCGCGCCGAGAGCTGCTCGGAGTGCTTCTCGAGGCCGGTGCGGCAGACCTCGACGGCCCGCGTGGCCTGTCCCTGCCGGCGGAGCTTCTCTGCCGTGGCCCCGAAGGCCCGGTCATCACCCGAGGGCCGGAGTTTCTTGAGGAGTCCGAATCCCGCCACGGTCGTCCCTCAGGGTGTCCCGACCGTCAGGGACACCGAGATGGTGCCCTTCTGGCCCGAACTGTCGGTAATGGTGAGCACGATGTTGTACGAGCCAGCCGCCGCATACGTGTGGCTGGCGGTCTGCCCACCGGCGATACGCGTGCCGTCGCCGAAGTCCCAGTCGTAGCCGACGACGGAGAAACCGGGTGACGGCTTCGACGAGGCGGCATTGAAGAACACGCTCGTGCCAACGACCGGGTCGGTCGGTGAGATGACGAAGGCCGCGACCGGTGCCGTGGCCAGGGCCACGATGACCTGCTTGACGATCTGCGACGACCGGCCCAGCGTGTCGGTGACCGTGAGCGAGACGTTGTAGGTGCCGGCCAGATCGTAGGTGTGCGTCACGCGGAGGCCCGAACGCGCCCGGCCGTCGCCCATGCCCCAGTCGAACGACACGATGTCGTCGAACCCGTCGGGATCGGTCGACGCGGCCCCGTCGAAGAGAATCGTCTCGCGTTCCTTGGGCTGCGTCGGCGAGAAGAAGAAGTCGGCCTTGGGGGCGCCGCTCGGCGGCAGGATGACCCCCGGCCGCGCCAGGCGGATCAGCACCGATCGGCTGAGCGCATTGCCAAAATTGCTCGACACCGGCGTGACGACGACCGTCACGAGCGTATCGGACGACACCGTGGCCGGGGGTGGCGGCGGCGCCAGGTACGTCAGGGCCGCCCGACCGTCGCCGTTGGTGGAGATCGTCCGCGTCGAGAGCTGTCCGAAGTCCACCGGCGTGCCGTTGACGACGATCTCGGCCCGGAGGTTGATCCCGTTGAGGGGTTGACTGTTGGCGTCGCGCGCCTGCACCTGGATGGTTGTGGTCGACACACCGTCCTGGGTGATGACGTCCGGCGTCGCGGTGACGACCAGCGACAGCGCAAACTCCGACGGGCCGGCAAACCCCGGCACGGGCGGGCTGTCGAGCGAACATCCCCCGACGAGCGCCGCGACGGCGACGATGAACACGCGCTTGAACACCACGTCAGTCACTCCTGCGCCGGACCGCCGGCGATGCCCGTTACGAGGTCGGATCGCCCCAGTCGGCGAAGTTCACGCTGATCTGCCCCGAGACGCTGACCTCGCGCCCGGACTGGTCGCGCCCGAACAATGTCACGCGCGCAATCGCCGAAATGGCGATGGCGCCGCCCCCGCCGGCCAGCGCCTTGAGCGGCGCCTCCGACTTGGCCTGGTTGCGCACGATGGTAAACGTCGCCCCGGCGCCTGACCCGCCCACGGTGAACGTGACCGCGCCATCGAATCCGTACGGCACGTCCACGCCGGGTGTGTTGCGGCCGTCGGCGCGGAAGAACTCCACGCGGTAGCGATTGACGGTGATGAAGTTGGCCGTGGTCGGCAGGGTGGGCGCCGTGCCGGTGCCGGGATCCTTCAGCCCGAGGTCGAGCGCCACGCGCCCGATGTCGTCGAAGATCGTGGCCACCGTGACCTGTTCGCCACCAATCGTCGTCCGCACGTTGGTAATCACGTCCGACGGCAGGACGTGACCGAACTCGGATGGGGCGGCCCCCGACGCGGCGTCGAGCGACGTGAGAATCAGGTACGACGACGAACTGCCGCCGTTGAGCTGCGCCTGCGTGCAGCCGGCCACCGGCCAGGCCACGAGCGACAGCGCGGCCAGGGTCCGGACCAATCGGCCGCCAGGAATCGAAACTGTCATGGCACGCTCCGGATGATGCGAGGCGTCAGGAAGATCATCAGGTCCTGACTTTCGTTGGAGTTGCTGGTGCGGCGGAAGAGCCACCCGAGAAGCGGGATGTTCGCGAGGCCGGGTGTCCGATCGTTCGCCATGCTCTCGCGTGACGTGACGATGCCGCCGATGACCGTCGTCATCCCGTCGGGTACCTGTACCTGGGTGATGGCCTTCTGCGTGCTGATCGACGGGTTGCCGTTGACCGCGCGGCTGAAGTCCGGAAACCCATTCTCGAGCTCGATCCGCATGATGACGGTGTTGGCGGCCGTGATCTGGGGCGTGACGACCAGCCGCAACGCGGCCGGCTTGAACTGCACCGTCACGGTGTTGTTGGCGACGACCTGGATTGGGATCTCGAAACCCTGCGTGACCTCGGCCTGCCGGTTGTTCTGGGTCGTGACGCGGGGCGTCGACACGATCTTCAGGTTGCCTTCGCGTTCGAGCGCCGAGAGCGCCACGTCGAGGTTGAACGCGCCGTTGATGGCGCCCATCGACAGGCCGACGGCCGACGTCGCCCCCGGCACGGGCAGGTTCACGGCCGTCCCGGTCGCGTCCAGTTCGCCGGATCGCGGGTCGTTCGGCCGCTGCGTCACCGGGCCCTGCTCGGTCACCCGGCCCGAGGCCGTGCCGCTGTTCGGAAACGCCAGGCCGGTCGTATTGCCGATCTCGGGCGTCATCCGCCCGTTGAAGCCCCACTGGACGCCAAGGGCGCGCGCCGTGTCGCGGTTGGCCTGCACGATACGGGCTTCGATCTCGACCTGCGGCTCGGGCCGGTCCAGGTCGTTCAGCAGCAATCGAATCTCGGCCAGGCGCGCGGGCGTGTCCTGGATGATGATCATGTTCGACCGCTCGTCGAAGTCCACCGACCCCCGATCGGAGACGATGCGCGCCTGCTCGAGCAGGTCTTTCACCTGCGAGGCCGGCGCGTAGTTGAGCCGGAGGCGCAGTGTCTCGAGATCCGGCGCCTGCTCGCTGGCCAGCTTCTGCTGGGCCTCGGCCTGCAGCTCCAACGTGAGCGCCTCGCGCGTCAGCACCCGCAGCACGGCGCCCTCCAGCTCGTAGGTGAGCCCGCTCGACTTGAGCACTACGTCCATCACCTGGTCCCACGGCACCTGCGTCAACTTCAGGTCGACCGTCGCCTCGGCCGGCACGCTCGGATCGATCACGATGTTCATGCCGCCGATTTCGGACAGCTGCCGCAGGACGGTGCGCAGGCTGGCGCTCTGATAGTCGACATCGATCGGACTGCCGCTGAACTGCCGCAACCCCGGCAGCTGGGCCGCCGGCGCCGGGGCCGTACCCGGCTCGGGACCCTGGGCTTGCGCACCGGCAAGCGACAGGGCCAACACGGCGACCGGGAGAACCCACACACGCCAAGGACTCATCGACCGCCACCTTCCCCAGCCGGACGCAAGGGCTTGCGCACCTCGCGCGCCTCGACGCCGGTCGGCGTATCCACGCGCTCGACCAACACGACCACACGCGCCTCGATCGACTTGACCTCGGCGTTGAACAACCGGTCCTTGACCCGCAACACGTACGACAACCCGTCGGGCCCCTCCGCAATGGCAGTCGTCCGGTCGCCATGCCGGACGATGCCGCGAATCTGGATGTCGGCCACCGACAGGCCGGCCAGCCCCGACGGCCGTGGGCCGGCGTGGGCGGTCACGCCTGACGGCGTGGGCCGGCGCGGCATGACCAGGCTGACGAACGGATCGCGACGACCGCCGGTGTCGTAGCCGGCCGCCGACGCCGGATCGGTGGTGCCCACGCGGGATCCGACCCGGACCGGCTCCTGAGCGCGGGCGGGCGCCACACTCGTGACGACCAGGACCGAGACCGGCAGGACCAGAGCCAGCAGGCGCGGCGTCATGGGCGGCCTCCCGAGGCCTGGGCGAGCGTGGTCGGGCCGGCCGAGGGCTCCGGCGTGTCCTTGCGGAACACGAAGGTCGTAGCCACACAGGTCGCCGAGATCGTGCCGGAGGCCCCCGGTCCGCTCGCGGCCCGGATGCTCAGCTCCGACACCGACAGGAGCCGCGGCATCGCCGCCACCCGGTCGAAGAACACGCCCAGATCGTGGTACCTGCCTTCGAAGCCCAGCACGATCGGCCACTCCGAGTACTGCGCGCGCTCGACAATCTCACCCGGCTTCCAGCTGGCGAGACTGACCGCCGAATCGCTGGCCAGCCGGTGCAGATGCCGCAGGACGTCCTGCGGACCCTTCTCGTCGGGCAGGACGGCCGTGGTTTCGGTAAGCGCGCGCTCGAGGTCGGCCACCTCGCGGGTGGTGACGGCCAGGCGCGCGGCCACGGCCTGCGCCTGCGCCACCTCCGCCTCGACGGCCGACAGGCGGGCCCGGCGCGACTCGAGTTCGACGCGTTCGGGCCCGATGAGCACCTGCCAGGCGCCGGCGACCGTCAGCACGCAGAGCAACCCGAACACACCGGTCTGCGCGCGCGGCGACAACTGATGAAAGCTCTTGGCCATCGTCAGGCTCCCGGCCGCGCCGCCGTAGCCGGCAGCTCGATGGGGGCAATCGACCCGACGGCGTCGGCCCGCAGCATGAACCGGATGACATCGACCTGCTCGAATTGCTCGGCCGTCGTCGTGACGATTTCCACCGGCCGGCGGAACAGGCCTGACGTCTGCAGCCGCTCGGCGAAGTCGGTGACGGCCGTCAGCGACATCGCGCGGCCGTCGAGTTGCACGGTCGCACCCGTCTGCCGGACTTCGAGCAGCCAGAGGCCGTCGGGCACACTGAAGCTCACCGTCTCGATGAGGTTGACCGGCCCGCGCTTGGCGACCCGGAGCCGTTCGATGAGCGACAGGCGCTCGGTCAGCTCCGCCTTCCGCAGCGAGGCCTGTTCGACGAGCACGGCCGCTTCCTTGAGTTGCGCCAGACTCATCTCGGCCGTCGTGATGCGAACATCAACGTCGGCCCGGGCCTGGCTGAGGTACCACCACCAGCCGGTGACGCCCGTCCCGGCGACCACGAGCATCAGCAGGCCGAGTGCCGCGGAGCGCTGTTCGCGCGGCAGCCACTCACGCCTGGGCGGCGCGCCGGGCCCGGTCGTGAGCAGGTTGACCCGAATCACCGGTCCCCCTCCTCGCGCATGGCCAGCCCGACGGCCACGGCATAGGCCGGGCCGACCAGGTCGGCGCCGATGGCGCGGCTCGGCCGGGAGATCTTCCGGAAGGGATCGAACACGTCGACCGGCGCCGCAAACTCGCTGGCGAGCTGGTCGACCAGGCCCAGGGCCTGCCAGGCGCCGCCGGAGACGACGATGCGCGACAGCTTCTCGATGGGGGCCGTGGCCCGGTAGAAGTCGATCGTCTTGCGCACTTCATTGACGAGCAGGGCGGTCGCTTCGCGCTGGACCGCCGCGACCTGGTCCGGATCGATGTCGTGCGGGAACTGTCCGTGGAGAATTCGCTTGGCCGTCATCTCGTCGACGCCGAGCGGCCCGAGGTCGCGGAGCAGGGCATCGAGATGCGCCTGCCCGCCGAGCGAGATGTCACGCGTGAAGATCGGCTCGCCGTGCTCGAGCAGGCAGACGATCGTCACCCGCCGGCCGACGTGAATGAGCGCCGCGAGCGGGTCGTCCAGTTCGGGGTAGTTGGCCTGGTAGGCGTTGGCGAGCGCGAAGGCCTCGACGTCGAGCACGACCGGACGGCGGCCCGACTGCGCGATGACGTTGGCGCGTTCGTCGATGCGATCGCGCTTGGCGGCGACGAGCAGCACGTCGAGACCGGTGCGCGACTGGTCGGTGCCGTTCCCGACGATCTGATAGTCGAGCTGAACCTCGCTGAGGTCGAACGGAATGTACTGTTCGGCCTCCCAGGGGATGGCCTCCCCCAGTTCCGCCTCGCTCATCGACGGCATCGACAGCCGCTTGACGATGACGGCATGACCCGACAGGGCGGCGGCCACGCGCGCGCGGCGCAGGCGGATGGCGTCGAGCAACTGATTGACGGCCCCGGTGATTGCTTCGGGCTCGGTCGTGACGCCGTCCTGGATGCTGCCGTCGGGTAGCGGCGACTCACCGGCGGCGACGAGCGACCAGCCCGAGCGCCCCTTCTTCAGGACGACGGCCTTGACGGCGCTGGATCCGATGTCGAGACCGACGGTCGGGGGGCGAAACGGGGAGGCGAGGGCCATAACGTCGAGGAGATCTCGCAAGGCTGATGCCAACTTCGTGATTGACGCTGGACACTTGGCGGACACCCCCTCTCGTCCTATGTGCGGTCCGGGACCACCCGGCAGAATCGTGCGAAGATCGTCGGGAAGCGACAGATTCGTCAGCGGGCGCCTGCCGGCCGCAGGCCGTGCGAAAGCGCCCGGAACAGGCTCGGAACGGGCGTGAAGATTGACAATTTTTGCAAGGATGCCTATGATTTTGGTTTGCCGATTTTTGAATTCGGCTGGAAGGAAGGCATGGCACGCGGCAAGCGGACAGCGTCGGCGCCCGAGCGGGCTTGGCATGTGATCGACGCCAAGGGACAGGTGCTCGGACGCGTCGCGACTCGCGCTGCCCGTCTTCTCCAAGGCAAGCACAAGGCCATCTGGACGCCCTACCTCGACATGGGCGATCACGTCGTGGTCGTCAACGCCGCGCACGTGCGCCTGACCGGCCGCAAGGAGGAACAGAAGCTCTACCGCACGCACAGTGGCTATGAAGGCGGCGTGCGGGAACAGCGCGCCAAGATCGTCCGGCAGACCAGACCGGTGCGCCTGGTCGAGGAGGCCGTGCGCGGCATGCTGCCGAAGACGAAACTGGGCGAGGCGATGTACCGCAAGTTGAAGGTGTACGCCGCCGCCGATCACCCCCACGTCGCCCAGAAGCCCCGCACACTCGAGGTCGCCTAGTCGTGGCAATGACGCAATACTACGGAACCGGTCGTCGGAAGACCTCGACGGCCCGTGTCTTTCTCCGGCCCGGGACGGGTCAGATCACCATCAACCGCCGGCCCCTCGAAGCCTGCTTCCCGACCGAGACGCTGCGCCTGGTCATCCGCCAGCCGCTCGTCACGACCGAAACCGGCGAACGCTTCGACGTCCTGGCGACGACCGCCGGCGGCGGCGTGGCCGGCCAGGCCGGCGCGCTGCGCCTCGGCATCGCCCGCGCGCTCCTCGCCTACGATGGCGACCTGCGCGTGACGCTGCGCAAGGCGGGGCTGCTCACGCGCGATCCCCGCGCGAAGGAACGGAAGAAGTACGGCCTGGCAGGCGCCCGGAAGCGCTTCCAGTTCAGCAAACGGTAACCAAGGAGACGTGCAAGCTTGACCGCGATCGCGATGAAGGACCTGCTCGAGGCCGGTGTCCATTTCGGGCACCAGACGAAGCGCTGGAATCCGAAGAGGAAGCAGTTCATCTTTGGCGAGCGCAACGGCATCTACATCATCGACCTCGGGCGCACGGCCAGGTTGTACCGCGATGCGGCCGAGTTTGCCGCCAACGTGGCCGCCTCGGGTGGCACGCTGCTCTTTGTGGGCACCAAGCGGCAGGCGCAGGACGCCATCGCCGAGGAAGCCACCCGCTGCGGCATGTTCTACGTCAACCAGCACTGGCTGGGCGGCCTGCTCACCAATTTCACGACGATTCAACGCAGCCTCGCCCGGCTCCGTGAACTCGAGGCGATGACGACCGACGGCCGCTACGACGCCCTGTCGAAGAAAGAGATCGCGCGCCTCGACAAGGAACGGCGCAAGCTGGCCCGAAACCTCGACGGCATTCGCGGCATGGGTCGCCTGCCCGACGCGGTCTTCGTCATCGACACCCGGCACGAGCAAATCGCGGTCGACGAAGCCCGCAAGCTGAAGATCCCGGTCATTGGCATCGTCGACACCAACTGCGATCCGGATGAGGTCGACTACGTCATTCCGGGCAACGACGACGCGCTGCGCGCGATCCGGCTCTTCGCCGCCGGCATCGCCGACGCCGTGCTGTCCGGCCGGGGCCTGGCCGAGTCGGCCGCCGCCAGCGACACCGCCGAGACGAACGCCCGGACGGCAGCACCGGCTGTGTAACTCGCCGGGCCCCGAACCCGGGAACCCCGAACCCGGAACCCGACCCCGGCCCCCTGAATCCGGGAACCGGGAACCCGTAACCAGAAACGCTGAACCAGGAACCATGTCGATTCCAGCCTCCCTCGTCAAGCAACTGCGCGACCTCACCGGCGCCGGCATGATGGAATGCAAGGCCGCGCTCCAGGAGGCCAACGGCCACCTCGAAGACGCCATCACGATCCTGCGCAAGCGCGGGCTGGCCCAGGCGGCGAAAAAGGCGGGCCGGACCGCCCGCGAAGGCCTCGTCGGGTCCTACATTCATCAGGGCGGCAAGATCGGTGTCCTCGTCGAGCTCAACTGCGAGTCGGACTTCGTCGCCCGCACCGAGGACTTCCAGGCGCTCCTGAAGGAGGTGGCGATGCAGATTGCCGCCGCCAGTCCGCAATACGCCAGCCGCGACGACGTGCCGGCCGACGTGCTCGACCGCGAGCGCGCCATCTACCGCGCGCAGATGGAGAACTCGGGCAAGCCGCCGCAGGTCATCGACAAGATCGTGGAAGGCAAGCTCAACAGCTTCTACGAGCAGGCTGTGCTCGTCGACCAGGTCTCGATCCGCGATTCGAAGGTGACCATCGGCCAGATGATCCAGGCGGCCATCGCCAAACTCGGCGAGAAGATCGGCGTGGCGCGATTCGTCCGGTTCAAAGTCGGGGACTGACGTGCCGGTGCCCCGTGACCGCGGCCCCGAACCCGCAACCGGCGCGAATATAATCAGTCCGTGTCTCCCGCCTACTCACGCGTCCTGCTGAAGCTGTCCGGCGAGGCCCTGATGGGCGGCGGCCAGTACGGCATCGATGCCACCGTGGCCACGCAGGTCGCCCGCGAGATCGGCGAAGTGCAGCGGCTCGGCGTCCAGACGAGCATCGTCATCGGCGGCGGCAACATCTTCCGCGGCCTGGCGGCCAGCGCGGCCGGGATGGACCGGTCGACGGCCGACACGATGGGCATGCTGGCCACCGTCATGAACGCCCTGGCGCTCCAGGACGCCCTCGAGAAGATCGGCGTGTCGACCCGGGTCGTCACGGCCATCGAAATGCGCGCGGTGGCCGAGCCCTTCATCCGGCGCCGGGCGATCCGGCACCTCGAAAAGGGCCGCGTGGTCGTCTTCGCGGCCGGCACGGGCAACCCGTATTTCACGACCGACACCGCCGCGGCCCTCCGGGCCATGGAGATGCGCGCCGAGGTGATCCTCAAGGGCACCAAGGTGGATGGCATCTACTCGGCCGATCCGATGATCGATCCGGCCGCGCGGCGGTACGATCAGATTTCCTACCTGCAGGTGCTCGAGCGGGGCCTGAAGGTGATGGATGCAACGGCCATCTCGCTCTGCATGGACAACAAACTGCCGATCGTCGTGTTCAAACTGCTCGATGCCGGGTCGCTGCGGCGGGTCATCATGGGCGAACCGGTGGGCACGACGGTGGGCGCGTGAGGGTGACGCCATGGAACTCCTCGACCTGAAGGAACTGCGTGCCGAAGTCGGTCGCCGGATGGATGGCGCCATCGAACACGTCCGCAAGGAACTGGCCGGAGTGCGCACGGGCCGCGCGTCGGCTTCGATGCTGGAGCCGGTGCACGTGGAGGCCTACGGGACGTCGATGCCGCTGAACCAGGTGGCGTCGCTGTCGGTGCCCGAGCCGGCGATGATCGTCGTGCAGCCGTTCGACGCCTCGCTCACCGCCGCGATCGACCGCGGCATCCAGAAGGCCAACCTCGGTCTGAACCCCATGGTCGACGGCAAGATCCTCCGCGTGCCCATCCCGCCGCTCACCGAGGAGCGCCGCAGGGAGTTGTCACGCCTGGTCCACAAGTACGCCGAGGACAGCCGCAATGCCGTCCGCCAGGTCCGCCGGGATGCCAACGACCGCTTGAAGCGCATGCTGAAGGACCACCAGGTGTCCGAGGACGAGGAACGCCGCGCCCTCGACGAGGTGCAGAAGGTCACCGACGAGCACGTGGCCATGATCGACGAGATGCAGAAGAAGAAGGATCATGAGCTGCTGGGGAAGTAGGTAGACTCCCCCGTGTATTTCACTCACCTTGAATGTTCCGCGGCC
>DATKDF010000193.1:0-14532 GCA_035512795.1 Vicinamibacterales bacterium
GGAATGGAAGGAAGACCACGATGACGATGCACAACCCACCCCACCCCGGCGACTTCGTCCGGACCGAGATCCTCGAGCCCCTGCGGCTGTCGGTCTCTGCCGCCGCCAGGGTCCTCGGCGTATCCCGCCCGACGCTCTCGACGCTGCTCAACGGCCACTCGGACCTCTCCGGCGAGATGGCCCTGCGGCTCGAGAAGGCCTTCGGCGTGAAGATGGACACGCTCATGCGCATGCAAAGCGCATTCGATATCGCACGCGCCCGCCGGAAGGGCACCAAGATCAAGGTGAAGCGCTACACCGCTTCCGCGCTCTCGCTCGGATAGCGCGCGCGGGACGATGGCGATGGCGCTGACCAGCAAATTCGAGGACACCGCGCGGGAGCGCCTGCAACGCGAGCCCCCGTTCAGGAAAGCGCTCCTAAAGGAAGCCGTCGCTTGCCTGCTCTCGGGCGACGTCGAGACCGGCATGGCCGCCTTGCGGGCCCATATCAGAGGGCCGATGGGATTCGGCGCCCTGGCCCGGCGCACACGCCGGCCGGAGCGCAGCCTGATGCGGATGCTGGAACCTGGCGCCAACCCGAAAGCCCAGGCGCTCCTCGAGGTCATCGCAGAGCTGCAGCGGGCCGAGGGCGTCCAGTTCCGGCTCTCTTACGCGTCCTGGCTCAATCAAGTCGAGCGCTGGTTCGCGGGCCTCGAAGCGAAGCAACTCCGCCGCGGGGCGCACACCAGCGGTGCGCATGCTGGACGCGGCGATCCTGGAACACATCCACGCGTCCACCGAGGCCAACGACGCGGGCAAGGCCTTCGTGTGGACGAAGTCCGCCGACGACATTCTCGCGAGCATCGTCCGGTTCGCCCAGCGCACCATCGACGTGCATGCGACGCGGTGACTTATGCCACGAACCACGTTTCCAGGACACTAGCCTCGATCCACTCTCTGGTCAGCCCTCCTGTAGTGGCGCCAGGCTGACTGTTGCTGCCTTCCTCGGACCGAAGGCTTCTAGAGCAAAGCACGAAGTAGCGAAGGGCGATGAGTACGGATCTGGTGCCGGCTACGGGCGCATCGACAGTGACCGATCCGTGCAGTTCCACGTCCCGCTTGGCGAGAACGAGGTCATGATGGTCAGCCGCCGCGGCATAGAAACCGACCTCCGACGCATGGCCGACAAAGGGCCCCTCTTCGTGATAAGCGAAGAACTTCAGAAGGCGGTTGCGAAGCTCCTGAACAGTAGCTACGGGATTAGACGGGCTCGGGTGATCCTCGACGACGGAATCGCCCACGAGGGTGCAATCGCGTGGACGCGTCACATCGTTTGGGTGAAAGGCCGCCCACTGCCGCCATTCGAGGCCAGGCTCTCCCCTTGAGGTCGAAGCCGACTCACAGTTGGGGCGCGACCTCCTAGCGCAATGCGCAACGACGCTTCGCTCCTGAGCGGCCTGGCCGGTGAGCAGCGCAAAGTGCCTCAGGCCTTGTGCGATCGGACGATGCTGTTCGAGGGAAGCGGCGTGCGGGGCCCTACGACCTTCGGCCCTTCGGCCCTTCAGCGAGCGATCCGGACGTCCTGGACGACGCTTGCGCCATCGGCGATCTCGATCGGAATGCCGCCGGGGGCCAGCGTCGCCAGAAACGCGGGGTCGTCGAGGTCGGCCGGATCCAGGTCGTCGAGCGCCACCAGGAGGTACGAGCCCGCGGGGAGATCGGATACGACGAACCCGCCCTCGGTGTCGGGGCGGGTTGCGCGCGTCCGGCGTGCGCGCGGCAGCCAGTGCTCGCGGTCGGCCGAGACGACCACGACGTGGTAGTCGAGAGCTGGCTGGCCCTCCGACGACAGCAGCCGGCCGGACAGTTGCGACCGGCGGTTGGTGAACGTCAGGACGGCGCCGGTCACACTGGTCGCCCGGAAGATCAGCGGCGTATCCAGCACGTCGCGGCCACCGATGATGACCGACCGCAGCCACCAGCCCCCGGCCGAGGGCAACGTAACGGTCGGCCGGTACTCGCCAGGCAGAATCCCTCGGACCTCGAATGTGCCGTCAGCCGCAAATTGCCCGGCCGCCGGGAACGATCGACCGAACGACGTGCCGTTCAGCGACGAGCTGCCGCCGAGACCCGGCGGCGGCTGAAGTGACAGACGCAGCTTCGCCAGATCGTCGACGGGCGGCGGACCGTCACCGACAAGCTCGGCGTGGCCCGAGAACGTCATGGCCGGCTGCAGCGTCAGCGTGACCGCATCGATGTCGCGTCCGTCGACGGTAACCTCCGCGGTCGCAAACAGCGGCTCCGGCCTGAGGACGCGGGCCGTGAGCGTGTAGTCGCCCGGCGGTACGTTCGTGTACCTGAACCGGCCGTCGGGACCCGGCCGCTCCGTGAGAATCGGCGCGTTCAAGGACGACGGCGTCGGAGCCATCGAGCCCGCGATTGACACCTGAATCCCCTCGACCGGGCCGCCCGGGTTGACGACGACCCCCTGCACATGCGCGGCCGGGACGGCGACGAGCGCCACGTCGACGCCGGCTCGTTCCTCCCCAATGCCGACGTCCACGACCTGGGCCAGCGCGCGGTTCGGCGTGCCAGGGTGGTACAGCGGCGCCCAGGTGAACTTCCGCGGCGATTCGCGGGCCGGTTCCGGCGTCGGGTTCGCCGGCATCACCGGCGGGTTGGTCCTCTGTCGCAGTTCCTGGAAGATGCGATCGATCTCCGCCGACGCCGGCGCGCGCGCCTCGCCGCCCAATTCCGACGCCGGCACGGCCGCGACGAAGTAGCGGCCCGGGGCGAGCCCGAACGCGCGATAGGCGCCCTGGTCGTCGGTGACGATCCGCGAGTCGCGCGAAGCGAGGAGTGACGGCGCCTGGCTCGGACGGAAGACCAGGATCGGGACACCGGGGGCCGGTTCGCCGGTGTCGTGCGTCACGCGCCCGGTGATGACCGCGCCCGGCGCCATGTAGAGCGAGACGTCCCGAACGACCTGGCCCGCGCCGACCGACAGGCGACGGCCGATCCGCCCCGGCCGCGCTGCGCCGTACTCGGCATCGACAAAGCCGGCGCGTGACGCCCTGAGACCGTAGCGGCCAGCGACCAGGCCGGTGAACGCGAACCGGCCGGAATCATCGGTGATGACGCTCTGCGCCGAACCGGTCTCGCTCTCGAGAGTGACGATGGCCCGCCGGGCCGGCACCTGCGCCGCCTCGGCAATCAGCACGACACCCTCGACGGCCGAGGTGCCTTGCGGACCCCGCTGGCCGCCCTCGCCCCGATGACCGCCCTGCACCACGACTGGCGCGTGGCAGAGCGTCGCCGCACCGAGCATCACGGCGAGGATGGTCCGCGAGCGTCCCGTGGCGGCCGTCATCGGATCGACCTCAGCACGACGTCCCGGGTGATCTGCTCCGTCCAGTCCACGCGAATCATCTCGGCGCCGGCAGCGGCGAGGGCCAGGAACCCGGCATGCTGCCAGCCGGCCAGCGGCAACTCGTCGACGGCCATTACGAAATACTGGCCGGCCGGGATCGACAACTCGTACGCCCCGCCGCTGTCAGC
Organism: Vicinamibacterales bacterium; assembly: GCA_035512795.1. Classification (GTDB taxonomy): domain Bacteria; phylum Acidobacteriota; class Vicinamibacteria; order Vicinamibacterales; family SCN-69-37; genus DATKDF01. Next base: position 3,538 of record DATKDF010000193.1, read on the forward strand.
CACGCCCGCGCGCAGACGGGATGGCGCGAATCCGAACCGGGCCCACTGCCGGCGGTCGGTGGGAAACGCAATGACCGTCGATCCGGGTACCGCCTGCCCGTCGGCGTTTCGGACCACGCCGCCGATGGTCGCCAGGCGATTGGTCACGGTCACGACGACGTCGTTGAAGTCGTGTCCCGCCGCCGCGTCGAAGCCAACCTCGCCGAGGTCGCGGCCGTTCCAGGTCACCGACTTGATCGTCGGCGCGCCTTGAATGCGCAGCAGGTAGGTCCCGACCTTCAGGCCACTCACGCTGAACTCCTTCGTCGCGATCGTGTAGTCGCCTCGCGGAAGGCCAAGCGCCGCGTTGCCGTCGGCCGGGTCCGCGTAGACCGGGAGTCTCTCGGCGATCCCCGCAACGGGACCGGTCGGCGTGATCCTCGTGAACCTGGGCGGCTCTGCCTCGCCACCCTCCCAGATGACCCTCCCCCGAACGGTGACGGTCGGCCGGAGTTCGATGATCAGATTGTCGTGACCGCCGGCATCGACCGCGACCGGCACCTGCGCCCAGGTCGTCTCCTCACCCCTCGAGGTCACGTAGCCGTAGCCCACGCTCGGCGGGGCCGAGGGAATCGACCCGGCGCCCATGCCGCTGCGGGAAAAGCCGGGCGGGTCGGGCAGGGTGGCTTGCAGGTTGTTGCCCATCGGCGTGTAGTGGTACTGCATCACGCTGCGGCCGGCCATGAGCGTATAGGTGCCGAGCGGTACGTTGACGAACGAGAACCTCCCACCTGCGCCGACGACGGCCGTCGCCGCCTCGGCGCCGTACGCAAGTCCCTCGCTGCCCGGCGGCACGAGCCGCAGGACGAGCCCCGCCAGTTGATCCGGAGGGCCGACCACCTGGCCTGAGACGCGAGCCGTGGCGACCGGTTCGACTCGAATGTCGATGCCTGTGAGATCGCGTCCGTACTCCGGCTCGATGACCACCGCGGCACTGATCGAGCGGGCTGACGGGTAGAGCGTCGGCGCGTACGCCCGTGCCGCCCCCGGCGGCGTGAGGTACTGGCCGACCGCCAGCGCCACGCCGGCGTCGACGCCGATGGTCGCCGGCAGGGTCGGCGCGCGGCCCGCGCGCTCGGCGTTCTCGTACTGGGCGCGGGTGAGGCCGACCAGTTCGAGCGGCGCCGAGCCGGCCGGTACCGCCGCCTGGACCGACGGCACCTGAACGAGGTAGCGGCCGGGAACGAGGCCCGTCAGTCGGTAGGCCCCGCGATCGTCGGTCGTCGTGATGAGACCCGCCACGACGTGCTCGACGCCCGCCAGCATGATGAGCGGAAGGGCCCGAACCGGCACGCCGACGAGCGGCTCGCCGGCTTCGTCGATGACCCGTCCGGTAACGGCACCGGGCTTCCAAAGCTCGACGTCGGCCCGGTCGAACCACTGGCCATCGGCCACCACGACGGCGGCGCCGGTGGTCGGTCCCGGGCCTTCCCGGCCGTAGCCGCCGTCGAAGTAGCCGATGCGGGCGACGTGCAGATGGTAGTCGTCGCCGGCAGCGACCTTCGTGAAGACGAAGCGGCCTTCGCTGTCGGTGGCCATCCGATCGACGGTCGGAGTGCGAAGCCTGGCATGAGTGGACAGCGTCACGACGGCGCCAGTGACAGGCCGCCCCGTGGTCCCATCGCGGACGACCCCGCTGATGGCGGATGTCCCGGGCGGACGCGGGGCTGTGGGTGCGAGGCCACCGGAGTTGACGACGACCACCTGCCGGCCGGCAGCGCCCCCCTCGTGGACAATGCCCACTGCCACAGTCAGCACCAGAAACACGACAGGCCTGATCATCAGTTTGAATAGACACCAGCCACGGGCAGAAGTGTCATCGACTTTTGACACTTTCGACCCGCACCGGGGTTGGTGGAACATAGGGCGATAACGTGGTTGACGCCGAGCGCCTCTTCGCAGCGCACCGGGAGGGCCTGTTCCGGTATCTCTGCCGCATCGTCGGGCGCGCGGAGGCGGCCCAGGATCTGACTCAGGAGGTCTTCGTTCGCGTCGTCCGGACGGCGGTGCCGACAGAAGATCCGGCCGGTTCGCGCGCGTGGCTGTTCCGGATCGCGCGCAACCTGGCGCTAAACCATCTGCGTGATGCCCGGCGCAGGCCCGAGCCCGCCGTCCTGCTCGATCGGGCCCAGCCGGCCGTGCAGGAGCTTGGCGTGGCGCTGACCGAGGCGTTGAACGCGCTGTCGGAGGCCGACCGGGACGTCTTCCTGCTGCGCGAAACCGCAGGGCTCAGCTACGCGGAGATCGGGGTGGCCTGCGAGCTGTCGGTCGATGCCGTGCGTGCGCGTCTGCATCGGGCCCGCGTCGAGCTGCGGACGACGCTCGGCGACGCCATCGGCCGCCACCGGCGGCGGCCCGTCAGCCTGCATCACGGGGAACGGACATGAGCGAACCTCACGAGATGATCATCGACGCATTCCTCGACGGTGAACCCGTCGACGCCGAGCGCCTCACCGAGGCGCTGGGCGACGCACCTGCGTGCCAGTACCTGGCCGACGTGCTGGTCCTCCGCGGCCTCGTCGGCAGCGACCCGGGAGCTGACGCGGTCGTCGCGCCCGCGCGCACGACCGCGGCGTCCCGCCGCACGTGGATCGCCGCGGCGGCCGTCGTCGTCGCGGCGGGCTCCGGCTTCGGTCTGGGCTGGCGCGCGGCCGGCAACCGCGCGGCGCTGATCGCGCCGCCGGGCAGCCCGGCCGTGGCCATCTCGGTGAGCGCTCCGGAACCCACCGCTGTGATCAGGCTGGAATCCGGTGTCGACTGGGATGAACGCCGATGGTGAGCGCGCTTTTCCTGGCCATCCCGCTCGCGATGCTGGCACAGGCGCCGGCGACGTCCTTCACGAGCGAGCCGCCGCCGCTGGCCATCTACCTGCGCAGCTATCGCGCCGACGGCCGTTCCGCTGCAACGGTCGGGGATCACGGGACCGACGCGTTCCACAGCTACGTGCACGCCGACGCCGCGCTCTGTCGGATGGGCGCGAGCAACGCCGCCCCATGGTTCGCGCCCGACTTCGGGTGGTACTTCTCAGGCCGGGTCGTCCGGCGCGCGGGCGACGACCTGCAGGTCCAGATCACGTGGGAGCGCCGGTGGTCGGGCGGCAGGGAGCTGCAGTCCGGGCCTGGCGGCACCATGCACCTGACGATGCGGCCTGGCGACCGTCTCGTGCTGGACTCGCTCGTCCCGGCGACCGTCGGGGCGTGCGGGAACGTGGAGCTGCGACTCGAAGCCTCCGTCGCCGGCAGCGTCGAGACACTCTTCGTCCGGCCGCACCGGTTCGAGCCGGTACGACCGGGAACAGCGCCACAGGTCGGCATCGTGGACGCCGTGCGGCGCCTCGCCGAGCTCTGGCTCGTGCACACGCGTTCCGACGGCAGCGAGAGCACGCAGGCGCAGACGACCGCCATTGGCGGCGAGGGACGGCCGTTCGAGTTCCCGCCGGTCCGGATCGCCGGTGATGCCGGGCCGATGGCGGTGTCGATTGGCGGACGGCTCAGCGTGTCGACCACGAGCGGGCGCGAGCGGCTGAGCGTGCTGCTCGAGCGCGACTTGTCCGGCGCCGACGGGTCCCGGATCGCGAGCGGTGGCACCGCCAAGACGATCGACGCGCCACGGGCCGGGCACGTGGTCTCGTTCGAGTTGCCGCCGCCCCGGTCGTCAGGTGCCGCCACGGGCGGCGACCGGTTCGCGGTCAGGCTGCGCTTGAGCGCCCTCCCGACCCGCGTCAGGTGAGCCGGCATCAGTCCCCGCGGCGGACGGCGCGGAACCCGCAGGCGATCCGACTGGACCGGGCTGGCCGAAGCCAGCCCGTGCCCGACTCGGCCTGCTGGAGCAGCGCCACGTTCACGTTGCCCCATCGTTCATGCCGGACCACGTCATAGAGGGCCCAGAACCGCAGGCGGTGTCGCTGGTCGGGCTCGTACCAGGACTTGGATCGCACGCGGCCCGCCAAGCCTCGGCGACGGCCGTCCGCCCGGTTCAGAACGGCTGGTAGGGTGGCGACCCGAACCGCTCGACCGCCAGAAGTGACAGGAGCGGATACGCGTAGGCGAGCGCGACCAGCAGCGCGGCAATCACCGTCCACAGACCGTAGCGGTCCCAGACACCGATCGCGGTCACGGGGCGGAGCGGTACGGCGAACTCGAAGGCCGGCGCCTCGATTCGCCGGCCGGTCGTCCACGTGGCCACCACTACGGCAATGAAACACACGGCACTCAGAAACAGGATGCCCCCGCCGAGCGCCGCCCAGTCGGCCAACCCGGCCCACTGCTGCCCGTAGTCGCCGGTGAGCGTGGCGCTGTACACCCGGCGCGGCATGCCGCGCAGGCCGGCGATGTGGTAGCTGATGCTGAAGAACGACATGCCGACGAACCACAGGTACGGCTGCAGGCGGGCGAGGCCGCCGAGACGGAGCGCACGGCCGGTCAGCCGCGGCAGCAGCCAGTACGTCGCGCCCATGAACGACAGCGCCACGGTGGTGCCGAGCGTGATGTGGAAGTGCCCCATGATCCATGCCGTGTTGTGGACCATCGTGTTCATCGCGTAGGCCGCGTTGATCGCGCCACCGAACCCTCCGAACGTGAAGGAAATCATGGCGAGCGCCACCGACGCGAAGAACGGGTCACCCCAGGGCAGCCGGCCAATCCAGTTGAACAGGCCTCTCGCGCCCTTGAGCCGGCCGGCCACCTCGAGTGACGCGATGACGGTGAAGGCGGTGACGAAGCTCGGGTAGAGAATCGCGTAGGTCGAGATCGTGTGCGCCAGCTTCCACCCGGCACTGATCCCCGGATCGCTGAACTGATGATGGAAGCCGACCGGCGTCGACAACAGGATGAACAGGACGAACACCATCCGCGCGAGCGGATCGCTGAACAGCCGCCCGCCGACCACCTGCGGCAGGACCGAGTACCACAGGACGTAGGCCGGCAGCAGCCAGAAATAGACCAGCGGGTGGCCGAACCACCAGAAATACGTCCGCGCCACGACCGGATCGATCGTCGCCACCCAGCCAAGCGACCAGGGAATCAGCATGCCGACGACTTCGGCGGCCAGCCCGGCCGTGGCCAGATACCAGACGATGATGGTCGCGAGCATCCCGTGGATCGCGAGCGGCGCCGGTACGCCCGGATGGTCGCGCCGCCACGACCGGAAGCTGGCGAGGAACACGCCGCCCCAGATCCACGAGCCGACGATCAGGAGCGTCGCGCCGATGTAGAAAATCGGATGGGCCTGCAGCGGCGGATAGAACGTGTAGAGCACTGTGCTCTGGCCGCGCAGGATCGTCTGGGCCGTCAGCACCGTGCCGACGACCGCCAGCCAGAACCCGAACCAGGCCGTCCGGCGCCCGGTGGTCCGGCCGAGGCACGCCTCGAGGAACGCGTAGCCCAGCCCCATGATGAAGAACGTCGTGAACACGAGCGCCATCAGCACGCCATGGGCTGTGACCGAGATGTAGTAGAGCGACTCGGACCGCCAGGGGAACTCGATGTCGGCCACCGACAGCCCCTGGAGGACGCCGAGCAGCGCCGCCACGCCGAAGGCCGCAATCGCCACGCCGATGTTGGCGCGCGCCAGCCGGTAGCGCGTCGTCATGGCCGCCCCCCGCGCACGAGGAGCGTGCCCACCATGGCGTGGTGCATCAGGCCGCAGTACTCGTTGCAGGTGATCAGGTACTCACCGGGCCGGTCGAACGTCAGCGTGAACTGGCTGACGTAGCCGGGAATCGCCATCGCGTTGGCGTTGGTGCCGACGATGTGGAACCCGTGAATCACGTCACTGCTCGTGACCCGGAACAACACCGGGCGTCCTGCGGGCACTTCGATGGGGTCGGGTGTGTAGAAGAAGGTGGCGGCCACGATGACGGCCTTGACGCGGCCGTCGGGCATCTCGGTGACCCCGGGCGCGCCGAACTCCGGATGGGCGTCGAGCGCAGCCGGGTCGACCGTCTCGATGTGACTGGGAGGTGCGGCCGACTGCATCGCCGCGGTCGTGAGGATCACGCCCAGGAACACGACAATCAGAGCCCCGGAGCCCCACATCCAGATGCGCTCGTACAGCTCCACGTGCATCGGGCACCCGCCTTCCGGTCTCAGTGGTGAGGAACGTCTGTCGACATGAAGCGGAGGAAGTACATCGCAAACCATCCGGCCGCGAACAGCACGCCGAAGACGATCACGATCGCGAGCGTGCCACGGGGATGGTCGAGCCCGGGAGGCAGGTCGGCCTCGGGCGAGGCACCGTGCGGGGCGGCGTCATGGGTCACTGACGTTCCTCCAGCCATGAAGACTCTGCGCGGATCCTAGCGCAGACGACCGGTGGCGTCAGTGAGAAAGACTGCGCGGGGCCGGGCGAAATTACCCCGGCCGGAGGGGGACCTTACGAGCCTCCGCCACCGCGCCGGAACCAGCCGCGAATATTGAACCAGCGCATGGGGCTGTGCGCGGCGCAGTACTCGGTGGGCACATGTTCGCCGGCGAAGAACTCCTGGTACACCATGGGCCGGCCGGCGTCGTCGTCCCGCTCGCCGTCGTCGTCGACGGCCGGATTCGCATCGTCGGGACTCCAGCGCGCGCGGCGACAGCCGGCGTTTGGCAGCAGACCGCTCTCGCGACAGATCTCGACGCGGACCAGATCGCCCGGCCGGGGAAAGTCCCCGCGGCGGCCGTTGCCCGGATCGGCGGCGGCCATGAACGCGCCCCAAGCCGGCGCGGCCACCGTCGCCGCCGAGCCGGCGCGGGCAATCGCGCTCGGCTGATCGGTGCCGAACCAGACGCCGGCAACCAGGGTCGGTGTGTAGCCGATGAACCAGGCATCGTGAAACCCGTCGGTCGTGCCGGTCTTGCCGGCGGCCGGCCCGCGCAGCCCGGCCGCCCGGGCGCCCACCCCCGTGCCGTGATTGACGACGTCGGCCAGCATGCTCGTCATCAGGTAGGCCGTCGTCGGCTCCATCACCTTCGCGGCGATGACCGAGGCCTGATGCAGGACCTGCCCGCCAGCGTCCTCGATACGCGTGATGAGCACCGGCTCGCGACGCCACCCGCCATTGGCAAACGGCACGTAGGCCGCCGTCAACTCGAGGAGCGTCACCTCACCGGTGCCGAGAGCGAGCGACGGCACGGCAGGCAGGTCTGATCCGATGCCCAGCTTGTGGGCGTAGTCGACGACGGCCGACGCGCCCACGCGCTCGAGCAGGTGCACCGCCGCGCGGTTGTTCGAATGGGTCAGCGCCTCGCGCAACGTCGTCCGCGTGATCGGGACGCGGTCGTGCGGCAGGTACGCACCCTCACGGCTGGCCACGGCGGCATCGATGTGGTCGAGCACGGAGCCCGGGCCGAAGCCCTGCTCGAGCGCGGCCGCGTAGACGATCGGCTTGAAGGCCGACCCGGGCTGGCGATGCGCCAGGCGCGCGCGATCGAACTGGCTTTCGGAGAACTGGCGTCCCCCGACGAGCGCGCGCACTTCCCCGCTCGCCGGGTCGATGGCCACCAGACCCGCCTCGAGACGAAGCGGCTCGCCGCGTCGCTGCAGGCCGCGGGCGCCGAGCCGCTCGGCGTGGATGGCGATCTGCTGCTCGGCCAGCTTCTGCAGCCGCGGGTCGATGGTCGTCATCACGCGGAGACCGCCGGCCAGCAGGCGATCGGCGCCGAACCGCGCGGTCAGCTCTTCGCGAACCGCCGCCTTGAAATACTCGCCGAGCGCGCGGCGTTCGAGGTCCGCCTCGCGCGACTCCACCTCGAGCGGCGTCGCCACGGCTCGCTCGTGCGCCTCGGCGTCCAGCGTGCCGAGGGCCGCCATCGCGCCGAGCACCGTGTTGCGCCGGGCCGTCAGGCGGGCCACGTCGGCGGGGTCGTCGAGGTCGTACGCCGACGGCGCGTGAATCAGCGCCGCGAGCGTCGCGGCACGGGCCGGTTCGAGGTCCACGGCGCTCGCGCCGAAGTACCCCAGGGCCGCCGCCTCGGCGCCGTAGAAGCCGCGGCCGAGGTAGATGTGATTGAGATACGTCTCGAGAATCTCGTCCTTGGTCGCCCGCGTCTCCAGGTACGACGCCACGATGATCTCGCGCAGCTTGCGCCGAAGCGTCGGCCGCCGGTCACCGAGCAACCCGCGCGCCAACTGCTGCGTGATCGTGCTGCCCCCCTCGACGACACGACCGGCCTTGAGGTTAGCGAGCGTCGCTCCCACGATGCGTCGCAGATCGACGCCGCCGTGCGCGCGGAAACGGCGGTCTTCGACGGCGATGACGGCGTTGACCAGGTCAGGTGAGATCTCCGCCAACCGCCGGTCGATGCGACGCTCCGACGCGAGCATCCACAACAGGTCACCGTTGTGGTCGTACACGCGCGTGGCCTGGGGCCCGCTCGCGAGCGGCACCGACAGGCCGGCGTGACGCGCTTCCAGCCAATAGCCCCCGGCCACGACCGCGATCAGAACGGCTGACACGGCCGCGATGCGCCGCACCGGCCACCGCGTCTGTCGAAGGGCGGCGGGCATTCGCGAGAACCACCCGGCCCAGTCACGTCGCATCATGCTGGTTAGACGGGGCAAAACCCCTGCCAGACGGGTTCGTCCGGTTTGTCGTGCACCGGGCAGGTCGCAGGCCGGTTTTCGGGCATTTCCTGCCCGGTCGGGCCGCAGTTTCTACGCGGGTGTCCGGGCACCCGCCCGGGAGGCCAGCGCCTCACACACCAGGTCCACATAGGCCGCACCCGACCGTTCGGCGGTGAACAGGGCCGCGCGTCCCGGCCCGGCGGTCCCCAGGGCCTCGCGCGCCGCGGCGTCACCAAGGAGCCGGTCGAGCGCCGCAGCCAGCGCCGCGGGATCGCCGGGTGGCACCAGCCACCCGTACCGGTCGCCGTCGAGGATCTCGCGCGGGCCGTGAGGGCAATCGGTCGACACGATCGGCCGGGCGAGCGCGAGCGCCTCCACCAGCACGTTGCCGAAGCCTTCCGATCGAGACGACAGGACGAAGACATCGGCGCGTCGCATCGCCGGATACGGGTTCGAGGCGTAACCGGCAAACGAGACGATGGCTTCGACCCCCTGGAGGCGCGCGTCGAGTTCGAGGTACGTCCGGAGCGGCCCGTCGCCGAGCACCACGAGGCGCACGTCGCGCCGTACGCGGAGGGTCGCGATCGCCTCGATCAGCGTCGGGTAGTCCTTCTGGTCGGCGAGCCGTCCACAGGCGACGAGCAGCGGCACGCCTGCATCCGCAAACGGGTGCGTCCACGGCTCGCGGGCCCGTTCGACGACGGTCGCGTCGATCCCGGCGTTGTAGATCACCCGCACGCGCCCCGCGGTGCCCGGCGCCAGGGCGGCAAGGTCCGCGGTCACGCCGGTCGACGCGGCGACGATGCGATCGGCGGTCGGGTACAACAGCCGCATCGCCATCGACAGACGCCAGCGCGTGCGCGGCCGCGCATCGGCGAGCACGACCGCCGGCGCGCTCTGTGTCGAAATGACGATGGCCGGGCGCACGGATCGGCTCAGCATCCGGCACGCGAGGAGTACGGGGATGTTCGCGGCTTCCTGAAACGCGAGAACGACGGCCGGCCGCTCGCGCTCGAGGAGGACCCGCAGGCGCCGAGCGGCCCCCAACCAGCCGAGCGTGCCGATCGCGTGGACGGGCACGTCCGGCGGTACGTCACCGCGGAGGTCGCCGCCGGACCGGAGCGACGCGATCGACACGTCAAACGCGCGCTCGAGCACGGGCAGGATGCGGAGCATGTGCCGTTCGGCCCCGCCCCCGCCCAGGCTGGGGCTCACGACCACGAGCCGCGTGCGAGACATCGCGAGAGTCTACCCCCAACGTATAATCGGCCCGTGACGCCGCCCCGGATCTGCAACACGATTCTCGACACCATTGGCGACACGCCGCTCGTGCGGGTCAATCGCCTGACGCGCGGCGTGATCGACGCCGAGGTGCTCATCAAGCTCGAGACGTTCAATCCGGGCAATTCGATCAAGGACCGCATGGCGCTCAAGATGATTGAAGACGCCGAGCGAAGCGGCCAGCTCACGCCCGGCGGCACGATCATCGAGGGCACGTCGGGCAACACCGGCATGGGCCTGGCGATCGCGGCCATCGTCAAGGGCTACCGCTGCATTTTCACGACGACCGACAAGCAGTCCAAGGAAAAGGCGGACGCGCTCAAGGCGTTCGGCGCCGAGGTGATCGTCTGCCCGACCGACGTCGATCCCGAGGATCCACGGTCGTACTACTCGGTGTCCTCCCGGCTCGTGAAGGAAACCCCCAACGCGTGGAAGGCGAACCAGTACGACAACCTGTCGAACTCCCAGGCGCACTACGAGCAGACGGGCCCCGAGATCTGGGAGCAGACCGGCGGCCGCATCACGCACCTGGTCGTCGGCGTGGGCACCGGCGGCACGATTTGCGGTGCCGGCCGGTTCCTGAAGGAGAAGAACCCCGCCATTCAGGTGCTCGGCATCGACACCTACGGATCGGTCTTCAAGAAGTACAAGGAGACGGGTATCTTCGACAAGAACGAGATCTACCCCTACATCACCGAGGGCATCGGCGAGGACTTCCTGCCGAAGAACGTCGACTTCAGCCTGATCGACCACTTCGAGAAGGTCACCGACAAGGACGCCGCGGTGATGACGCGCCGGGTGACGCGCGAGGAGGGCATCTTTGCCGGCAACTCGGCCGGCGCGGCCATGGCCGGCCTCCTCCAGATGCGCGACCGCTTCACGGCCGGCGACGTCGTGGTCGTCGTCTTCCACGATCACGGGTCGCGGTATCTCGCCAAGATGTTCAGTGACGACTGGATGCGCGAGAAGGGGTTCCTCGACAAGACGGGTCTCGTCGCACGAGACCTGGTGGCCTCACACCATCGCAAGCCGATGGTCGCCCTGGATCAGCACGAGGCGGTGACGCGGGCGATGCAGGTGATGACCGAGCACGACTACTCGCAGATTCCCGTGACGGCTGACGGCCGCATC
>DATKDF010000194.1:0-5777 GCA_035512795.1 Vicinamibacterales bacterium
GGGTATCGATTCCGCGTCGTCGACGGCCTGCTCACCAACTTCCACCTGCCGCGCTCGTCGCTGCTCATGCTGGTGTGCGCGTACGGCGGGCGGGACCTGGTCCTGGCGGCGTACCGGGACGCCGTGGCACGTGGATTCCACTTCTACAGCTACGGCGACGCCATGTTGCTGCGATAGGGCGCCGGTGGCGGGGTTGACAGGGTTCGCGGTGGCTTGCGATAGTGGAATCACCCGTGCATTCGAACGTGTCTCGTCGCAGGTTCCTGGCGGTCGTGGGCGGCGCCCTGCCGGCGCTGGCCATGCCGCGGACGCTCTTCGCGGATGGGGCGCCGAGCCGCGCGCTCAGCTTCGTGCACACCCACACGCGCGAGCGGCTCGAGGTCGAGTATTTCAGCGGCGGCAAGTACGTGGCTGATGCCCTCGGGGCCGTCAACCACGTCCTGCGCGACTTCCGCACGGGCGACGTGCACCCGATCGATCCCGACCTGCTCGACCTGCTGCACGAGCTCACCAACGCCACCGGTTCGGTCAAGCCCCTTCAGGTCATCTCCGGCTATCGCTCGCCGGTCACCAACGGCGCGTTGCGCGCACGAAGCGAAGGCGTGGCGGCCGGCAGCCTGCACATGAAGGGGCAGGCCATCGACATCCGGCTGGCCGACGTGCCCCTGCCCCGGCTCCGGGCCGCGGCTCTCGAGCTCGGCCGCGGCGGCGTGGGCTACTACCCGGCATCCGATTTCGTGCACGTCGACACGGGTCGCGTCCGTCGCTGGTAGGTCGGACCGCTGTCCTTCATCAGCGCCTCGTCGAGCGCGGCATCCTGGCCGTAGATGTCGTCGGCGAAGCGCATCGCGCCGTCCTCCGGCGCGACGAGCGCGGTCGAATAGAAGACGACCACCTGAATCGGATCCAGCAGATCGACGCGACGGTTCCACGCCCCGTTCATCGCCGCCAGAATCCGGTCGCGCGTCCACACCGGGTCGCCGGCCAGGACCCACTCGGCCAGCGCCACCGGATCGGCGACGCGAATGCACCCGTGGCTCAGGTCGCGCCGCGCCTGCCGGAACAGGAGCGGCGCCGGCGTGTCGTGCATGTACACGTTGTCATCGTTGGGAAACACGAACTTGACGCGTCCGAGCGCGTTGGTCGGGCCGGGCCGCTGCCGCAGGCGAACGCCCTCGCGTCCGAGCCGCGCGATGTTCTCGGGTGTCGGCGGCAGGACCGCCGCGTTGTCGCCCGGGCCCTGCACCATCTCCAGGTTCTGGCGGTCGAGGTACTCGGGGTCGCGTCGCAGGATCGGCAGCATCTCGTTGCGGAGGATCGAGGCCGGGACGTTCCAGTACGGCCGGAAGATCACGTGCTCGAGGCTCTTGGCCAGCGCGGGCGTCTCCGTGCCGAGCGCCCGGCCGACGATGACGGCCATCGTGACGGCCGGCGCGCCATCGGCTGGACCGTGGTCCCAGGCCCACAACCGGAACATCGGAATGTTCACGGCCACGAAGCGGCCCCTCGACAGGTCGGGCAGCCAGCGCAGCCGCTCGAGCGCGAGTTCGATCTGGCGGACGCGCCAGGAGAGCGGCACTCGCAAGGCCGCCTGCGTCGCTCGTCCGATCACGCCGTCGGGCGCGAGCCCGTGCCGTTCCTGAAAGCGCATGACCCCCGCGTGTGTCGGCTCGTCGTACAGCCCGGAAGGCGGGAGCGGCGCGTCGGGGGGCAGGTCGCCCACGGTCACGAGCAGTCGGTGAAGCGTCGCAAGTCCGGGATACACGTCGCCCGGCCGCACCGTACCGGTGAACGCGGGCACGTCGTCGTCGGTCGCGGCGGCCGAGAGCGCGCGGTAGTGCGCGAGCCTGGCGCGGAGCGCGCGATAGTGCGTGAGCGGCGGTGTCAGGTCCGTGGCGGCCTCCGCCAGGCGGTTGCCCGCAAGCGCATTCCACACGATGTCTGCAAAGTCGTGGTCGTCTTCGGGCACAGTGCCCACGAACCCGGCCGCCCGCGGATCGATTCTGCCGATGTGCAGGTGCCGGAAGTACCGCAGCACCCCGACGCTCAGCAGCACCTCGAACGTTGCCGCCGTCGCTGGTGCCGGTGCGGCGCCGCCGAGGCGGCCGGCGAGCGCCGACAGTTCGGCCGTGCCGTAGTCGGCCGGGAGGAGCGCGTCGTTAGAGCTCTCGCCGAGCAGCCCGAGGGCTGTCCGAGCCTGGCCGTTGGGGCGGCCCGTCGAATCGACCCAGATGGGGCCGCCTGCCGACATCTCGTACAGAGTGGTCAGTTCGAGACCCGCGCGCGGTGATAGATCCGCGCGACGGGCGCTCACCAAGGCCGGCAGGGCACGCCGGATGGCGTCAGCCGCGGAAACCTGGCCGGCGGTCCAGCCCTGCGATCCGCCCAGGGCGACGACGCCCGGAACGCCGGCGAGCAGCAGGACGATGAACGATGTGGTGCGGCGTGTCGCGCTCGGCATTGAAACCGGTCCGTGCCGACGACTACTGCAAGACAGGTGCCCTGAAATCGGCCCTTTTCTCAGCGGAAACAGGGGTGTGGGGAGGCTTCGCGCCGGGGAGTTTCACGCACCGCGTTCGGGCAGCTCTCAGTAACCCTCGACCTCGAGTCCAGGCACCCGCCTGTAGTGCTCCGCGTTTCGCGTCACGACGGGCATCCCGTAGGCGAGCGCCGTGGCCGCGATCCAGAGGTCGTTGCCACCAATCAGGCGTCCGTTCTCCTGAAGGTACCGGTAGATTCGCCCGTACTCCCAGCAGACGTCCGGGCTCGACGCCAGGACGAAGAATGGTGCGAGAAACGCCTCCCATCGCGGACGATCGGCGAGCGAGGTGCCCGACGCCAGTTCGCCGGCGACGATGAAAGGAAGATAGAGGCGGGCGGTGTCGTTCGTTTCGAGGAAGCCGACCGCCGGGCCGGGCGAACTCCGGTTGTGTTCGCGCTCGAGGTCGATGAGAAACGAGGTCTCGAGAATCAGCGATCGACCCACTTGTCCTCGGGCGGCGCCTGGAGGCGCTTGAACGACTCAATCCGATTCAGCTCGGCGTCGGAGAAGTGCGGGCCGGCGCGGAAGGCATCCAGGAGCGCCCGCGCGGTCGTCGTATCTTCGGGCCAGGTGGCTCTGAGGACGACCTCGCTGAACGATTCACCGGGATAACGGCGGGCCGCGCGGAGCCGGTCGTACGCCTCCTTCTTGAGCGACACGGTCTTGGTACTCACCTGTGCAATATGCACATTGCACATGGCCGCGGTCAAGTCCAGCTCCAGCTCTTGGCGGGCCCAATCGACTGGCTGCTACGATGGCCCGCGTGAAGCTCCCCTACGAAGAGCTCGACCTCTCCGGCCTCCGAACCTATCCGCTGTCTTCGCGCGCGAGCAAGGCCCGGCACGAGGATTTTGCGCGGCCCTGGCAGCCGTCGTCGGGGTTCGAGGGCTGGCTGGCGTCGCTGCCGAAAATCCTCGCCGCGGCCGAGTTTTCCGCCGTGGTCGATGCGATCCTCGCCGCCCGTGCCGCCGACCGCGTGTTGCTCTGGGGCCTCGGCGCGCACGTCATCAAGACGGGGCTCTCGCCGGTCGTGATCGATCTGATGGAGCGCGGGTTCGTGTCGGCGCTCGCGCTGAATGGCGCCGGACTCATCCACGACTTCGAGGTCGCCCTCTCAGGCGCCACGTCGGAGGACGTCGACGCGGCGCTCGGCCCCGGCACCTTCGGGATGGCCGACGAAACCGGACGCGAGCTGAACGACGTGATCCGCGAGGGCGTCGCGAATCGACTCGGCCTGGGACAATCAGTCGCGGCACATCTTCTGGCGCGCCAGCCGCCGCACGCCGATCTGTCGCTCCTGGTCGCGGCAGCCCGCCTCGAGATTCCGGTCACCGTGCACGTCGGCGTCGGCACCGACATCATCCACATGCATCCGGCCGCCTCCGGCGAAGCGATTGGCGCCGGCAGCCTCAAGGACTTCCGGTACCTGGCCGCCATCGTCGCGAAGATGGCCGGCGGTGTGTACTTGAACTGCGGCTCGGCCGTGATGCTGCCCGAAGTGTTCCTGAAAGCCGTGTCGCTCGCGCGCAACCGCGGCGCGTCGCTCGAGGGCCTGACGACGGTGAACGTCGACTTCGTGCGGCAGTACCGCCCGGAGACCAACGTCGTCCGCCGCCCGGTCGCCGGCATCGGCAAGGGCTACTCGCTCACCGGGCACCACGAGCTGCTGCTGCCGATGTTGGCGGCGGCGATCATCGCGGCTACGACGCGGTAGACGCGAGGGAGTCTGGCCGCCATCGATCTTGTGGATGGCCGCCCGGTGGAACAGCGTGAACGGGGCACGGCGACGAGATCGATATCGCGGGTCGTGCGCGGCTGGCCGTACCAGCCGGCCGCCACCGAGCCGGTCAGCATGTACTGGATGCCCGGATCGTCGAGCTGTGAGGCCATCAGCTTGAGGACATCCAGTTGATCAGCCCCGAGTTCGAGGCTGATGTCAGCGGCCGGCGCGGAGTGCGATAACCGCCAGGCGGCCCGACCGGCCGGCGTCTTGTGTATGATGCTGGTTTGCCGCCGGTGTAGCTCAGTGGTTAGAGCATGCGGCTCATATCCGCAGGGTCCGGGGTTCAAGTCCCTGCACCGGCACCATTTTTGAGGGCGTCCCGGCGTTCGGTCGGGACGCCCGTTTCAATTTAGTGAATTCGCTCATCCACTCCATTCACTCAATTCGCTGAATTGGCCATGCTCTCCCACGTAGCCGCCACCCTCGAGCGTCGGGCGCTTGTCGCGGCCGACGATGCCGTTGCGGTGGCCGTGTCGGGCGGCGCCGATTCGGTGGCCCTGGCCTGGATTCTTCACGAGCTCGCGCCGCGTGCGTCGTGGCGGCTGGCCGGACTCATCCACGTCAACCATGGGTTGCGCGGCGCCGAATCGGACGCTGACGAGGCGTTCTGCCGTGACCTGACGGTCCGCATGGCGCTGCCGATCGAGGTCAGGCACATCGACGTCGCCGCGCGCGCGCGTGCCGACCGTCGCTCGCTCGAGTCGACCGCACGCGACCTGCGATACGCCGCGTTCGAGGATGCCGCCGACGCGCTCGGCGCGACGGTCGTCGCCACCGGGCACACCCTGGACGACCAGGCCGAGACCGTGCTGCTTCGCGCGCTCACCGGTGCCGGTACGCGCGGCCTGTCGGGCGTGCGGCCCAGGCGCGGCCGCTATCGGCGTCCGCTCATCGATGCTCGTCGCGCGGATCTGGTGGCGTGGCTCACCGCGCGCGGCGAGGCGTGGCGCACCGACGCGTCCAATGCGGACACGTCGATTCCACGCAACCGCATCCGCCAGGATCTCGTACCCGTCGTCGAGCGTGTCGCGCCGGGCGGCATCGCGGCCCTCGCGCGGCTGGCCGATCTGGCGGCCGATGACGAGGCCGTGTTCGAGGCGCGGGTGGTCCAGATCCTGCCGGCCATCGCCAGATATGAGGCCGGCGGTGTCCAACTGAATGAGGCGGCGCTGGCCGACCTGCCCGCGGCTCTGTGCCGCCGGGTTCTTCGTGCCGCGATGTGCCAGGTGGCGCCCGGCGCGCGGCTCGGCTCGGCGCACCTTGAAACTGTCAGGCGTCTCGTTACGTCCGAAGGAACAGGCCGACGCATCGACCTGCCCGGCAGCAGTGCCACGCGGCAGGCCGGCTGGCTGCGCCTGGCACCGGCCGTGGAGCGGCGGCCCGGCGCGCCGCTGGCCTTCGAACGGCCGCTCCTGGTGCCGGGCTCGGTGGACGTACCGGAGGTTGGCGTGA
>DATKDF010000195.1:0-12362 GCA_035512795.1 Vicinamibacterales bacterium
GCACTCCGGCCAGCGCCTCGTCGCGCAGGACGATGCGCCGCATCTGGCGCAGCCGCCAGGCCAGCGTCGTGTGGGCGTGGTCGCTCGGGTCGGTGACCGCACTGGCCGACACAGCCGTCGCGATCGGCTCGGCCTGCCGGACCAGGGTGAGGTTGCGCTCGAGGGGCGCGCCCATCGACACGCGGATCGGTTCGCGGACCGTCGACAGGTATCCGTCACGCGTGGCGCGCAGCAGGTACGAACCCGGGGGCAGCGTCAGCACGAAGCGGCCGACGCGATCACTGCTGGCCTCGGCGACGGTCGCCCCCATCGCCACGACGCTGACCCCGGCGACCGTGTGCCCCGATTGGTCGCGGACGATGCCGTAGACGCGGGCCGGTGGCGCCGCCGCCGCACGAATCGAGACAAGCTCGAGACGCTGGGGACGATCGGCGCGCAACTCGGCCGCAAACAGGACGGGAATCAACACCGCCACGAGCGTGGGGATGGGTCGATGCATGGACCCTCTCGAAGCGTTCGGCCATCTTATGTGGCCGATCCAGGCAAGTCAAACCACCGGCCGGGGTTCGTCCCGGCGCCCGGCCCAAGGTATGATCCGCCCTCTCGATTGCGCCCGCTGACGGAGGTGCCGCCGGTGAAGATTACCCGCATTGCCGGACGCCAGATCATCGATTCCCGTGGCAACCCCACGGTGGAAGTGGATGTGACGCTCGACTCGGGCGTGATCGGCCGCGCCGCCGTGCCGTCGGGCGCCTCGACCGGTGCGCGCGAAGCCCTCGAGCTTCGCGACGGTGATGCCAGCCGCTACGGCGGCAAGGGCGTGCAGACGGCCGTCTCGCACGTCAACGGCGAGATCGCCAGGGCACTGGTCGGCAGCGAGGCCGATGTCGGCGCCGTCGACAGGCGCCTGCTCGAGCTCGACGGCACCCCCAATCTCGGTCGGCTCGGTGCCAACGCGGTGCTCGGGGTCTCGATGGCCACGGCGCGCGCGGCGGCCCACTCGGCGCGCGAACCGCTCCACGCCTTTCTCGGCCGGCTGGTGCCGGCCGAGGCGCGTCAGGGCGGACCACTGCTGCCCGTGCCGATGATGAACATCCTCAACGGCGGCGCCCACGCCGACACGAACGTCGACTTCCAGGAATTCATGGTCCTGCCGGCCGGATTCCCGACATTTGCCGAGGCCCTGCGGGCCGGCGTCGAGACGTTCCACGCGCTCCGCTCGCTCCTGAAGGCGCGGGGACTGGCCACCAGCGTCGGTGACGAGGGCGGCTTCGCGCCGAGCCTGCGGTCGAACCAGGAGGCCCTGGAACTGGTGCTCGAAGCGATCCTGGCGGCCGGGTTTCACGCCGGTGACGACATGTACCTCGCGCTCGACGTGGCCTCGAGCGAGTTCTGGGACGCCGAGTCGTCGCGCTACGTGCTCCACAAGTCGGGCGAAGGCGCGCGCACGTCGGACGAGATGATCCGCCTGTACGACGACTGGCTGCACCACTACCCGATCGTGTCGATCGAGGATGGGCTCGCCGAAAGCGACTGGGACGGCTGGGCCCGACTGACCGAGTCGCTCGGCCGCAAGGTGCAACTGGTCGGCGACGACGTGTTCGTGACCAACCCGGCGATTCTCGAGGAGGGAATTGCGCGCGGGATCGGCAACGCCCTGCTCGTCAAGCTCAACCAGATCGGCACGGTGAGCCAGACCCTGGCAGCCGTCGAGATGGCGCGCCAGGCCGGCTACGCGAGCGTGATCTCGCACCGATCGGGCGAGACCGAGGACACGACGATTGCGGACCTGGCCGTCGCAACCTGCGCCGGCCAGATCAAGACCGGCTCGGCCTGCCGGACCGATCGCACCGCGAAGTACAATCAGCTCCTGCGGATCGAAGAGGCGCTCGGGACGAAGGCCCGCTACGCCGGTCGCAGCGCGATCAAGAGCCTCACGTGAACGAGACATGCATACAGTCGTCCTCCTCCGACACGGCGAAAGCACCTGGAATCGCGAGAACCGGTTCACCGGCTGGACCGACGTCGACCTGAGCGACAAGGGCCGCGAAGAAGCCGTCGCAGCCGGACGGCTCCTCAAGGCCGACGGCTACACGTTCGACATCGCGTACACGTCCGTCCTCAAGCGCGCGCTCCGGACCAACTGGATGGTGCTCGACGAGATGGATCTGCTCTGGATTCCCGTCGAACGGAACTGGCGGCTGAACGAACGGCACTACGGCGCGCTCCAGGGCCTCAACAAGGCCGAGACAGCCGCGCGGCACGGCGACGCGCAGGTGAAGATCTGGCGCCGGAGCTACGACATCCCGCCGCCGCCGCTCGCGGCTGACGATCCGCGCCATCCGTCACACGACCCGCGCTACCAGTCGCTCGAGGCGGCCGACATCCCTGCCGGCGAATCGCTCGAGGACACGGTGGCGCGCTTCCTGCCCTGCTGGTCGGACGCGATCGCCCCGGCCATCCGTGCCGGGCGCCGCGTCCTCGTCACGGCCCACGGCAACAGCCTCCGCGCGCTCATCAAGCACCTGGACGGGATCTCGGACGCCGACATCGCGGAACTGAACGTCCCGACGGGTATTCCCCTCGTCTACGAACTCGACGAGCGGCTGGTGCCGATCCGACACTTCTACCTGGGTGACGCGGAGGCGGCGCGCCGGGCCGCCGAGGCGGTCGGGCGCCAGGGACAGCGGCGCTGAGGCGGCCTACTCGACTTCCTTCTCTTGCGTGGGCTCGTCGGCCGAGATCCGGAGCGACTTCAGGAAGCGCCGATCGTTGGGGCTCATCTCGAACGGACCGCCCGGGGTCGTGCGGCGCGGGACCGGGGCCGCCTTGCGCGGCTTGCGGTCGAGCGAGTTCCATGCGACGACCGCCTCGAGCGACAGCCGCAGCTCGTAGCCGGCCGAGCGGGCCTTTTCCCGGCAGGCTTCGACCTTCGGGTCGGCCGCCACCGCCGATGAGATGGCCTCAGTCAGCTCACGCGCCAACTGATTCATCCGCACATCCATGTAAACCCCCATCCGGCGTCAGGCCCGAGCGACGACGCGAGTGCCACCAGACACACAGAGGGGGAGTGCATTCTCGAGGTGTGGGCGCTGGGGGCTGACCGAACCATGAGCGGAGAACCTCGGACTGAAGGCCGAACTGCGGGGCATTGTAGGCGCCGGTGGTACGGCGAGTCAAACGACATTCCTGTCAGCCCGCCGGTACCGCGGATTAGAATCGCTCGGATGACACGATCGTATGTCCGCCCGGACGACGTCGCCACCGGGCGGACGGGCGGCGACGAGTATCCGGGCGTATTTCCCTTCACGCGCGGCATCCTGCCCACCATGTACCGCGGCCGGCTGTGGACGATGCGCCAGTATGCCGGCTTTGGCACGGCCGCCGAGTCGAATGCCCGGTACCGGTATCTGCTCGACCAGGGCGTGTCGGGCCTGAGCGTCGCCTTCGACCTGCCGACGCAGATGGGCTACGACTCCGATCACCCCATGGCGGCCGGCGAGGTCGGCCGGGTCGGTGTGGCCATCGACTCGATCGACGACATGGCCGTGCTCTTCGACGGGATCCCGCTCGACCGCGTGTCGACGTCGATGACGATCAACGCGACGGCCATCATCCTGCTCGCGCTCTACGTCGCCGTCGCCCGCCGCCAGGGCGTCCCGTTCGACCGGCTTGCGGGCACGATCCAGAACGACATCCTGAAGGAGTACATCGCCCGCGGCACCTACATCTACCCGCCGCGCCACTCGCTCCGCATCGTCACCGACATCTTCGCGTGGTGCGAACGCGAGCTGCCCAACTGGAACACGATCTCGATCAGCGGCTATCACATCCGCGAGGCAGGCTCGACGGCCGTCCAGGAAGTCGCCTTCACGCTCGCCAACGCCATCGCGTACGTCGAGGCGGCGCAGGCGGCCGGCCTCGACGTCAACCGGCTGGGCCAGCGGCTGTCGTTCTTCTTCGCCGCGCACAACGACTTCCTCGAGGAAGTCGCCAAGTTCCGCGCCGCGCGCCGGCTCTGGGCCGCCGTGATGCGCGACCGCTTCGGCGCCACCCACCCGCGCGCCCAGCAGCTCCGCTTTCACACGCAGACGGCCGGCAGCACGCTCACCGCCCAGCAGCCCGACACCAACATCGTCCGCGTCGCCGTCCAGGCGCTGGCCGCCGTGCTCGGCGGCACGCAGTCGCTCCACTGCAACGGGCGCGACGAGGCGCTGGCGCTCCCGACCGAGGACGCCGCCCGCATCGCGCTCCGGACCCAGCAGGTCATTGCCGCCGAGAGCGGCGTCGCCAACACGGTCGACCCGCTCGGCGGCAGTTGGGCGGTTGAAGCCCGGACGTCGGCGATTGAGGCCGAGGCGCGGGCGATCATCGAAGCGATCGATCAGACCGGCGGCACGCTGGCCGCCATCGAACGGGGCTGGATCCAGCGGCAGATCCAGGACGCGGCCTACACCACGCAGCGCGAGATCGACCAGGGCGATCGCGTCATCGTGGGCAGCAACCGGTTCACCGGGGACGGGCCGGTCTCGATCGAACTGCTGCGCATCGATCCGGCGATCGAGGCGCGGCAACACGCCGCCGTCGCCGCCGCCCGGGCGTCGCGGGACGCCGCGGCGTGCGCCCGCGCGCTCGCGGCCGTCGAGGCGGCCGCCCGCGGCACCGACAACCTCGTGCCCGTCGTCCTCGCCGCCGTGGAAGCCCACGCGACGCTCGGCGAGATAGCCGATGCGATGCGACGCGTCTTTGGCGAGCACCGTGACACCGAAAGCTGACGGGCCGCTCCTCGCCGTGAGCAACCTCCGCACGGTTTTCCCCGTCGCCGGCGGCGAGGCGGCGGCGGTTGACGGGGTATCGTTCGTCGTCGGCCGCGGCGAAACACTCGGCCTGGTCGGCGAATCGGGCAGCGGCAAGTCGGTGACGGCGCTCTCGATCATGCGCCTGGTCTCGCCGCCGGGACGCATCGCCGAGGGCCGCATCGAACTGGAAGGCCGCGACCTGCTGCAGATGGAGGAACGCGAGATGCAGGCGATCCGTGGCCGGCGGATCGGCTTCGTCTTTCAGGAACCGATGGTCGCGCTCGACCCGGTCTTCACGATCGGCTACCAGATCGCCGAGACGATCGCCGTGCACCGGCTCGCGCGGGGCGCCTCGGCCCGCAGCCGTGCCGTCGAGCTCCTGCAGGCCGTCCGCATTCCCGACCCGGAACGGCGCGCGCGCGAATACCCGCATCAGTTGAGCGGCGGCCTCCGGCAGCGGGCGATGATCGCCCTGGCCCTCTCGGCCGACCCGGCGCTCCTCATCGCCGACGAGCCGACCACGGCCCTCGACGTCACCGTCCAGGCCGAAATCCTCGACCTGCTGCGTGACATGCGCCGGTCGTTCAATCTGTCGCTCCTGCTCATCACGCACGACCTCGGCGTCGTCGCCGAGATGGCCGACCGCGTCGCCGTGATGTACGGCGGCCGCATTGTCGAAGAGGGACCCGTGCCGCGCGTCTTCGCCACGCCCGCGCATCCGTACACGCGCGGCCTGCTGGCGTCGATTCCGACCGGTGCGCCGGGCACGCGGCTGCATGCGATCCCCGGCAATGTCCCCGCGCTGGGCCAGCTGCCGGCCGGCTGCGCGTTCGCGCCGAGATGCGTCGACCGGTTCGCGCCGTGCACCGAGCGCCAGCCGGAGCTCGTCGACATCGGGCCCGGCCACGCCGCGCGCTGCCTGCTCCACGACCCGGCGGCCCGCCAGCTCCCGGGTCCCGCGACCGGACCCGCAGGAGCACCGCGCTGATGCCGCTCGTCGAGGTCCGCCAGCTCGTCAAGGAGTTTCCGGTCCCCGGCGGCTGGCTCGCCGGCCGCCGGCCCGTGCGGGCAGTCGACGACGTGACGTTCTCGATCGAGCGGGGTGAGACGTTCGGCCTGGTCGGCGAGTCGGGCTGCGGCAAGACGACCACCGGCCGGTGTCTGCTGCGTCTGGTGGAACCGACGTCGGGCCAGGTGCGCATCGGCGGGACCGATGTGCTCGCGCTGTCCGGCCGCGAGCTGCGCCGGGCCAGGCGCCAGTTCCAGATCGTGTTTCAGGATCCCTACTCGTCGCTGAACCCGCGGATGCGGGCGGGCGCCATCGTCGAAGAGCCGCTGGTGATTCACCGGATCGGACGGGCGGACGAGCGGCAGGTGCGCGTCCGGGAGCTGTTCGAACTGGTGGGCCTCGATCCGGGTGACATGACGAAGTACCCGCACGAGTTCAGCGGCGGCCAGCGCCAACGCATCGGTGTCGCGCGCGCCATCGCGCTCGAGCCCTCGCTCGTCGTGGCCGATGAACCCGTGTCGGCGCTCGACGTGTCGATTCAGGCGCAGGTCGTCAACCTGCTGCTCGACCTCCAGAAGCGGCTGGGACTGACGTACCTGTTCATCGCGCACGACCTGCGGCTGGTCCGGCAGGTGTGCCACCGGGTGGCCGTCATGTACCGCGGCCGTCTGGTCGAGCTGGCACCGGCCGACCGCATCTTCACCGCGGCCGTGCACCCCTACACGAAGGCGCTGCTGTCGGCGATTCCGAACCTCCAGCCCGGCGCGAAACTCGAGCGCATCCCCTTCCCCGCCAGCAATTTCCGGCCGCTGCCGCTACGTGAGGTGGCCGAGGGCCACTCGGCGGCAGTGTAGGAAGGGCATGCCCTCTGTCCGCTGCCCTCCCTACGCTGCTCTTTTCACGTCTTTCTCAACCTGTCCATCGCGGATCTGGATGACGCGGTGGGCGTGTTCGGCGACCTCGGCCTCGTGGGTGACGATGATGATCGTGTTGCCGGCTTCGTGGAGGCGTTCGAAGAGCGCCATGATCTCGACGCCGGTCTTGGTGTCGAGGTTGCCGGTCGGCTCGTCGGCCAGCAGGATCGACGGGTTGTTGACGAGCGCGCGGGCGATGGCGACGCGCTGGCGCTGGCCGCCCGAAAGCTGGTTGGGACGGTGGGTCTTCCGGTCTGACAGCTCGACCTTGTCGAGCGCCTGGCCGGCGCGGTCGGAGCGGTCCTTGCCACTGATGCCGGCATAGATGAGCGGCAGCTCCACGTTGTGGAGCGCGGTCGCGCGCGGCAGCAGGTTGAACGTCTGAAACACGAACCCGATCTCCTCGTTCCGGATCCGCGCCAGCTCGTCGTCGTTCATCTCGCTCACCTGCTTGCCATTGAGGAGATAACTGCCTTTCGACGGCGTGTCGAGACACCCGATGAGGTTCATCAGCGTGGACTTGCCCGACCCGGACGGCCCCATGATGGCGACATATTCGCCCCGCTCGATGGTCACCGACACACCCCGCAGGGCATGCACTTCCTCATCGCCCATCTGGTAGGTCTTCCACAGGTCGCGCGTGTCAATCATCGACATAACAGTCCGTCCTCTGTCCTCATTCCATTTCTTCATACTCGCTCGTCAGCTTCCGGACGACGCTGGGATCGGCCAGCGTGGTCGTGTCGCCGAGCGCCCGGCCCTCGGCGATGTCGCGCAGCAGCCGGCGCATGATCTTGCCGCTCCGCGTCTTGGGCAGGTCGGCGGCAAACAGGATCTGGTCCGGCCGCGCGATCGCCCCGATCTTCGTCACGACGTGCTGCTTCAGCTCGTCGGCCAGCGCGTCGGACGGCACGCCGCCGTCCTTGAGCGTGACAAACGCCGCCACGGCCTGCCCCTTCAGCTCGTGCGTCTTGCCGACCACGGCCGCCTCGGCCACGCGCGGGTGATCGACGAGCGCGCTTTCGACCTCCATCGTCCCCAGCCGGTGCCCGGCGACATTGAGCACGTCGTCGACCCGGCCGAGCAGCCAGTAGTACCCGTCACGATCGACGCGCGCCCCGTCGCCGGTGAAGTACATGCCGTCGGACCACTTGCTCCAATACGTCTGAACGAAGCGTTCCGGATCACCGTAGATCCCGCGGAGCATCGCCGGCCAGGGCCGCGTCAGCGCCAGCAACCCGCCGCCCTCGGTGACCGGATGGCCATCAGACGTCCGGATTTCGGCCGAAACGCCCGGAAACGGCCGCGTCGCCGACCCCGGCTTGAGCGCCGTCAAACCGGGCAGCGGCGTAATCAGAATCTGCCCCGTCTCGGTCTGCCACCAGGTATCGACGATTGGACACCGGCTTTGGCCGACGTGTTCGTGGTACCACATCCAGGCCTCGGGATTGATGGGCTCGCCGACCGAGCCCAGCAGGCGCAGGCTCGACAGGTCGTGCTTTGCGGGCCATTCGGTCCCCCACTTCATGAAGGCCCGGATGGCCGTGGGCGCGGTATAGAGAATGGTGACGCCGTAGCGCTCGACGATCTGCCAGAACCGGTCGCGCTTCGGCCAGTCCGGCGCGCCTTCGTACATCACGACCGTCGCCGCGTTGGCGAGCGGACCATAGACGACGTAGCTGTGGCCGGTCACCCAGCCGATGTCGGCCGTGCACCAGTAGACGTCCTGGTCGCGCAGATCGAAGACCCAGCGCGTGGACGCGTACGTGCCGACCAGATACCCGCCAGTCGTGTGCACGATCCCCTTCGGTTTGCCCGTCGTGCCCGACGTATAGAGGATGTAGAGCAGAGCCTCGGAGTCCATCGGCTCGGGCGCGCACACGGCCGACGCGTCCTGCATCAGCTCGTGGTACCAGTGATCGCGCCCCTGCTGGATGTGGACCGGGAACGGCTCGCTGTCCTGCCGCCGCACGACGACGACGTGCCGGAGCGACGGCGTGGCCTCGAGCGCCTCGTCGGCCATCTGCTTGAGCGGCACGATCTGGCCGCGGCGAAATCCGCCGTCAGCCGTGACGAGGACCGACGCGGTCGCGTCGTTGATCCGGTCGCGGAGCGCCTCCGCACTGAAGCCGCCGAACACGACGCTGTGGACGGCGCCGATGCGCGCACAAGCGAGCATCGCAATCGCCAGTTCCGGCACGAGCGGCAGGTAGAGCGCGACCCGGTCGCCCTTTCCGACACCGAGTCCCTTGAGCACGTTGGCGAACTGGCAGACCTCGCGATGAAGGTCGAAGTAGGTCAGCGTGCGGCGGTCGCCGGGCTCGCCTTCCCAGATGATGGCCGCCTTGTTCCGGCGCGCGCTGCCGAGGTGGCGGTCGAGACAGTTGGCGCTGGCGTTGATCTTCCCGCCGACGAACCACTTCGCGTACGGCGGCTGCCAGTCGAGCACCGTCGTCCAGGGCTCGATCCAGTCGAGTTCGCGCGCCAGACCGGCCCAGAAGGCCTCCGGGTCGGCCGCCGCCTGCTCGTAGATACCGGGGTCGCGCTGGCGGGCGTCGGCCCGCCAGGCCGGTGACGGCTCGAAGACACGAGCCTCGTCGAGGAGCGCGTCGATCTCGCGCGCGGGTCTGTCGGACATGCCCGACAGTCTACGCGGTCGGTGCCTTCTTCCGGAAGATCGCCAGGCCGATGAGGGCCCCGATGATGCTGAACACCGAGAACACCGGCAGGTTGAACACGAAGCTCAGGAGCGCCAGGTTCCGGCCCTGCGTGAACCGCTCGATCATGTCACGCACTTCGGGTGGCACCTCCGGATTGTCGAGCGCCATGCGCATCGACTCCTGCATCATGTCGCCGCCGGCCGAAAGCAGCAGCAGCATGCCGACGCTCGCGAGGACCGCGCCCACGACGCCGGCGATGAGCCCGCCGATGACCGCGTCACCCGTCTCGACCGGTTCGGGCGTGCGCTGCTGCTGCAGGTAGACGACGAGCGCCCCGCCGCAGAGCACCCAGAGGCAACAGCAGAGGTTGAAGCCGGAAACCACCGGCAGCGACGACATCACGCCGATGAACAGGCCGCCGAGCAGGGCTGGTTGATGCTTAGACATAGGCTGGGTCCGGATCCTCACATTGAAGATTGTGGGATCGCATCATCGTCGATGATGCGATCCCACAATCTTCAATTCAGCGTCAGTCGTAATACTCCCGTCCAAGATGAGTGATCAGCTCCTCTCCCTGGATGTAGCGCAGCGTGTTCTTGAGCTTCATGAGCTGGATGAAGAGGTCGTGCTCCGGGTAGAGCCCCTTGGCGTGCATCGGGCTCTTGAAGTAGAACGACAGCCACTCCTGGATGCCCGACATGCCCGCGCGGCTGGCCAGATCGAGGAACAGCGCCACGTCGAGGACGATCGGCGCCGCCAGAATCGAGTCGCGGCAAAGGAAGTTGATCTTGAGCTGCATCGGATAGCCGAGCCAGCCCACCAGATCGATGTTGTCCCAGCCTTCCTTGTTGTCGCCACGCGGCGGGTAGTAGTTGATGCGGACGACGTGGTGGATGTTCGAGTACAGGTCCGGATAGAGATTCGGCTGCAGGATGTAATCCAGCACCGACTTCTTGCTCTCTTCCTTGGTCTTGAACGACTCCGGATCGTCGAGCACTTCGCCGTCGCGGTTGCCGAGGATGTTCGTCGAGTACCAGCCCGCCACGCCGAGGAGCCGCGCCTTGAGGCCCGGCGCGATGATCGTCTTGATGAGCGTCTGCCCCGTCTTCAGATCCTTGCCGGCGAGCGGTGAGCCCGTCTGCTGCGCCAGCTCGACGAGCGCCGGCACGTCGGCGCTCA
Organism: Vicinamibacterales bacterium; assembly: GCA_035512795.1. Taxonomy (GTDB): domain Bacteria; phylum Acidobacteriota; class Vicinamibacteria; order Vicinamibacterales; family SCN-69-37; genus DATKDF01. The sequence goes on from DATKDF010000195.1 coordinate 10,562, forward strand.
GGTTGGGCGCGGCGTTGGCGTACGGAAGGCCCTCGCGGATGGCCGCATAGGCGTAGATCATGCTCGACGGGATCGACGGATCGTTCGCTTCGAGCGCCTTCTCGAACGCCGCCAGCGACTGGTGCGCGGCCGTCTCCTGCAGGAAGACCTCCGTGCTGCCGCACCAGACCAGGACGAGCCGCGAGAGCCCGTGCGTCGTCTTGAACGCGCGGATGTCCTCGATGAGCTGCTCGGCCAGATCGCGCTTGGTCTTGCCCTTCTTCACGTTCGGGCCGTCGAGCCGCTTGACGTACTGGCGATCGAAGACGGCCGGCATCGGCTTGATCGCCTTGAGCTCGTCCTTCACCGACTCGAGCATCGCCGGCTCGAGCACGCCGGCCGTCCGCGCCGCCTCGAAGCAGTCCTCTTCGAAGATGTCCCACGCCCCGAACACGAGATCGTCGAGCGCGGCGATCGGCACGAACTCCCGAATCGACGGCGCCCGCCCTTCGGTCCGCCTGCCCAGCCGAATCGTGCCCATCTCGGCCAGAGACCCGATCGGTTTCGCCAGACCGCGCCGGACGGCCAGAGTGCCTGCGATTGTCGTGGTACTGACGGCCCCCAGGCCGACCAGCAGAATGCCGACCTTGCCGCCGGCTGGTTGGATTGTCGCGCCCGATGTCACGGGGGGGAATATATCATTGGGTGTTCGCGTATCCCTCTGCCCTCTGTCCTCTGCCCTCTGCCCTCGTATGTGGTTTCGCGCCGCCCTCCCGCCGCATCAGACAGCCTTGGCCATGATCGGCGCCAAGGCCGGTCAGAGCGTCGTCTTTCTCGGGGCAGCCGATACGGCACTCGCGGCTGAAGTCGGCCGCGTGACCGGGTTGAACGGACGCACGCTCGTCGTCGACGAGGGCCGTGCCGTGCGCGTCGAGATTGAACGCGCCGCTGCCAGGGCGGGTGCGCTGCTCGAGTTTCACGACGCGCCAGTCACCCGGACGTTGGATGAGCCGGCCGGCACGTTCGACCTGGCGGTGCTCACGACCGCCAACTGGGCCGTACTCGCCCCCGAGGCCCGCCATGTGACGATCGGGAACGCGTTTGCCCTGGTCAGGCCGGGCGGCCGCCTGATTGGGGTGCTGACCGCCGGCCGTCGGCCCCGGTTCGGTCGGCCGCCGCACGTCCCCCGGGAGATCGTCGACGACGCACTGGCGCGTTTCACGGCCGCCGGTTCGCGCGCCGTCAGATGCCTCGCCGACGTGCCCGGAACGGCCTACGTCGAAGGTGTCAGGCCACGCGCTACCTGAGGCACGTCAGGTGCCGGCCGCCGTCGATCGCAATCGTCTCGCCGGTGATCCAGCCGGACGCCGGCGAAAGAAGGAACGCAATCAGGTCGGCGATCTCTTCCGGGGTGCCCGGGCGGCCGAGCGGGTGCGTGGTCTTCGCCCGCGCCAGGAAGTCGGCGTACTTCGCCTCGTCCATCCCGCCGCGCCGGTGCAGGTTGGTGATGACCACGCCCGGGTTGACCGCGTTGACGCGCACACCCTGCGGCGCCAGGTCGAGCGCCGCCGCGCGCGTGAGCTGATCGACGGCCGCCTTGCTCACGCAGTACGACGCCAGCCCCGGGAACGCACGCAGGCCCGCGACACTCGACACGTTGACGATCGCGCCCTTCCGGCTGATGAGCGCGGCGGCCGCCGCGCGCATCAGCCGGAAGGGCGCGCGCACGTTGATCGCCATCATCGCGTCCCACCCCTCGTCGGTCGTCTCGACGACCGAACCGGACGCGATGATGCCAGCGGCGTTGACGACCGCGTCGAGG
>DATKDF010000196.1:0-2026 GCA_035512795.1 Vicinamibacterales bacterium
GTGGCCGTGGACTTCTTGACGTACGCGAACACGCTGTCGAAGAGCCGCGACTCGCGCGTGCGGGGGTTCGTCTCGACCGGCACGTGCGCGATCGCCATCCGCTTCTTGCCCGCCTGGATGATCGTCTCGAGCGTGTACGAGAACTCCGAGACGACCGTCATCCGCAGCGCCGCCTCGCGCGTGTAGGCGCGGAAGCCGCTCGTCGTGTCGGGGACCGACGTGTTCGACACCTGCCGGACGACCCAGCTCCCGAGCCGCTGGAGTCGGCGCTTCTGCCACGACATGTGCTGCAGCTCGGCGATGTTGCGGTCGCCGATGCAGATGTCGGCCTCTCCCGCCAGGAGGGGTGCGAGCAGCTTCGGAATCTCGTGGCCGGCGTACTGGTTGTCGGCGTCGGTGTTGACGATGAAGTCGGCGCCGGCCTTGATCGACGCGTCGATGCCGGCCGCGAAGGCCGCGGCGAGGCCCTTGTTGCGGCGGAGCCGCACCACGTGGTCCGCGCCGGACGCCAGGGCGACGTCCGCCGTGCCGTCCCGCGACCCGTCGTCGATGACCAGGATTTCGACCACGTCGATCCCGGGCACGGCACGGGGCAGATCGGCCAGGGTCGCCGGCAGCGTGTCGGCCTCGTTGAGGCACGGGATCTGGATGATGAGTTTGGTCACGCGGAACAGCACCGTGGGGTGCACGGGCACTCTGAGCCTACGGGCGTTGACGACGATGCCGCGTCGTGCGGCGCACGGTCGAGGGCGCTCGCGCGGGTCAGGGCCGACGCGCACGTGTGTCGAAGGGTATCGCAGCTTCCCCGGCTTGCGCAATTCATGAGAGCAGTTTCTCGACCACGCCGTCCCAGGTCACCGCCGACGCGACCGCGTGGCCGGCGTCGCCGAGCGACGCCGCCTGCCGGCGGTCCCCCCCCAGCCGGTTGATGGCGGCGGCGAGCGGGTCGGGATGCGGCTCGCTCACGAAGCCGTTCACGCCGTCCTGGACGAACTCGTTCGGGCCGCCGGAGTCCGTGCAGGTGATGACCGGCTTGCGGGCGAGGAACGCCTCGAGCGTGACGTATCCGAAGTCCTCGTCGTACGGCGGATAGGCGACGGCCAGCGTCCCGGCGTAGAGGCCGAGCAAGTCGGGGTCCTCGACCGTCCCGAGGAAGGTGACGCGATCGGCGACCCCGAGGTCGGACGCGAGCCGTTCCACGTTGGCGCGCTGGGTGCCGTCGCCGGCAATCACGAGCCGGAGCGGACGATCGACCTGCCGCATGGCCGAGACCAGGAGGTCCACGCGCTTGACCGACTCGAGCCGGCCGACCGACAGCACGTAGTCGCCGTAGGGCCCCGGGGTGAGCTGCGCGGCGAGCTGCGGCGGATGGTACAGCGGCTCGGCGGCCATCCCGTTGAACTTCGCGAGCCGCGCCGCGGTGTTGCGGGCGTTCGTGTAGATCGCCCGGCATTCGCCGAGCATCTCGTTGTCGAGGCGCAGGATCGTGTCGCGCAGGCCGACGTCCTGCTCGGTGTGCGCAAAGTCGCTGTATTCGGTGCCGCACAGCTCGTACGCGGCGCGGTACTGGTGGATCAGCCAGGCGACCTTGTTCGGATGACGGGCGAAGTAGCTGGGGAACTTGGTGGCAATGACGAGATCGACCGGCCGGCCGTTGCTCTCGCTCAGGTCGAGCAGCCGCCACGCCGCGGCGTGGGGCAGGATCTCGTCCTTGGGGTACCACTTGAAGGGTACGCTGACCAGCTCGACGAGGTGGCCGCGCGCCCGCAGCTCGCGCACGATCTGCCGGACGTGCACTTCGGCGCCGCCGTGGACGAACGGCACCTGCGCTTCGCAGACCAGGATGGTGCGACCGCTCATCGCGTCCGCAACCTTACCACGGGGGCGGGGCCGGGAGACACGTCAGGTGGCGTGGCGGAAGTTGATGACGTCGCCGTCGAGCACGACGTAGTCCTTCCCCTCGAGCCGCAGTTCCGCGTGATCGCGGCAGGCCGCGATCGACCCGCGCGCCAGCAGGTGCTCGTAC
>DATKDF010000197.1:0-16225 GCA_035512795.1 Vicinamibacterales bacterium
AGGCCGTGCGACTGCACCTGGTCGGGTGTGACGTTGAGCCGCCGAACCGTCCCCGTGCCGGGCGGCATCGCCGAGAACCGGGCCTTCTGCAACTCGAGCAGACGCGGCATCAGATCCCGCGCCGCGAGCGGCACGAGCCGCTGGGTCACCGTCTGGTAGTTGCGGGCGTAGAACGGCAGCAGGCCTCCGCCGGACGTCTCCCAGACCCCGTGGCCATCGCCAAAGCTCGTAAACGCGCGCTCGTGCCAGTTGTCCACGATGCCGACCCACGGATACCCGAGCGTCTGACCATCGTCGGCCTGAAGCGCCGCGTCGAGCGCGAGCGCCCAGGTTCGCGCTGGCGGCTGCCGACCGAAGCCGCCATCTTCCACCGTGAATTGTTCACTCCGATCGCGGTCCGCCTGGCCGGACGTGACGGCCATGGCGACGCGGATCTCGGCCGACGGGTCGGTAATGTCGACGACGGTGAGCGCCCGGCTGAATGCTCCGGATTCGACCTCCGCGGTGAGCCTGACGGGGTTGTAGCTCGACGGGTTGCACCCGGCCCGGCAATGCGGGCCCATGACAAAGAACGGCCGCGCGGCCATGACGACCGACTGCTGGGGTTCGGGCGGCCGCGCGGGCCCTTCCGGACTGGGCATTCCCGTGTCGAGCGTCAGGCGAAACCACGCGCCAGGCGGCGGCACGGTCGTCGTCTCGAGCACGACCTGGGTGTCGACCGGTGGAAAACGCTCGTGGTCCCAGGTCGTCGCCACGCGGAGCGCCACGGGATCGGATCGCGCCGCCACGCGGCGGGCGTCGGCAACCTTCGCGTCGAAGCGCGCGACGCCATCCGGGTCGGCCGCGAGCACGCGCGCGCGTTCGGCACCCGACATGACCGGCACCGTCGGCTGGTACGGCTCGTACCGGGCGGCGAGGTGCGCCACGACATCGGCCGGTCGCACCCGCTGATTGAACGACAGGATGAGCGCGAGCGGCCGGTCGAAGCGCTCGCCCTGCCGCACCCAGCGCACCGACGTGAGCCGGACGGTCGGGGTCGTGAAGGAGAACGAGTACGGCGCCCCGAGCGGCTGGCCGGCGGCGCTCCTTGCCGCGGCGTCCACCGTGACCGTGTAGCGCGTCGCGTGCGGGAGCGGCCGTGCCGGATCAGGCGTGAAGATGAGCGTGGTCGTCCCCGACCAGCGCCAGGCGCCGACGATGGCCGGCGTGATGTGAATCCAGGGCGGCGTCGGATTCGACGGAATGCGTCCGAGCGAGACCATCGGCTCGGAGAACATCACGCGGACTTCGCTGGCGTCCTGCAGCTGCCGGATCTCGCCGTTCGGCCCGGCGGCGACGATGGTGAGGTCTGCCGGACGGGCCGCGGCGAGCACGACGGCGCCCGAGAGCATCGACAACAGAACCAGGGCGCGCGCGCGACGCATACAGGACCTCTCTTGGCCGGGGAGTCCAGTGTAACGCGCGGGCGCGCAGTATGCTCAGGCGAGCATGACGGGCTACCCCACCCGGATCGTGTGCCTCACCGAGGAGACGACCGAGACGCTCTACCTCCTCGGCGCCGGCGATCGGGTGGTCGGCGTCTCCGGCTACACCGTCCGTCCACCCGAGGCACGACAAAAACCGATCGTGTCGGCCTACCTCCACGCGCGTTACGAGAAGATCGAGGCCCTCCGGCCGGACCTGATTCTGGCCTTCTCCGATCTGCAGGCCGACATCACGGCCGATCTCGTCCGGCGCGGACACACCGTCGTGACATTCAATCAGCGCAGCGTGGACGGGATCCTGGCGATGATCCGGATGATCGGCGGCCTGGTCGGCCTGGCGGGCCGCGCCGAGACCCTCACCCGGGAGCTGCACGATGGCCTCGACGCCGTCCGCCGGTCGGCGGCGCGTCTGCCGCGGCGGCCACTCGTCTTCTTCGAGGAGTGGGATGACCCGCTCATTTCGGGCATCCGGTGGGTGGATGAGCTGGTCGAGATCGCCGGCGGTCGAACACCCTTCCCGGACCTGCGGCAGGCGGCGCTCGGTCGCGATCGGATCGTGACGGCCGACGCGGTCCGCCTGGCCCAACCGGACGTGATCATCGCGTCGTGGTGCGGCAAGAACGTGCGCAAGGCGCGGATCGCCGGCCGGCCGGGCTGGGCGGACCTGCCGGCGGTCCGGAGCGGCCACGTGTACGAGATCAAGTCGAGCTACATCCTGCAGCCGGGTCCGGCGGCACTCACCGAAGGCGTGCGGCAGGTGCACGCGCTGCTGTGCCGGGCGACGGGTCTTCAGGCCGACGGGTCGCTGGCGCCGCTCGAACGGCTCGACCCGGACGCGATCGCGACCTGATCGCCCGGTCGTCGAATCAGCTCCAGGAATTCGGCCCGCGTGCGCGCATCGGCGTGAAACGCCCCGCGCATCGCACTGGTGACCGTCACCGAGTTCTGCTTCTCGACCCCGCGCATCGCCATGCAGAGGTGCGTCGCCTCGATGACCACGGCCACACCGAGCGGCCGGACCTTCTCGTCAATCGTCTGCGCCACCTGCGAGGTCAGCCGCTCCTGCACCTGCAGCCGCCGGGCAAATGCATCGACGATTCGCGGAATCTTGCTGAGCCCGATCACCCGGCCGTTCGGAATGTAGGCTACGTGGCACTTGCCGAAAAACGGCAGCAGGTGGTGCTCGCAGAGACTGTAGACGTCGATGTCACGGACGATGACCATCTCGTTGTAGTCGACGGCGAACAGGGCGCCGTTCAGAAGCGTGTCGATGTCGGTGCGATAGCCGCTCGTCAGGAACCGAAGCGACTTCTCCACCCGACGCGGCGTCTCGACGAGCCCCTGCCGCCCCGGGTCCTCGCCGAGTGCCTCCAGCAGACGCCGAACCGACTCCTGCATCCCCTCTGTCCTCTGTCCTCTGTCCTGCCCGCGTCAGTACTTATAGAATCCCTCGCCCGACTTGCGTCCCAGTCTGCCGGCCAGCACCATGCGCTTGAGCAGCGGCGGCGCGGCAAAGGCCGGCTCCTTGAACTCGTCGAACATGATGTTGGCGATGTAGTACGTCGTGTCGAGGCCGACGAAGTCGAGCAGCGTGAACGGTCCCATCGGGTACCCGCAGCCGAGCTTCATGCCCTTGTCGATGTCCTCGAGCGTACCGAGGCCGCGCTCGTAACACCGGATGGCATCGAGCAGGTACGGCACGAGCAGGCGGTTGACGATGAAGCCCGGCTTGTCAGGGGCCGTGATGGGCTCCTTGCCGAGCGCCTGGGTGAACCCGAAAAGGGCCTGGTAGGTCTCGTCGCTCGTGGTGAGGGCGCGGATGACCTCGACCAGCTTCATGAGCGGCACCGGGTTGAAGAAGTGCAGGCCGCCGAACCGGTCGGGCCGGTTGGTGCGCGCCGCCAGCTCGGTGACACAGAGCGACGACGTGTTGGTCGCAAAAATCGTCTCCGGCGAGACGGCCGCCTCGAGCAGCTTGTAGGTGGCGACCTTGTCGTCGACGTTCTCGGTGATGGCTTCGATGATGAGGTCGCAGTCCTTGAGCGCCGACATCTCGGTCGTGCTCGTCAGGTTGGCCAGCGTCGTGTCGCGTTGCTCGGCCGTCACCTTGCCCTTGGCAATGCCGTCATCGAGGAACTTCTGGACGCGCGCCATGCCACGGTCGAGCGCCTTGCGGTTGACCTCGCCCACGATGGTCTTGAAGCCGGCCGCCGCCGACACCTGCGCAATACCCGCACCCATGAGCCCGCACCCGAGCACTCCGACGGTCCTGATCGCCATACCTGTCTCCCTGAGAAACGCCCCGCTCGTTGCCGAGGCTCGTGTCAGACGCGCTCCACGAGCGCCGCAATCCCCTGCCCGCCACCGATGCAGGCGGTGGCGAGGCCGTACCGGCCGCCGCGCCGCTCGAGCTCGAGCACGAGCGTGAGCAGCAGCCGCGTGCCCGTCATCCCGAGCGGATGCCCGAGCGCGATCGCGCCGCCGTTGACGTTGGTCCGTTCCCGATCGAGGCCGAGTTCCTTCTCGACGGCCAGGTACTGCCCGGCAAAGGCCTCGTTGACCTCCATGAGGTCGATCGCGTCGAGCGACACGCCGGTCCGCGCCAGGAGCGCACGCGTCGCAGGCGCCGGGCCCATCCCCATGTACGACGGGTCGACGCCGGCCGCCGCCCAGCCCACGAGCCGGGCGCGCGGGCGCAGGCCGCGGTCCCGGACGGCCGTGGCCGACGCCAGGATGATCGCGGCGCCGCCGTCGACGATCCCGCTCGCGTTGCCGGCCGTCACCATGCCGTCCTTCGAGAACGCGGCCGGCAGCTTGGCCAACCCCTCGAGCGTCGTGTCCGGCCGCAAGTGATCGTCTCGGTCGACGAATGTGACGCCGCGCCGGCTCTTGATCTCGACCGGTACGACCTCGTCGGCAAACCGCCCGGCGGCCCACGCCGCGGCCGCCGCCTGCTGGCTCCGGAGCGCGTAGGCATCCTGCTCGTCGCGCCCGATGCCGTACCTGGTCGCACACTTCTCAGCCGTCTGCGCCATGAAGAGGCCGCAGTACGGATCGAGCAGGGCCTCGTACAGCGAGTCTTCGAGCCTGCCCTGGTTGAGCTTGAGCCCGCTCCGCAGGCCGCGAATCACGTGCGGTGCCTGGCTCATGCTCTCGATGCCGCCGGCCAGCACGAGGTCGGCCTCGCCGAGCTGGATGAGCTGGCCGCCGCTGACCACCGCCTGAATGCCCGACCCGCAGAGCCGGTTGACCGTGAGTGCCGGCACCTCGATGGGCACACCCGCCTTGAGCGCCACGTGCCGCGCGCCGTAGATGGCGTCGGCACTGGTCTGCATGACGTTGCCGACAACCGCGTGGTCGATCCAGCCCGGCTCGACGCCCGTCTTGGCAAAGGCCGCCCGCGCAGCCGTCGCCCCGAGCTCGAGCGCGGAGACGTCCTTGAGCGCCCCGGCATAGTCGGTCATCGGCGTCCGCGCGCCCCCCAGAATGAACACGTCGGTCATCATCTCTCCCTGCATCTCAAGCGCTTCTCACGCCAAGCACTTCCTGAGCAATCCACTCACCCACGCCGGACGTCGATGCGGTCCCCCCGATGTCCGGCGTGCGCTGCCCGGCGGCGAGCCCAGCGCTCACGGCATCCTCGATCGCCCGCGCCCCATCGGTCCAGCCCAGCGTCTCGAGCAGGAGCGCGGCCGACAGGATCGCCCCCATCGGATTGGCGACGTTCCGGCCCGAGAGCGGCGGCGCCGACCCGTGTACGGGCTCGAAGAGCGACGTCCGGCCGGGATGCAGATTGCCGGACGCGGCCATGCCGAGACCGCCCTGCAGGGCGCCGCCCAGATCCGTGATGATGTCGCCGAACAGATTGTTCGTGACGATGACCTCGAAGCGGCGTGGATCGCGGACCAGTTCGTACGCGAGCGCATCGATGTAGAGATGCGTGGCCTCTATGCCGGCAAAGTCGGCCGCCACTTCGCTGAAGACGCGCTGCCAGAGCGCATGGCCCTCGCGCATGGCGTTGCTCTTGTCGGCCATGCAGACGTGCGTGCGGCCCGTGGCACGCGCAAACTCGAACGCATGCCGGATGATCCGGTGCACGCCCTTGTAGGTGTTGATCTCCTCCTGGATCGCCACTTCGTCCGGCGTCCCCGGCTTGAAGCGCCCGCCGATGCCGACGTAGACCCCTTCGGTGTTCTCGCGGAACACGACGAAGTTCACATCGGCGGCCGACCGGTCCTTGAGTGGACACAGGCTCGCATCGAGCAGGCGCACGGGCCGGTAGTTGACGTAGAGATCGAGTTCGAAGCGCGTCCCGAGCAGGATGTCGCGCGCATGCCGGTTGTCGGGCACGCGCGGGTCGCCCAGCGCTCCGAGCAGGATCGCGTCGAACTGGTCAGCCAGATAGCGGTAGCCGCCTTCGGGGATCGTGATGCCCGTCGCCAGGTAGTGGTCGGCGCTCCACGGCAGTTGCTCGAGGTCGAGCGACCGTCCGCCGGCCGACGTGACGGCCCGAAGGACGGCCACCGCCTGAGCGGTCACCTCTTTGCCGATGCCGTCGCCGGGAATGACTGCGATACGCACGAAACCCTGTCTGGAAAGGCGGAAGACCGAGAACCAGCCAATAATACGTGATCCGGCGGCGCCACCCGGCCGTCAGACGCGCTCGACGGCAAGGGCCATACCGAGGCCCCCGCTCACGCAGAGCGTGGCCAGACCTCGCCGGACGCCCCGTCGGGCCATCTCGTGGACGAGCGTGACCAGCATCCGCGTGCCCGTGCAGCCAATCGGATGCCCCAGGGCGATGGCGCCGCCGTTGACGTTCAGGCGCGCCGGGTCGATGGGCACGTCCTTCAGCACGGCCAGCACCTGGGGCGCAAAGGCCTCGTTCAGTTCGACCAGATCGAAGTCGTCGACCCGCAGACCCGTCCTTGCCACGAGCTTCTCGATCGCGGGCACGGGACCGATCCCCATGACCCGGGGGTCGACCCCTGCCGTCGCCCAGCCGGTAATGCGCGCGAGCGGCTGGAGGCCACGGCGGGCGACGACGTCCCCGCTCGCCAGCACGACGGCCGCACCGCCGTCGGTAATGCCAGACGATGTCCCGGCGGTGATGATGCCCGGCACGCCATCAACGGGTTCGAAGACGAGCGGCAGGCGGCGCAGCTGCTCGATCGTCGTGCCCGGACGCGGATGCTCGTCGACCTCGAGTTCGACCGGTGTGCCCCTGCCGTCGACACCGGGCGCGGGCGTGATCTCGTCGGCGAAGCGGCCGGCGGCCACTGCCGCGGCGGCGCGTGCCTGACTCTCGAGCGCGTAGGCGTCCGATTCGCCGCGCGTGATGCCGTACTGGCGCGCGAGCACTTCCGCCGTCTGGCCCATGATGAGATTCGAGAGCGGACAGAGAAACCCATCGCGGTACATCGCATCGACCACGCGGACGTCGCCCATCCGATGCCCCCACCGTGCATCGTCGCTTTCGAGAAAGTGCGGCATGCGGCTCATCGACTCGATGCCGCCCGACAGGACGATGTGTGACTGGCCGAGCTGGATGGCCTGCGCGCCGAGCGCAACAGCCTGGAGCCCCGAGGCGCAGGCCTGGTTGACGGTCATCGCCGGCGCGCGGTCCGGCAGGCCCGCGCGTCGGCCGACCTGCCGGGCCGGGTTCGGCCCGGACCCGGCCTGACGACCGTGGCCGACAAACACCTCGTCGACCTCGTCGGCCCGGAGGCGAGCGCGGTCGAGCGCGGCGCGCGCGGCGCGCGCGCCGAGCGCGGCCGGGTGGGTGCGGGAGAGCGTGCCGCCGTAGCGCCCGATGGCCGTGCGCGCGGCCCCCACGATGAAGACATCCGGCAGCGACATCGACAGAGCAGTCTAACAAAGGCGGGCGGGACGGTTCGTACAAGCGACGAGGGGGCAGGCCGCCCGGGCGGCCTGCCCCCTGTCCTGGACCGACGTGAACGAGAGCAGCCCGCTAGCGACCCGACGACAGCCGCTTGGCCGCAGCCAGACCGTTGATGATGTCGAGCAGTTCGACCGGCACGTTGAAGGTGACGGTGACGGTCTTGCCGACGCCCTGCACCTGCACCGACTTGACGAGCGCGTCGAGCCTCGGATCCTGCCCGGTCATCAGCTGGGCGGCCGCGAGCGCCCCGCGCACGACATCGCGGAGCTGGTCGCCCGACTGATCGTCCCGGGTCTCGGCGTTGAGGGTTCCGGCCAGGCCCCCGTTCATCCTGGCGCTCGCCGAGACCCACTGGACGGGCGGAATGCGGTCGCGCACCTCGGCCGGCAACGACGCGCTCTGGCTGACGGCGTCGAACTTGCCCACAATCCAGGCATCACTGGCCGAATCGAGCTGGCTGATGAAGCGCATCATGTCGGGGTTACCGGTGACGTTCTGGCTCGACGCCGCGGCGTCGATGGCCCGACGGAGCCCGTCAATCGGTCCGATGCCCACCAGATCGCCCTCGAGCAATGCAAAGCCCGGGCGGCTCTCGGGATGGTCGCGGTCGCCCGGGTTGGCCGTCACGTAGAGGCGCTTGCCACGGTACTCCTCGGCGACCGCGCCGTGCTCGAGGGCCTTGCCTTCGATGTGCGTGAAGTTGATCCGGCCGCGCACGAGGACGACGCCACTCTCCTGAGCGGTCGGGCCGCCGATCGACAAGCCGGCGACGAGCGTATCGATGTCACGCTCGAAGTTGATGCCAAGCTCGGTTTCAATCTTGTCGCGCTCTTCCCCGGTCGGCAGCACCTGCTGGAGCCGCTGCCGGAACTCGGAGTTCATGATGCCCCGGACATTCGCATACGCGACGGCCGACGCGTCGAGCGGCACGTACGCCAGTTCGGCGGGCCCGACAGCCGACGCCCGGGGCGGTGCTCCGGCGCCGTAATAGGCCAGCAAACCGACACCCAGCCCCACGACGACGATGGCTGTGGAGGACACGAGAAACCCACGGGTGCGACTGTTCATCAGGGAACCTCTCAATTGATTATACGGAGGCGGCGGCTTCCGGTTCAGGAACCCCGCCCCCCGGGCCCCCGGGCCCCCGGGCCGCTCGGACCCGAACCGCGCCCCAGGGCCCCAGGACCGCCGGCCCCCGTGACCGTCGTCATTGTTCGAGCACGTATTCCTTCCGCCCAATGGCCCGGGTGGCCAGCCAGAGGCAGATGAACAGGATCAGGCCCAGATAGAACAGGCTCTCGGTGAGGGTCGGGATGTCCCGGACAATCGACTGGATCAGGCTGACGGCCGAGTTACCGGGCATCGCGTGTGGAACGAGGCCCTGCATGTAGTAGGCAATCGACACCTTCTTCAGGGCGCCCGGCATCAGGAGCGCGAACGTCTCCCAGCCAAAGACATAGATCAACCCGGCCAGGAGCGGGCGTTTGAGCACCGTCCCGAACAAGGCGAACAGGGCCCCGTAGACCGAGAGGCCGAGCAGCACGAGCGCCAGGTCGGTCAGCAGGCTCGGAAACGTCGCCGCCAGACTGCCGTTGATCGGGGCGACGAGCAGCCAGACGAGGACGATCGCCGGAAGCACGACGAACACCGTACAGGCGAGGTACGCCAGGTACTTGCCGAGGAGCACGGCGCCGCGGGGGATCGGGCGGCTGAACAGATACGTGATGGTCTTGTCTTCGACTTCGTCGGCGATGAGCGACGTGCCGTAGAACACGGCGAGCACCGGCACGGCGAACCGGACGAAGAAGACCCACATCATCAGGCCGAAGATCTGGTCGCCGGCGGCCGTGCCGCCCTGGACACGGATCGGCGCGCCGAGGTCGACGAGCACCCGGACGACCAGCGCGAGCAACACGGGCAGGCCGACGACCAGGCCCATGAAGATCGTCCGGCGCGACCAGAGCATCTCGGCCAGCGACAGGTCGAAGACGCGCAGCGAGGCGTAGCCGAGGCCTGGGGTCCGGGTCACCATCAGTCCTTCACCAGGTACTTGAACACGGCCTGCAGGTTGTCATCCGGTGACGTCACTTCCTCGACGGTGCCGACCGCCCCCGAGGCGACCAGGTCGGTGAGGCTCGTGTAGAACTCGTCGGGCTTGCCGGTCTCGACGATCACGGCCCCGGGCTCGAAGCGCAGGCTGATCACGTCGGCGCGGGTCAGGAACTCCCGCGCGAGCCGGCGCGGGTCGTTCGCCTTGATGTAGACGGTGTGCGGATGCTCATCGATGAGATCCCGGATCTGGTGCACGTTGCCCTCGGCCAGGATCCGCCCGTTATTGATGAGCAGGATATTGGCCGTCATCGTCTCGATCTCGTGCAGGATGTGGCTCGAGACGAGCACGCTCTTGCCCTGGCGGGCCCAGTCGCGAATCAGCCGGATCGTCTTCCGGCGGCCCAGCGGGTCCATGCCCGAGAGCGGTTCATCGAGGATGAGTAGCTCCGGATCGTGGACGAGCGCCTGCGCCAGCTTGACCCGCTGGCGCATCCCCTTGCTGTAGGCGCCAATGCGTTTGTTGGCCGCGTCCATCAGGTCGACCGTGGTCAGGGCTCGTTCGGCCGCGGCCCGAGCCTCCGCGTCGGTGAGCCCATTGAGCCGCACGAGCGCGGTCACCCACTCGAGCCCCGTCATCCGGTCGTAGAAGGCATCCTGCTCGGGGCAGAACCCGATGCGGAAAAACAGCTGCTGATTGCCCCAGATGGGCTCGCCGAGCACCTTGACCGCGCCCTTGCTCGGTTTGAGCTGCCCGGTGACGAGCTTCATGAATGTGCTCTTGCCGGAGCCGTTCGGCCCAAGCAGGCCCGTGATGCCGGGCGGCACGCTGACGGTCACGTCGTTGAGGCCAATGACCTGACCGTACCACTTCGACAGTTGCTCGGCCTGGATGACCGTCGCGTCGCTCATGCCACGATCTCCACGGCCCGCACGCGGCGTTCGAGCACGGAGATCGACAGCACCACGACGCCGACCAGCGCGAGCGACGCGACCAGAAGCGGCGTGTCGTAGCCCGGCTCGAGCCGGAACAGCATGTCGCTCACCTGATCCAGGTTGGCCGGGATCGACACCCAGGCCACCGCCGTCGTGCCGGTGATGAAGGTCAGGACGCCGTAGACCGCTTCGGTGAAGAAGATCACGCCGGTGTACATGATGGCCACGAAGCGGGAACTCTTCGAGAGTGAGGACAAGGCGAGCATCGTGAGGGCCGCCACACCAATCCGGATGGCGGAGGCCAGGACGAGCGCTGGCAGGATCTGCGGGCTGGCCGAGACCAGGCCCAGCCCGCCTGAGAGCGACACCTGCACGAGCACCAGGAGCAGCGCCGGCAGCACCGTGATCACGGCTAGAAAGAACACGAGCACGGCGAGCTTGCCGACGATGTACTCGGCGCGCAGGAGCGGCTTCGACAGGTAGACCTGCAGGGCGTTGGCGCGCCGGTCGTTGGCGATGAGGCCGGCGCCGACATAGACACTCACGAAGAACACGAACGCGCCCTGCTGCTCGAGGAAGTCCCGGAACAGGCTGGCGTCGACCGGCAGAATCTGTCCCGCCTGCGGGTACATCGTGACCGCGTAGATCTGGACGGCCCGGACGATGAAGGGAATCCAGGCCAGCCCGAGGAGGAGCAGGAACAGCTTGCGGCCGAACATGCCGCGAATGCCGGCGCCCGCAATCACCGTCCAGGCACGGCCGAGTGGCAGGCGCGACCCCCCGTACCGGCGATAGCTCTGGTCGTGAATCGGGCTCATGACTCACCAATCGCGCGGGCAAAGACGTCCTCGAGCGTCGGCACGCTCGGCCGCAGGTGCCGCACCTGAACCGACTGGTCGACGGCCAGCGCACAGATGCGCCGCTGGTCGTCGCCGGGCTCGCCAAGCTCGCCCGGGACGAACACCCGCATCACGTCTTCGTCGGTCTCGTGGGCGTCGAGCCCGGCGGCCCGCAGCGCCGCGACAAACGGCGGCAGCACCCCCTTGACGCGCACCTCGTAGACGCGTCCGGCGGGTCCCTTCAGCTGGTCGATCGGCCCGTCGGCGGCAATCACGCCCTTGTCGAGCACGAGCACGTGATCGCAGGTGTACTCGACGTCGGGCAGCAG
This sequence comes from Vicinamibacterales bacterium, assembly GCA_035512795.1. Lineage (GTDB taxonomy): Bacteria > Acidobacteriota > Vicinamibacteria > Vicinamibacterales > SCN-69-37 > DATKDF01. The sequence goes on from DATKDF010000197.1 coordinate 11,540, forward strand.
GTGCGACGACAGGATCAGGTTGACCCCCTTGTTCTGCGCCAGATCGCGGACGAGTTCGAGCATCTCGTCACGCCCCTTGGGATCCATGCCGTTGGTCGGCTCGTCCAGGAAGAGCAGGTCCGGGTCGTGCACGAGCGCCTGGGCGAGCTTGATGCGCTGCTTCATCCCGGTCGAATAGGTCTCGACATTGCGGTAGCGCGCCTCCCCGAGGCCGACGTAGTAGAGCACCTCGTGGGCGCGCTGCATGGCGTCCGAGCGCGGCAACCCGGCCAGTTGCCCGCAGTAGGCGACAAACTGCACGGCGTTCATGCCGGGGATGTGCCCGTCGATCTCCGGCATGTACCCGAGGCGGGCGCGGATATCGAGCGCCCGATCGGCCACGTTCAGGCCGAGCACCTCGAGACGGCCCGACGTGGGCGTGAGAAACCCGAGCAGCGCCTTGAGCAGCGTGCTCTTGCCGGCCCCGTTCGGCCCGAGCAGCCCCACCGCGCCCGTCGGAAACGCCGCACTGACGTCGCGGAGGGCACGGTTGGTCCCGTAGACGACGGTGACCTTGTCGAGGACGACGGCGTGAGTCATCGGGGAGGTCTCAGGCACGGGACGGCGCGCACCACTCAGCGTTCATATACGGGCAGAGCCCGGCGACAGGTTCCGCATGCCGGCCGGTCAGCCCGTCCCGGCGAGCCCCAGCTCGTCGGCCCGCTCGCCGAGGAACCGGATGACATTGGCGATATGTTCGTCGAGCGGGAGACCGAGCTCGGCGGCGCCCTTGACCAGGTCCTCGCGCGGCACGGCCCGTGCAAACGCCTTGTCCTTCATCCGCTTGAGGACGGACTTCGGTTCGAGGTCGAGCACGCTGCGGCTGGGCCGGACGAGCGAGGCGGCCGTGACGAACCCGGCCATCTCGTCGCAGGCAAACAGCGTCTTCTCGAGGCGCGACTCGCGCGTGACGCCCGAATAGTCGGCATGCGACAACACGGCGCGCGTCACCCACGCGGGATAGCCGAGCGCCTGAAGGATCTCGACACCCCGGTACGGGTGGTTCTCCCGGTCGGGATATTGCTCGTAGTCGAAATCGTGGATGAGGGCGACGAAGCCCCAGGCGTCCTCGTCTTCGCCCCACATCCGGGCGTATCCGCGGACGGCGGCTTCGACGGCGAGCAGGTGCTTGCGCAGGCTCTCGCTGGCGACGTGCTCGGTGACGAGCGCCCAGGCGCGGTCGCGGGACAAGAGCGCGTCGGTCATCGCGGGTCAGACGACCGTCGTGCCCTTCACGCCGGAGAACTTCTGCACGACGGTGCAGGTGACGAGGTCGCCGGTCACGTTCACGGTCGTCCGGCACATGTCGAGGATGCGGTCGACCCCGAGCACGATCGCGATCCCCTGCATCGGGGCGCCCACCATGCCGAGCACCATCATGAGCAGGGGGATCGACCCGCCGGGCACGCCGGCCGCGCCCACGGCCACGATGACCGACATGAGCACGACGACGATCTGCTGGTCGAGCGACAGGGAAATCCCGAACACCTGCGCGACAAAGAGCACCGTGACGCCCTCGAAGAGCGCCGTGCCGTTCATATTCATCGTGGCGCCGAGCGGCACCACGAACCCGGCCACCTCGTTCGGCACCTTGAGCTCTTCCTGCGCCACCCGCATCGTTGTCGGCAGCGTCGCGTTGCTCGAGGAGGTCGAGAACGCCGTCACGATCACGATTCGCGCCCGGCGGAAGAACTCGGCCGGGCTCCGCCCGACGATGAACTTCAGCACGAGCGGATAGACGACGACCATGAAGATCAGCAGGCCGCCAATGACGGTCAGGACGTAGTTGGCCAGGCTGACGAGCAGCGGAAACCCGAACCGCGCCGTCACGCTGAAGATGAGGCAGGCGACCGCATACGGCGCCACGCGCATGACCATGTCGATGATCGCGATGGTCACGTGCGCAATCGACTCGAGCAGCGTCAGGAGCGGCTTCGCCTTGTCCGGCGCCAGGCGGGTCAGCGCCACCCCCACCATGAGCGCGAAGAAGATGATGGCCAGCATGTTGAAGTCGGCCATCGCCCGGATGGGATTGCGCGGCACGATGTTGACGAGCAGGTCAATCGACAGGCCCGTGCTGGCCAGCCCCATCGCCTGATCGGCCTGCCCCTTGTAGGTGTCCATCAACCCCTGCTGGATGGCCGGATCCAGCCGGGTACCGGGGCGGATCGTGTTGACCAGCAGCAGGCCGAGCGTGGCGGCGAGCGCGGTGAGCGACAGGAACGACACGAGCGCCAGACCGCCGATCCGGCCGACGCGCGCGAGCGATCCGAGTCCCGCCACACCGAGCGACAGCGTCGAGATGACGAGCGGGATGACGACCATGATGAGGGCGTTCAGCCAGAGATTGCCGATCGGCTCGGTGCCGTTGTGGATGAACGCCTCGAGCCCGGCCGGTAACTGCCGCAGGGCCGACGTCTCGGTGCCGGTGGCCATGGTCCAGTTGACGCTGACGCCCACGAGCGCGCCGAGCGCGAGACCCAGCAGAATCCTGTTGTGGAGAGCCATCGCGTGCGCCACCCTACCGGGCCGACGCCGGGTTGTCAATTACGGCACAACGCGTCAGCGTCCGCGTCCGCCCCGCCCGCCGCCGACGCCGGCCGGCGGCGGCACTTCGGTGAAGCCCTCGGGCACGTCAAAGAACCCCGCCGGCGCCGATATCTCCGAGACGCTCGTGACGCTCGTCTCCATCTCGTAGCCGGCCATCATCTGCGTCCGCACGATCTGTCGCATCGCAAAGCCGATGTCGGCCACCTCGCCGAGCCCGAGTGCGGCCATCGCCGGATTGCCCTTGATCATCTGCGTGCCATAGGCCTTGTAGGCCTCGGCCGTCCAGTTCTCGATGGTCATCGCCACTTCGGTCGGGAACTCCGGCGGCATCTGCGCCCGTGCCTCGGCCGGAATCGGCAGCGGCATCCGCATGTCGAGCACGACGCGCTCGACGCGCTGGCCGAGCAGCGTCGAGAACTCGCCGGTGCGGGTGACCGTGATGATCGGCTTGATGCCAGCCGCGACCATCGCGGACATGTCGGGCATCCTGGTCCTGAAGTAGGTCTTCTCGGTGGTGTTGATGCCAATCATCGTGCCGTCGCTGCGGAGGATCGTGATCGTGCCGGCCGGCATGCCGCCCATGGGCTTGCTGGCTTCGGTCCGGATGACGCCGTCGCCAATGGTCGTCGTCGTTTCGGCGCCGTTCATCAGCTCCATCTGCTGGGCCATCGCCTGCCCCAGCATGGCGAAGAACGGATTGGGCGCCTCGGTCGATTCGACCTTGCGAATCTCGAGCTTCGAAACCACGCGGAGATCGGCACTGAGCGGGACGACCGCGCAAGCCAGGAGCGTCACGACGGCCAGAACCCTTCTCACCATGCCTGTCCTCGATTCAGGAAGCGTGTGGTCAGCGGCAACCCGAAGTGAGCTTGCCCGGCCAGGCCGGTTGTATTCGCTCTCCGGCCCTGCATGAACGGCGATCTTAGCATCGTCGGCTCCGAGTCATGTGGCCTGCGTGTTTGCGAACTGCGTCAGGACGAGCCGCCGCCGATCGGGAGCGTCGCCTGTGCGTTCAGGTCGAGTGGCGACGTCTCGCCGCGCAGCAGACGCCGAAGGCCCGCGGCGGCAATCATCGCCGCGTTGTCGGTCGACAGCGCGACCGAGGGGATGAAGACTGGAATGCCCTCGCGTTCGCCACGCGCGCGCGCATCGGCCCGCAGCCGACTGTTGGCAGACACACCGCCCGCGATCCCGATGCTGGAGACGCCGAGCCGCCGCGCCGCATTGAACGTGCGATCCACCAGTGACTCGACGACGACACGCTGGAAGCTGGCACAGACGTCGGCTACCTCGGCGTCCGAAAGCGGCCCGGCGTCGGATGGCACCTCGAGTCCGGTGGCGACCGGGACGCCTCTGGCGGCCAGGTACCGGACGACGGCCGTCTTCAGACCGGAGAAGCTGAACTCGGCGAGCGGCTCGGCGCCGGGGAGTGCGCCACCCGCCAGATCGGGCGGGGCAGGATTCCGATCCGCGTGCGTGAACCGGGGGCGCGGCAGGTCCACCGCGCGATCGTTGCCCTGTCGGGCGACCCGATCGATGACCGGCCCGCCCGGATACCCGAGCCCGAGCAGCCGGGCCACCTTGTCGAAGGCCTCACCGGCGGCATCATCGCGCGTGCGCCCCACCAGGTGATACACGCCCGGCTCAGGCACGTGGTACAGGCTCGTGTGTCCGCCGGAGACGACGAGCACGAGCGCCGGCAGCGGCACTTCGCCATGTTCGAGCACGATGGACTCAATGTGCCCCGCCAGATGATGCACACCGATGATCGGCTTGCCGAGCGCCGCGGCGAACGACTTGGCGAAGGCCACGCCGACCAGAAGCGACCCGACGAGCCCCGGGCCCTCGGTGACGGCCACGGCGTCGAGACTGCGAGCGGTCACCCCGGCATCCGCCAGGGCGCGGTCGACGACGCCGCAGATGTCGCGGACGTGCTGGCGCGACGCGATCTCCGGTACCACACCGCCCCACTCCCGATGGATCTCCACCTGCGACGCGATGACGTTCGACCGGATGCGCCACGGCCGCGCGGCGTCGCCCGTGGTCTCGACGACCGCCGCCGCGGTCTCGTCACAGGAGGTCTCGATGGCCAAGATG
>DATKDF010000198.1:0-7741 GCA_035512795.1 Vicinamibacterales bacterium
ATCGCGTTCACGCGTTCGGCGTCGAGACCGCCACCCGTCAGCGTCGCCGTGGACTGCCCCGCCGCCGCCATCGTCTCGAACGACCGCGCGTGGTCGCGAAGGTCGTCGAACGTGAGGTACCCCAGGTTGCTCGCATCGCCACCGGCTTCGGTTTCCGAGACGATGACGAGCCGGTCCGCGTCGCGGTACGGAAGCGGCGCGAGCAGTACGGCGTCGACGACCGAGAACATCGCGACGTTGGCGCCGATGGCGATCGCGAGCGTGAGGACGGCGGCGGCCGTCTGCGTCGGCCGCGCGGTCATCAGCCGCGACGCGAACCGCACGTCGCGCATGAGCACGGCCAGGTGTTCGCGCGGCGCGTGCCGGATGACGTCGGCGGCGGTCGCCAGCCAGAGGCGCGCGAGCGCGCCCCAGCGGCGGTCGGCGTGCGCCGCGTGCCGTTCCGCGCGAAAGGCCGCCGCCATGTCCTGCCCGTAGCTGGCGCGGAATTCTTCGGGCAGGAGCCGGAGCAGCAGGCCGAACAGCCGGTCGCCCATCACAATGTCCCCAGCTTGGCGCGCGCGTGTTTGACGGTTTCGGCGAGCCGCCGTGCATCGGCCCTCGCCACGGCACGGCCGCGGGCCGTCAGCCGGTAATAGCGCCGCCGCTCGTCGTCGAGCGCCGGGTCAGGCCGGTGATCGGATTCCTCGATCAGGCCGTCGGCGACGAAGCGTTTGAGGACGGTGTAGAGCGTCGCCGCCCGGAGCCGGACGGTTCCTCCGGTGCGCCGATCGACTTCCTTGATGATCGCGTAGCCGTGCTTCTCGCCGTCGCCGAGCGCGACGAGCACCTGGAGCATGGCAGGTGTGAGGGGCAGGTACGGCGATGGATCGAATCTGTCCACGATGGGCAGACTATATCCATTGATGATACAGAGTCAACGCGTGACCGGATCCGGTCACCGCCCCTTCAGCGCACCCTTGAGCTTGTCGGCGAGCGACCCGAATCCCGAGGTGTCCGCCTGCCCCTGGCGTTCGGTGTACTCGCGCATCTCGGCCGCTTCCTGCGCGCTCCGCACGGCCGTCCGGCTGAGGCGGATGCGCCGGCCTGCCTCGTCCACGTCGAGGACGACGACCTCGACCTCGGCGCCCACCGGAAACGTCTTCGGCACGTCGGCCTCGTTGGCGACGTCGGTTTCACTCATCGGCATGAGGCCCGTGAGCCCGCGTGCCAGCGCGATGAACACGCCGAAGCGTGCGTGGCGCTCGACCGTCCCCGTGATCCGCGCGCCGGCGACGATCGCCGGACGTCCGGCCGCGGTGCCGCCCGCCTCCAGATCGCCGGACGACGCGGGCTCCGGCTCGGGCGTGAGCTGCTTCAGCCCCAGCGCGATCCGCTGTGTGCCTTCGTCGACGCGAAGCACCTTGACGGTGATCGTCTCGCCCGGCGAGACGACCTGTGCGGGATCGGCGACACGTGACCAGCCCATCTCGGACACGTGCAGCAGGCCCTGCACGCCGGCGCCGAGATCGACGAACGCGCCGAAGTCGCGAATCGAGACGACCCGCCCGGTGATCTCCGCGCCGGGCACGATCGAGCGCCGCACGTCGGCCGCGGCCGCCTGCCGCTCTTCGTCGAGCAGCGCCCGCCGCGACACGACGAGGTTACGGCCGCCTTCCTTGAACTCGGTGATGCGGAACGTGTAGACGCGCCCGATGTGTTCGGCGGCCTCGGTGCCCCGGACCGTGTCGATCTGCGAGACCGGGCAGAACGCGCGTGTCCGGCCGACGCGAATCTCGTAGCCGCCCTTCACGGCGCCCTCGACACGGCCTTCGACGGGCAGGCGCGCGTGGAACGCCTCCTCGATCTGCTGCGCCGACGCCGCGGCCCGCACCAGTTGTCGCGACAGCGTCACGCCGTCGTGGGTCGAGACGACCGTGGCCTGAAGGCGATCGCCGACGACCACCTCGAGCAGGCCGTCCTGGTTCTTCAGTTCGTCGATCGCGATCATCGCCTCGCCCTTGCCGCCGACGTTGACGAACGCCACCTCCGGGCCAATCGCCACGACGGTGCCCTCGACCGTCTGTCCCTTCTCGACACGACTGGTCCTGGCAGAGGCTTCGAACAGCGTCGCGAAGTCTTCGTCGGGCTCGTTCACCGGATGCTCCTCAGACGCGAGCCTACCGCACCGGCACCCACTGCGCCAGTTCGGTCCGTTGCTGGCGACGCTGACCGCGGCTCCGCAATGCGGTCGGCGCATGGCCGCGCGCGTGGCGAGCGACTCGCGATACCATGCCCCGGCACCGACACACCCATGCCCGCCATCGACATCATCGACCGCCTGAAAGCGCACAGGACCCTCGGCGCGGTGCCTGACGACGAGCTGGCGTGGCTGGCCGCGCACGGGTCGCTGAGAGAGCTCGGAACGGGCGACGTCCTCAGCGCGGCGGGCAGTCCCGTCAGCGGGCTGTTCATCCTGCTCGACGGCCGTATCGCAATCTTCGTCGACCGCGGTGCCGGCCGCCACAAGATCATGGAATGGCTGGCGGGTGACGTCACCGGCCTGTTGCCATACTCGCGCCTGGTGACTCCTCCGGGCGATACCGTCGCGGAGGAGCCGACCACCATCCTGGCCGTCGACCGCGAACACCTGCCGGCCATGATTCGCGAGTGCCAGGAGGCGACCTCTGTCCTCGTCCACACGATGCTCGACCGGGCGCGCGTCTTCACGTCGAGCGCGCTGCACGACGAGAAACTGGTGTCGCTGGGCAAGCTGTCGGCGGGGTTGGCCCACGAGCTCAACAACCCGGCGTCGGCCATCGAGCGGAGCGCGGTCCTGCTCGACGAGCGGCTGGATGAGGTCGAACGGGCGACGCAGGAGTTCAGCAGGTTCCGGCTGGACGAGGCGCAACTGGCCGCCGTTGATGCCACGCGCAGATCCTGTGTTGTCGATGGCAGACCCGGCGTGCGCTCGCCGATCGAGCAGGCCGAACGCGAGGAGGCCCTGGCCGAGTGGCTGACCGCACACGGGCTCGACGCCGGCACCGCCGAAGCGCTGGCCGACACGCAGGTGACCTTCGAGGCGCTCGACCGAGTCGCTGGCGCGGTCGCGCCGCCCGAGCTCGATGCCGTCCTGCGGTGGGTGGCCGCCAACGCCTCGGCCCGCAGCCTCACCTCCGAGATCCAGCAGGCCGCGCTCCGCATTTCTGGGCTGGTCGTGGCCATCAAGGGTTTCACGCACATGGACCAGGCGATGGTGGCCGAGCCGGTGGACCTCGGGCAGGGGCTCCGCACGACGGTCACCATCCTTCGGTCGAAGGCCAGAAAGAAGTCGGTGTCCGTCATCGTCGACGTGGAGCCAGGCCTGCCGCCGGTCCGCGGCTTCGTGGGCGAGCTGAATCAGATTTGGGCGAACCTGATCGACAACGCCCTCGACGCCATTGCCGACGCGGGCCGCGTGGAGGTCCGGGCGCGCCGCGAGGGTGCCCGTGTGGCCGTCCGCATCCTCGACAACGGCTCCGGCATTCCGGCCGGCGTCATCGAGCGCATCTTCGATCCGTTCTTCACGACGAAGCCGGTTGGCGCGGGCACGGGTCTCGGTCTCGACATCGTCCGGCGCCTGGTCCGCCACAACGATGGCGAGATCTCGGTGGAATCGCGGCCGGGCCGGACCGAGTTCCGCGTCTCGCTGCCGACGGTCGCGCCGCGCGCCGGTGGAGCGACCGGGTGAAGAAGCCGGTCATTCTGGTCGTCGACGACGACCCGCAGGTGCTCGCCGCGGTCCGGAGGGACCTCCGATCCCGATATCGGGAGCATTACTCGGTGCTCGGCACGAGTTCGGGCGAAGAAGCGCTCTCGACCGTCCGCGAACTCAAGAGCCGGGGCGACGACCTGGCCCTGATCATCAGCGATCAACGCATGCCGGGGATGCCGGGGCACGAAGTGCTGGCCGGGTCGCGCGGTGTCTATCCGGCGGCCCGTCGCGTCCTGCTCACGGCCTACGCGGACATCGACGCGGCGGTGAACGCGATCAACCAGGCCCAGCTCGACTACTACCTCGCGAAGCCGTGGGAGCCACCGGAGGAACACCTCTTTCCGGTGGTCGACGACCAGCTCGATACGTGGCAGGCCGAGTCTCGGCCGGAAGCCGCGGGACTGCGGCTCGTCGGACACCAGTGGTCGCCGCAATCCCATGCGATCAAGAACTTCCTCGCGGCCAGCCTGATTCCGTACCGGTGGCTCGACATCGAGCGCGAGCCGGACGCCCGCACGCTCGTCGAGGCGGCCGGGGTCGGGACCGACGACCTTCCGGTGCTGGTGTTCGAGGACGGCAGCGTGCTCCGGAGCCCGGAGCCCCGGCAGGTGGCCGAGCGGCTCGGCCGGTCGCTCTCGGCCGCGTCCGATCTCTACGACCTCGTCATCGTCGGTGCCGGTCCGGCCGGGCTCGCCGCCGCGGTCTACGGCGCGTCGGAGGGGCTCCGCACGCTGCTGCTCGATTGTCTGGCGCCCGGTGGCCAGGCCGGCACGAGCTCGAACATCGAGAACTACCTCGGCTTTCCGGCCGGCGTGAGCGGCGCCGAACTGACCCGGCGCGCGCTGACGCAGGCCAGACGTCTCGGCGCCGAGTGCCTTGCGCCGCTCGAGGTCGCGGGTGTGACGATCGATGCGGGCTATAAGCGCCTTGCCCTTGCCGACGGCCGCGAACTGGTGACGCGAACGCTGGTCGCGGCCACCGGAATGATCTATCGCGAGCATCCAGCGCCGGGCATGGCCGAGTACGCCGGGGCCGGCGTCTACTACGGCGCGGCCACCACGGAGGCGCCCGTGCTGTCGGGCCGGCGCGTCATCGTCGTCGGAGGCGGCAACTCGGCCGGCCAGGGCGCCATGTACCTCTCGCGGTTCGCCGCCGACGTCCGGATCGTCGTGCGCCGCGCATCGCTCGCCGAGACGATGTCGCACTACCTCGTCGAGCAGATCGCCAGGACGCCGGGCATCCGGGTGGTGCCGAGGACCGAGGTGGAACGGGTGGAGGGCGGGAGCCATGTGGACCGCGTCACGTTCCGTTCGCTGGACGATGACGTCAGCCGGGTCGAGGAAAGCGACGCGATCTTCGTGTTCATCGGAGCACGTCCGCGGAGCGACTGGCTCCCGGATGCCGTGATGCGCGACGCGAAGGGCTTCGTGGTCACCGGCCGCGACGTCCTGGCGGCCGAGGGCGCCTCGAAGATCTGGAAGGAGTCGCGCGAGCCCCTCCTGCTCGAGACCAGTGTGCCGGGCGTCTTTGCCGCCGGCGACGTGCGGGCCGGCGCGATGAACCGGGTGGCATCGGCCGTGGGCGAGGGATCGATGACCGTACGGCTCGTCCACGAGTATCTGGCCCGGACGTGACACCGCGCCGCGCGCGGCGGACGGGCGACGTCGCACGCCCCTGTTGACATCCAACATGAGCCGGCGGTAAGCTCCTGTTGGAATTCAACATGACAGACCGCACCGACGTCCTCCAGGGCACGCTCGCGCTCCTGATCCTGAAGACGCTCAACACACTCGGCCCCCAGCACGGCTACGGCCTCGCGCGACGCCTCGAGCAGATGAGCGGCGACGCCTTGCGTCTCAACCAGGGCACGCTCTACCCAGCACTCGTCCGCCTCGAACAGCACGGATGGATCCGGGCGAAATGGGGCGCCTCGGACAACAACCGGCGCGCGAAGTTCTACGAGCTGACCCGCGCCGGCGCGAAGCAGCTCGATGTCGAGGCCGACCGCTGGGACCGCGTCTCGACCGTCGTCGGCCGCATCATGCGCGCAGGCGAGGCATCGTGACCCGCTGGCGCGTGCTCGCCGCACGCCTCCGCGAAGTCTTCACACGCGGCCGGATCGCGCGCGACCTCGACGACGAACTGCGGCATCACCTCGATCTGCTCACCGAGCAGCACCTGGCGCGCGGGCTGTCACCGGCCGAGGCGCGCCGCGCGGCGCGCCTCGAGTTCGGCAGCCTCGACGCGACCGCCGAAGCCGTCCGCGACCGGCGCGGCTTTCGCGTCCTCGAGACCATCGGGACCGACCTCCGCCGCGCCGTGCGCCGGCTGGCCGCATCGCCCGGCCTGACGGCCTCGGTCGTGACGATCCTCGGCCTCGGCATTGGCGTCAACCTCGCCATCTACAGCCTCGTGTACGCCGCGATGCTCCGGCCGCTTCCCTACGCCGACCCCGATCGCCTCGTGGCCGTGTGGGAGACGATGACGTCGCCCTCGGGCGAGACGGAGCCGATCGCCGTCGCGCCGGCCAACCTTGCGGACTACCGGGAACAGGCCGGCGACCTGGCCACGATGGCCGGCTACGCGCGTGTGGCGCGGAACGTCACGGGCGCCGCGACACCCGACCGGCTCGTCGGCGAAGCGGTGATGCCGGGGTACTTCGACGTGCTCGGCGGCGTGCCCCGGCTCGGCCGCACGTTCGCGCCCGGCGAGTACGTCGAAGGCAACGACGCGGTCGTCGTCCTGTCCGAGTCGCTCTGGCGCACGGGCTTCGGCGGGGACACCGCGGTGGTCGGCCGGCGCCTCGCCCTCGACGGACGCTCGCACGAGATCGTCGGCGTCCTGCCCGACTCCTTCGTGGCGGTCTCGACGGCCGGCACGCCCGACCGCGCGGCCTTCTACATCCCGCTCGTCTACCCGCCGGACATGATGACCGGCCGGGGCGAGCACCTCATTCGCGTCGTCGGCCGGCTTGCACCCGGCACGTCGGTCGCGGCCCTCGACGCGGCCCTCGCGGCCACGGCCAGCACGATCGCGGCGACCGAAGAGCGCGCGGCCGGCCTCGGCGCCGCCGCAGGGCCGCTCGTCGATCACATCGGCTCGGTCGATCGATCCATGGTACGGGTGCTCATGGCCGTACTGCTCGGCGCCGTGGCGCTGGTGCTGGTCGCGACCTGTGCCAACGTCGCCAGCCTGCTCCTCGTACGGTCGTTCGGCCGGACGGGCGAGGTCGCCGTCCGCGTCGCGCTCGGCGCGAGCCGCGCGCGCCTGCGCCTCGAGTGGTTCGCCGAGAGCCTCGTCCTGGCGGCACTCGGCGCCGCGGCGGGCATCGGCTTCGGCATCGTCGCCATGCGATTGCTCATCGCCAGCGCACCGGCCGGCATCCCCAACCTCGAGACGGTCGCCCTCGACGGACAGTTACTGGCCATCGCGCTCGTCGTGGCCCTGGGCACGGCCCTCGTCATCGGCTTCGGCCCGGCGTGGCATGTCGGGCGCACGCTGCCGGCCGACGCCTTGCGCTCGGAGAGCCGGACCACGGCCGGCCAAGGCGTCGGCCGCGTCTGGACGACGCTGCTGTTTGCCGAGGTCGTGGTGTCGGCGCTGCTCCTGGTCGGCGCGGGGCTGATGACGCGGAGCCTCATGAAGCTCAACGCCGTTGAACTGGGCTTCGACCCCGACGACGTACTTGCGCTGAACGTGCCGCTGCCCGTCGATCGCTACGCAACCGGCGACGCGCGACTCGCGTTCTTCGAAGAAGCCGCCCGACGCCTGCGCGCGCTGCCGGGCGTCGAGGCAGTCGCGTTTGCCAACCGGCTGCCGCTTCGAGGCAACTGGGTGAGCGGCTTCTTCCTCGAGCCGGCCGCCAGCCAGGCAGCCGCGACGACACCGCTGCAGGCGGGTTTCCAGGCCGTCAATCCGGACTACTTCCCGGTGCTGAGGATTGGCGCCATCGCCGGCCGGCTTATCGAACCCGGCGATCGGACCGGCGCGCCGGCCGTTGCGGTCGTG